>NZ_JBOHDN010000141.1:0-68053 GCF_050699375.1 Nocardioides sp. | reverse complement strand
TCCGGGCTTAGGGTGGCGGTGTGAACGCCATCGATGCCGCAGCTCTGACTTCACTTCTCGACGGGCGCTACGCCGGGATCCGAGCCGACGTACGCAAGTCTCTGATCGAGCGCGCCGACTTCCTCGACGAGGTCGAGGAGCTGCCCCGGGCCGCCTACCGGGAGCGGGTCCTGGAGGTGCTCCTGGAGATCTCCGCGACCGGTCAGACGGGGCTCGGGTTCCCGAAGGAGTACGGCGGCGGGGGCGATGTCGGCGCCTCGATCGCCGCCTTCGAGGAGATGGCGAGCGGTGACCTGTCGCTGCTGGTGAAGTCGGGGGTGCAGTTCGGGCTCTTCGGCGGTGCGATCCTGCAGCTGGGGACTTCCCGTCACCACGATCAGTATCTCTCCGACATCGTTGCCGGACGGCTGCTCGGGTCCTTCGCGATGACCGAGCACGGGCACGGGTCCAACGTGGCCGCGGTGGCGACGGTGGCCACCTACGATTCGGACGCTCAGGAGTTCGTCATCGAGACGACCCGGGAGGATGCGTACAAGGACTACATCGGCAACGCCGCCGCGCACGGCCAGCTGGCGGTCGTCTTCGCGCAGCTCGTGGTCGGCGGCGAGGAGCGCGGGGTCCATGCGTTCGTGGTGCCGATCCGGGTCGATGGTGCCGCTGCTCCCGGGGTACGGATCGAGGACGACGGGCCCAAGATGGGGCTCAACGGCGTCGACAACGGACGACTGTGGTTCTCGGGCGTGCGGGTGCCGCGTACGTCACTTCTGAACCGCTTCGCCGACGTCACCTCGTCCGGCGAGTACGTCTCCGACATCGAGTCCGCCGGGCGACGCTTCTTCACCATGCTCGGGACGCTCGTGCAGGGGCGGGTCTCGGTCGGTGGGGCGGGGATCCGGGCCTCCGAGGTCGCGCTGACGATCGCGGTTCGCTATGCGCTGCGGAGGCGGCAGTTCGAGGCGTCCTCGGAGACCTCGGAGGACCTGCTGCTCGACTACGGACAGCACCAGCGGCGGCTGCTTCCGCTGGTCGCGAGGACCTATGCACTGCGCTTCGCGCAGGAGGTCGTACGCGACGACCTGCACGATGTCTTCAGCGGCGTCGAGACCTCGGAGCATGCGCGGCGCGAGCTCGAGTCACGGGCCGCCGGGACCAAGGCGCTGGCCACCTGGCACGCGACCCGGGTCGTCCAGGAGTGCCGGGAGGCGTGTGGTGGGGCCGGCTATCTGGCCGCCAACCGGTTCACGGCGCTGAAGGCCGACACCGACGTGTTCACGACCTTCGAGGGCGACAACACGGTGCTGCTGCAGCTGGTCGCGAAGGGGCTGCTCACCGGCTACTCGAGCGAGTTCGAGGAGATGGACCAGCTCGATCTCGTACGCTTCGTCGCCGGCCTCGCCGTCGACACGGTCCTGGAGCGGACCGCCGTACACAAGCTGCTGGAGCGCGTCCGCGACGTGGTTCCGGTGGCAGGGGAGCGCGAGCCGGACATCCTCGACGCCGACTACCACCTGGCGATGCTGCGCTTCCGCGAGGAGCACATGCTCGCCGGCGTCGCTCGGAGGTTGAAGGCCGGTGTCGACGCCGGTCGCAACGCCGGCACGGTGTTCTCCTCGGTTCAGGACCACGTCATCGGAGTGGCCCACGCGCACGTCGAGCGGCTGATCCACGAGGCGTTCCGGGAGAAGGTACGTGGGCTCGATCCCGGCCCGGTCCGGGATCTGATGGACAAGGTCTGCGACCTCAACGCCCTCTCGGTCATCGAGGCCGACCGTGCCTGGTTCATGGAGCACGGCCGCCTCTCCTCCGAGCGCTCCAAGGCCATCATCGCCGAGGTCAACCGCCTCTGCCGCGAGCTGCGCCCCGACGCTCGGCTCCTCGTCGACGGCTTCGGGGTTCCTGAGCCGCTGCTGCGGGCGAAGGACCTGATCGGCTGAGGTTTGCTGGTCGCGGCGGGCGGTGCCATTTTCCCGCCATGGCGGGAAAATGCGTCCGTAAGCGGGTCTGGAGGGCCGCAGAATCCCGCCATGGCGGGAAAATGCCACACGCTGACCGATGCGCCCTTGGCAGGTTATCCACAGGGGGTGTGGATAACTTCTGTAAACATTCTGCGGATTGCGCAGGATTCCCCCTATGACTGCCGTTCTCATCAAGCCCAAGACCACACCCAGGATCCCGATCGATCCGGCCCGACCGTTCCGACGCAAGGATGCCCTGGCGAGCGGATTCGATCCGCGCCGCAAGCGTAGAGACTTCCAACGGCTCTTCCACGGGATCTACGTGTCGAGCGCTGTCGAGGTGACGCCGCTGCTGATTGCCGAGGCCGTAGTGCTGAGTGTGGACCCGCTCGGAGCCTGGGCCAGTCACGCGACAGCGGCCCGGGTGTGGGAGCTCCCGATCCCGCCGCTGCCGGGCGAGCACGTCACGGTCCTGCGGCGCAGCCAACGCCGTGGCCGGCCGCAGATCAGCTGCCATTCGGCGCCGGACGGGCTGATCACGAAGTTCGATCACGTCGACGTATCGGCTCCCGCACAGGTCTTCGTCGACCTGGCCGCGCTCGTCCCGCTCGTCGACCTGGTGGTCGTCGGAGACCACATGGTGCGCAGGGGACTGCTCGAACAAGTGGATCTCGTGGAACACAGCGCGGCGGCGAAGAGCCCCGGCGCCGCCCTCGCACGCCGGGCCGCATCGCTCGTCCGTGCGGGTGTGGACTCGCCGATGGAGACCCGACTGCGGATGTTGATCGTGCTCGCCGGGCTGCCCGAGCCTGCGGTCAACGCCCTGGTCGGAGACGAGATGGACAAGAAGAAGTACGACCTGAGCTACTCGCGCTCACGCACGATCATCGAGTACGACGGCAAGCATCACATCGAGCGCGAGGAACAATGGGAGTCCGACCTCATTCGCCGTGAAGCGATCGACACCGACGGCTGGCGCATCCTCGTCTTCATCGCCAAGGACATCTACACCTCGCCCGCCAAGACCTTGGAGCGGATCCATCGAGTGCTGCTTCAGCGCGGCGAGCCAGACGTACCCAGAAAACTGAGCGACGGCTGGAAGCAGCACTTCCCGGATCGCTCCTGACCTGGCCAGGCGGCAGAATCCCACCATGGTGGGAAAATGCCGCCCGATTCTGTCCTATGCCGGCGCAGAATCCCGCCATGGCGGGAAAATGCCACCCGATTCCGCCCCAAGCCCCCGCACAATCCCGCCATGGCGGGAAAGTGCCGCCGGTCCCGCCGATACGCTCGCCGCGTGACCCGCCTGATCTTGCTCAACGGCCTGCCCGGAGTGGGGAAGTCGACGATCGCTCGTCGGTACGCCACGGAACACCCGGGCACTCTGCTGTGTGACGTCGACATGCTGCGTACGTTCATCGGCGGCTGGCGAGACGACTTCGAGGACGCCGGGTCGCGGATCCGTCCGGCGGCGCTAGGGATGATCAGCGGCTACCTTCTGGAGTCCGGCGACGTGGTGCTGCCGCAGCTGTTCGCCAGAGTGAGCGAGCTGGAGAAGTTCGAGCGTGCGGCGCTCGATGCGGGCGCCGAGTTCGTCGAGGTCATGCTGGAGGCCGACACCGACGATGCGGTACGCCGCTTCGACCGCCGCGACGACGGCAACGACCCGTGGCACCCGATCGTTCGGAGTCTGGTCGCCGAAGCAGGTGGCGACGATGTCCTACGTGATTACGCCGCGAGGCTGCGCGGGCTGGTTGCCCGACGCCCCAGGACGAAGATGGTCCCGAGCGTCGCGGATGCGGTCGATGCGACGTACGCCGCCGTTCTCGAAGCTATCGACGCCGCCGCGGCCACTGCCTGACGAACAGATTCCCGCCATGGCGGGAAAATGCCGCCCGAACCCCGACGAACAGCCAGCACACTCCCGCCATGGCGGGAATTTGCCCCCGCCCGAGCCGAGCCTCAGTGAGCGGTGTTCTTGAACCGGTCGATGGAGGCGGCGATCTCCGACTCAGCGGCGGCCTTGCCGACCCAGTCGGAGCCCTTGACGGTCTTGCCGGGCTCGAGGTCCTTGTAGTGCTCGAAGAAGTGCTTGATCTCGTTGAGCGTCCACTCGTCGACATCCCCAAGGTCCTGGATGTGGTCGAAGCGGGGGTCGCAGGGGACGCAGAGGACCTTCTCGTCCTGGCCCTGCTCGTCCTCCATGACATACATCGCGACGGGGCGCGACTCGACGAGCACGCCCGGGAAGAGCGGGTAGGGAGTAAGCACCAGTGCGTCGAGCGGGTCACCGTCGCCGCCGAGGGTGTCCTCGATGTAGCCGTAGTCTGCGGGGTACATCATGGAGGTGAACAGAACGCGGTCGAGTCGAAGCCGGTTCGACTCGTGGTCCACCTCGTACTTGTTGCGGGATCCCTTGGGGACCTCGATCAGTACGTCGAACTCCTGCGTCACTTCTCTGCCTCCAGACAAACCCAAAACGGAATGCCGGACAGTCTGACACCGATGAGCGTCGGATCCGGCATCGAGGAGGATATCTGTGGAGCCGCAAAGTCCGCCGAAGTGGCCATCCGAAGAGCCCGAGGAAGGCCGCGGCAAGCTGGTGGTCGTGCTGCCGCTGGTGCTCGCGCTCCTGGTCGGAGCGGCGGCGAGCGCGTACGCCCTGGGGTGGGTGCACTATGCCCGCGGAAACGTCGCGCCGACCCCTCCGCCGGCCCCCTTGCAGATCCAGGCCGTCAGCCCCGCGGCGGTCGAGGGCGAGCAGACGAGAGCCCCCGGAAAGCCCGATCAGGCCGCGTTGGAGCAGGTCATGCGCGCGGCGGTCCGCGACAAGCGCCTGGGCAAGCACCTCAAGGCCGCGATCGCGCCGCTCGAGGGAGCGCCGCTGGTCACCCACGGCACCGGGTCCGCGACCCCGGCGAGCGTCACGAAGGTGCTGACCAGTGTGGCGGTGCTGGAGGCGTACGGCCCGGAGCGCCGTTTCGAGACCACGACCACGCTCCAAGGCAGCACCGTCACCCTGGTCGGCGGTGGTGACGCATCTCTCACCGCGCGAGACCTCGACAGCCTCGCAGCCGACACGGCGAGAGAGCTCGGGACCACCAAGACTGTCGCGCTCGCCTACGACGACAGCCTCTTCACCGGCCCGGCCGAGAGCCCGGCGTGGCGACCGGGCTATGTGGAGAGCGTCGTCAGCGAGGTCACCGCGCTGCTGGTCGACCACGGCCGCTCGCAGTCGGGCGGTCACCTCAGGAACCCCTCCCAGGCGGCGGCCGACCAGTTCAGACGAGCTCTCGCCAAGCACGGGATCAAGGTCACCGGCAGGCCCGCGAAGGGTAAGAAGTCCGGCACCCAGCTCGCCGTGCACCGGGGCGACACGTTGCGTGAGATCGTCGAATACACGCTGCAGCGCAGCGACAACCAGCTCGCCGAGGTGCTCGCCCGACACGTCGGAGTCTCAGCCGGGGCCCCGACGTTCGACGGTTCCACGAAGGCGATCACGGCCACGCTGAAGGACCTCGGCATCGACACCAGCGGCCTCGTCCTCCGCGACGGCTCCGGCCTCTCCCGCCAGAACCGGATCCCGCCGCGACTGCTGGTGAGCACGATCCAGGCGGCCGCCAGCCCCAACCGCCCCGAGCTCGCGCCGGTGATGACCGGGCTCCCGGTCGCAGGCTGGGTCGGCTCGCTCTCGCTCCGGTTCAACTTCGACGCCGAGCCGGGCCGCGGCCTCGTCCGCGCCAAGACCGGCACCCTCACCGGCGTCTCCTCGCTCGCGGGCATCGCGATCGACACCCACGGCACGCCGTTCGTCGTCGTACTCATGGCCGACAGGTTCAAGAAGAAGGAGACCCTCGACGTACGCGACGCCCTGGACGATGCGATGACCGCGGTCGCGACGTGTCGATGCTCGGCATAGGGAAGGTCGGCATAGGGAAGGTCGGCTACGGTCGTACGCATGACCCATCGTGCTGAGGACATCAGTCCGTCCGGAGCGACCATGGTCGACTGGGACCTGGCCGTACGCCTCGGCGCGAAGGTCGCCGGCGAGGGCCCGATCGTCTCGCGCGGCGAGGCCCAGCAGGCGGTCGCGGAGCTGCGCTCGGACGCGGCTAAGGCCACCGAGTTCGTACGCGACTTCACCGGCCTCGACGCGCCCCGTGACACCGCTCCGGTCCTGGTGGTCGACAGACGGGGCTGGATCCAGGCCAACGCCGACACCTTCGCCAACGTGATCACGCCGGTGGTCGACCGGATCACCCAGAAGCGCATGCCCGGGGCGCTCACGCAGACGGTCGGCTCGAAGATCAGCGCCGCCGAGGTGGGTGGCCTGCTCGGCTTCATGTCCTCGAAGATCCTCGGCCAGTTCGACCCGTTCTCCGACCCGTCGGGACGGCTGCTGCTGGTCGCTCCCAACGCCGTCCACGTCGAGCGTGAGCTCGGCCTGGACCCGACCGACTTCCGGCTGTGGGTCTGCCTGCACGAGGAGACCCACCGGGTGCAGTTCACTGCGAGCCCGTGGATGCGCGACCACCTCTTCGCCCAGATCGAGGGGCTCTCGGAGGCGATGGACCCGGCCTCGATCTTCGACGGCGGGCTGCAGCGCGTCACCGAGGCGTTGAAGGGCAACGGCAGCATCGTGGACGCGTTCGCCAAGCCAGAGCAGAAGGAGATCATCGACCGGGTCACCGGGATGATGTCGCTGCTCGAGGGCCATGCCGACGTGGTCATGGACGATGTCGGCCCCGGCGTGATCCCGAGCGTCGCCACGATCCGCAAGGCGTTCAACAAGCGTCGCCAGGGCATCGGCGTACTGGACCGTCTCCTGCGCAGGCTCCTCGGCCTCGAGGCCAAGATGGCCCAGTACCGTGACGGCGCGAAGTTCGTACGTCACGTGGTCGACAGGGTCGGCATGGAGGAGTTCAACGCCGTCTTCGCCGGCCCCGAGAACCTTCCGTCGAAGGCCGAGATCGTCGACCCGGACGCCTGGGTCTCCCGGGTCCTGTGAGCCTGGATTGAGCCTGGGTTGAGCCTGCACCCCTCCGTCGCAGCCGTACGCCGCCCGGTCCGCGCGACGCTCGAGCAGCTCGAGCCGGGCGACAGGGTGATCGTCGCCTGCTCGGGAGGAGCCGACTCCCTGGCGCTGGCCGCCGCGGCGGTCTTCGAGGGACACAAGCTCGGCCTGCACGTCATCGGAGCGACCGTCGACCACGGGATGCAGGCGGGCAGCGAGACTCAGGCCGCGAAGGTCATCGGGCAGCTCGCCGAGCTGGGCGTCGACGAGACCGTCACCGCGACGATCGAGGTCAAGGTCGAGGGCAACGGCCCCGAGGCCGCGGCGCGACGGGCCCGCTACGCGGTCCTCGACCAGCTGGCCGGGCGTTTCGAGGCACGGGTGATCCTGCTCGGGCACACCCGCGACGACCAGGCTGAGACCGTGCTGCTCGGCCTGACCAGGGGATCGGGCGCCCGCAGCCTCTCCGGGATGCGAGCCGGTTTCGACCGCTACCGAAGGCCCCTCCTGTCCGCGACGAGGACCGACACCGAGACCGCCTGCCAGGTCGAGGGCCTCGACGTCTGGCAGGACCCGCACAACCGCGACTTCGCCTACACCCGCGCGCGCATCCGCCACCGGGTCCTCCCCACGCTCGAGGAGGATCTCGGCCCCGGCGTCACCGAGGCCCTGGCAAGGACCGCCGAGCAGCTCCGTGAGGATGCCGACTTCATCGACGACATCGCAGAGGCGGCCCATCGCGACCTCGGCGAGACCCTTCCGGTGGAGACCCTCGCGCAGTATCCGCCCGCGATCCGCACCCGCGTCCTCCGCCTCGCGGCCCTCCGGGCGGGCAGCCCCGCCACCGAGCTCACCCGCGAGCACGTCAGGGCCATCGACGAGCTGATCACCGGCTGGCGCGGCCAGCGATGGATCGACCTGCCAGGTCACGTGCTGGCGAAACGTACGAACGGTCTGGTCGTCTTCGAGCGCAAGAACATCGGAGAATCGGGGGCGTTCACAGGGAGCCTTTAGAGTGACGGTCATGGACACCGAGTACGTCGGCGATGACCTCGTGAAGACCCTGTTCACCCACGACGAGATCCAGGCCAAGGTCGAAGAGATGGCCCGCCGGATCGAGAAGGACTACGAGGGCGAGGAGCTGCTCATCGTCGGCGTCCTGCGTGGCGCGGTGATGATCATGGCCGACCTCGCGCGGGCCCTGAACCGCCACGTCGAGATGGACTGGATGGCGGTCTCCTCCTACGGCTCGGGCACCAAGTCGTCCGGGGTGGTGAGGATCCTGAAGGACCTCGACACCGACGTCACCGGCAAGCACGTGCTGGTCGTCGACGAGATCATCGACTCAGGCCTGACGCTGACCTGGCTGACCTCCAACCTCACCAGCCGCGGCCCGGCGAGCATCGAGATCGCCACCCTGCTCCGCAAGCCGGAGGCGGTCAGCATGCCGGTCGAGGTGAAGTACGTCGGCTGGGACATCCCCGACGAGTTCGTGGTCGGCTACGGCCTCGACTTCAACGAGAAGTACCGCAACCTGCGCGACATCTCGACCCTCGCTCCGCACATCTACTCCTGACCTTTCCGAGCGGCGCCGTTACGCGGACAGCGGAACCGCACAGATGGGGCGGGCACGATTTGCCGTGTACCGTCGTTCTAAATGGCAGGCGCGCCCCCCGGCGTGCATGTCTGACCCCGTAACGGTTGAAAGAAGCCTGTGAAGCGCATATTCAAAGGTCCCTGGCTGTGGATCATCCTGGCAGTGCTCGGAGTGATCCTTGCCCTGCAATACCTGGCCCCTCGCGATGGCGGCGACGAGATCACCACGAATGAGCTCACGTCGTACATCGAGAAGGACGAGGTCAAGGAGATCACGTTCGTCGACGGTGACCAGGAGATCAAGGCCACCTTGGTCAAGGGTGCCCGCGATGGCGGAGCCGAGGTCACGACCTTCTGGGTCGACGGTGACCAGGACGAGCTCATCGACATGGTGCGCAAGACCGAGGCCGAGGGCGACAACCTCGAGGAGTTCAACTCCGAGGTGGCCAAGCCCTCGGTGCTCGGCTCGATCCTGAGCTTCGCGCTTCCGCTGATTCTGATCGTCGTGCTGTTCCTGTTCCTGATGAACTCGGTCCAGGGCGGCGGTGGCCGTGGGGTCATGCAGTTCGCCAAGTCCAAGGCGAAGCTGATCACCAAGGACATGCCGAAGACGACCTTCTCCGACGTCGCAGGTGCCGATGAGGCGGTCGAGGAGCTCCAGGAGATCAAGGAGTTCCTGCAGGAGCCGGCGAAGTTCCAGGCCGTCGGGGCGAAGATCCCCAAGGGCGTGCTGCTCTACGGTCAGCCAGGCACCGGTAAGACGCTGCTCGCGCGTGCCGTCGCCGGTGAGGCCGGCGTGCCGTTCTACTCGATCTCCGGTTCGGACTTCGTCGAGATGTTCGTCGGTGTCGGTGCGAGCCGCGTCCGGGACCTGTTCGAGCAGGCCAAGGAGAACGCTCCGGCCATCGTCTTCATCGACGAGATCGACGCCGTCGGCCGTCACCGCGGCGCCGGCATGGGCGGCGGCCACGACGAGCGTGAGCAGACGCTCAACCAGCTCCTCGTGGAGATGGATGGCTTCGACGTACGCGGCGGGGTGATCCTGATCGCGGCCACCAACCGTCCCGACGTTCTCGACCCGGCGCTGCTGCGCCCGGGCCGGTTCGACCGCCAGATCCAGGTCGACGCTCCCGACCTCGCCGGTCGCGAGAAGATCCTGCAGGTCCACGCCCGCGGCAAGCCGCTGGCCGGCGACATCGACCTCGACTCGGTCGCCCGCAGGACCCCCGGGTTCTCCGGTGCCGACCTGGCCAACGTGCTCAACGAGGCCGCGCTGCTGACCGCGCGCAGCGACGAGAAGCTGATCACCAACAGGTCCCTCGACGAGGCGATCGACCGGGTGATCGCCGGCCCGCAGAAGCGTACGCGTCTGATGAGCGAGCAGGAGAAGCTCATCACCGCCTACCACGAGGGTGGCCACGCGCTCGTCGCCGCTGCCCTGCCGGGCCCGGACGTGGTCCAGAAGATCACGATCCTGCCGCGCGGCAAGGCGCTGGGCTACAACCTGGTGATGCCCGACGACGACCAGTACTCCCAGACGCGGTCCTCGATGCTCAACAAGCTCTCCTACATGCTCGGTGGCCGTGCCGCGGAGGAGCTCATCTTCCACGACCCGACCACCGGCGCGGGCAACGACATCGAGAAGGCGACCAGCCTCGCTCGTGCGATGGTCACCCAGTTCGGTATGACCGAGCGCCTCGGTGCGATCAAGCTCGGGGAGTCCAACGGAGAGCCGTTCCTGGGCCGCGACATCGGTCACCAGCGCAACTACTCCGAAGAGGTCGCGGCCGTCGTCGACGACGAGACCAAGAAGCTCCTCGCCACCGCGCACCAGGAGGCCTTCGACATCCTCGAGGAGAACCGGGACGTCCTCGACAACCTGGTCCTCCAGCTGCTGGAGAAGGAGACCCTCTCCAGGAACGAGGTCGCCGAGGTCTTCGAGTCGCTGCGTCGCCGCGACCCGCGTCCGGCCTGGACCGGCTCGGACACCCGTCGTCCGTCCGATCGTCCGGCCGTCGAGATCCCGCAGTGGATCGTCGACCGCGACAAGGACAACCTCGCCAAGGCGATCCGTGCCGCCGGCCAGGCCGTCAACGGCGTCGACCTCTCCAAGCCGTCAGAGCAGGCTGGCCCGCCCGAGGCCACCCCTCCCGCCTGAATCCGGATCACATGTCTGAGACCTTCGACGAGGTAGCGCCCGTCCGCGTCCCCGAACGGGACGCGGCGGACGTTCCGGTCTTCGACCAGAAGCGGGCCGAGGCGGCCGTACGCGAGCTGCTCTACGCGATCGGGGAGGACCCCGATCGCGAGGGCCTGCTCGACACCCCCGCCCGGGTCGCCCGCGCCTATCAGGAGCTGACCCACGGGCTGCACCTGACGCCCGAGGACGTCCTCACCACCACCTTCGACCTGGGCCACGACGAGATGGTCCTGGTCCGCGACATCGAGCTGTGGTCGATGTGCGAGCACCACCTGGTGCCGTTCACCGGCGTCGCGCACGTCGGCTACATCCCGGCAGCCACCGGCAAGATCACCGGCCTGTCCAAGCTCGCTCGGCTGGTCGACGTCTACGCCAAGCGACCGCAGGTCCAGGAGCGGCTCACCACCCAGGTGGCCGACGCGCTCATGGAGCTCCTCGAGGCGCGCGGCGTCATCGTGGTGGTCGAGGCCGAGCACCTGTGCATGACGATGCGGGGAGTCAAGAAGGCAGGTGCGCGCACGATCACCAGTGCCGTACGCGGCACCATGCGCTCCAACGCCACCACCCGCGCCGAGGCGATGGCCCTGATCCGGGGCGGAACGCGGTAGGTAGGGTCGTCCCCGTGAAGGTCATGGGGATCGTCAACGTCACGCCCGACTCGTTCAGCGACGGCGGACGGTTCTTGGCGACCGATGACGCGGTGGCGCACGGGCACGAGCTGCTCGCCCAGGGCGCCGACCTGCTCGACATCGGTGGTGAGTCGACCCGTCCGGGCGCGACCCGGCCGTTGGTCGCCGACGAGCTCGCCCGGGTGGTGCCGGTCATCTCGACCCTGGCCGAGGAGGGTGCGACCCTCTCGGTCGACACGATGCGCCCCGAGGTCGCCGCGGCGGCGGTGAAGGCGGGCGCCAAGATCATCAACGACGTCTCGGGCGGTCTGGCCGACCCCGGGATCCTGAAGGTCGCGGCCGAGCACGATGCGACGTACGTCGTGATGCACTGGCGCGCGCACGGCGCGGAGATGCAGCACGAGGACCATCTCGTCTATTCCGACGGTGTCGTGGCCACGGTCCGGGCAGAGCTGGAGGAGCGGATCGAGGCGGCGCGCGCGGCCGGGATCCAGGACGACAACATCGTGGTCGATCCGGGGCTCGGCTTCTCCAAGACGGCCGACGACAACTGGCGGCTGCTCGCGGGTGTGGAGGAGTTCCACAAGCTCGGCTTCCCGGTGCTCATCGGCGCCAGCCGCAAGACCTTTCTCGGCCACCTCCTCGCGACCGCCGATGGTGAGCTGCGTCCGGTGACCGAACGCGAGAGCGCCCACGATGCGATCACCGTCTTCCTGGCGCAACGCGGAGTCTGGGCGACGCGTGTACATGACGTACGTGCCGCCAGCGATGCCCTCGCCGCGGCCTCGAAGCTCGAGGAAGTGGCCGAGCGGAGCGAGGAGACGATCCGATGAACCACACCGAGCCCCTCGGCGGACCCACCGACGGACCTCTCAGCGGACCCTCCGACGAGATCCAGATCGCGGGCCTGGAATGTTTCGGCCACCACGGAGTGTTCGACCATGAGCGCCGCGAGGGGCAGAACTTCATCATCGACCTGGTCATCGGGACCGACTCCCGTAAGGCCGCGGCCACGGACGACTTGCATGACACCGTCGATTACGGAAGTCTCGCGATGGCGGTCAAAACTAGTGTTGAGCGCGACCCGGTGGACCTTATCGAGACGCTTGCCCAGCGGATCGCGGACGTTTGCCTTGCAGACACCCGCGCCCATTGGGTGCGTGTTACGGTTCACAAACCGGGGGCGCCCATCGAAGCGACGTTCAAAGACGTCACCATGACGATCACCCGGAGGCAGAGCACGTGACAGAGGTACCCAACCCCCACATCATCGACGCCGACACGCTCACCGGGGAGATGCGGCCGATTCGGCGGGCGGTTCTGTCGTTGGGCTCCAATCTCGGGGACCGTTTGGCAAACCTGCAGGACGCGTTGAACACTCTCGCTGAGACCCCGGACGTCTGGGTGACCACGATCTCCCCGGTCTATGAGACCGAGCCGGTCGACTCGCCCGAGGGCGCCGAGGTCTACCTCAACGCGATCATCCTTGCCGACACGACCCTCACCCCGGCGCGTCTGCTCGAGCGTTCGCTCACCATCGAGGATGCGTACGGCCGTTCGCGCAGTGGCATCTTCAACGAGCCGCGCACGCTCGACATCGACGTCATCTCCGTGGGCGACAAGATCCTCGAGGAGGAGTCGCTCACGCTTCCGCACCCGCGCGCCCATCAGCGTGCGTTCGTGCTCAAGCCGTGGCTGGACCTCGAGCCGAGCGCCGATCTCCCCGGCGTCGGTCCGATCGCCGAGCTGCTGGAGCAGTCCGACCAGAGCGGCATCACACGCCGCGACGACCTCGTCCTCGAGCTCTGAGCCGAGTCTGAGCAACGCGCCCGAGGACCCGCACCAGGGTCCTGAGAAGGATCCCGACGAGGACGTAC
Organism: Nocardioides sp.; assembly: GCF_050699375.1. GTDB lineage: Bacteria > Actinomycetota > Actinomycetes > Propionibacteriales > Nocardioidaceae > Nocardioides. The sequence continues at coordinate 54,782 of NZ_JBOHDN010000141.1, read as the reverse complement.
GCCGGCTCCGCCCGATGTCGGGCGGAGCGATCACGGCGTGGGCCGTCATCGGGATCGTCGGCGGCTGGCTGGCTCACCCCGTGCTGGAGGCATGGCGCGGGGTGGCCCCGGTGGTCACCTGGGCCCAGCCGGTGCTGTTGCTGCTGATCGCCGCGGTGCTGGGTGTCACGGCGTGGATCACCCATCGTCAGCTGCAGGTCGGTGGCGAACGGATCGAGGCTTACCGGGCGGTCAACCGTCTGGTGCTCGCCCGCGCCTGCACGCTGGTCGGGGCGCTCCTGGCCGGTGGCTATCTGGGGTACGCCGTGAGCTGGCTGGGCTATGACGCGAGCACCGCCGCCGGCGAGCGTCTGGTGCGCTCGGCCGTGGCAGCGGTGGCAGGAATCGTGATCGTGATCGCCAGCCGACTCCTAGAACACGCTTGCCGGGTCCGCAAACCCGACGATGACTAGCCGTACCGTGGGAGCATGCCTTCCCCATCCGCAACTTCAGTCACACGCAGGCGTCAGCGAAGCACACGCCTGACGGTTGCTGTAGCCCTGCTGGCGCTGGCCGCCATCACGATCGCCGTAGCGGTGGCCTCCGGGTCCTGGCTGCTCGTCGTGGTTGCTGCCGTTCTCGGGCTCGCCTTCGGCGCTGCCGCTACCAAGATCACCCACTCCGAGCTGCTCCAGACGCGCCGCGACTGGGCGCGTGACCGCGCCGAGCAGGCCCAGGCCCACCGCGCGGAGTCCGACAAGCGTGCGGAGGAGAACGCCGAGTTCCGCGAGCACATGGACGCCAAGCTCGCCGATCGCGTCCAGGCCGTCGAGGAGCTCGAGTCCGCCTTGGCGGCCGCTCACCAGCGCGCCGCCGAGGCCGTACGCCGCCGTGGCGAGGAGGCCCGCAGGGCCGCTCAGGCCGAGCTGCGCGGCGAGCAGCTCGAGGCCAAGCTCCAAGCGGTCGAGGCCGACGCCGCCGAGGCGGCCATCCGCGTCGCTGAGCTGGAGTCCGAGCTGGACGTCGTACGTGCCGAGCTCGAGGTCGAGCGCACCAGCTGGACCGGGGCTCAATCCGCCTGAGCCCAGCTCCACCGCTCTCCGCCTGCTCGCGACGGCGACCATCTCGACAAGCTCGATACACCGAATCGGTGGACCCGGGCTGAGGGTCGGTCAATCACCGATATTCGGTGATATGTATTCGTCCATCAGGTGAACCTGCGGCGTCGAACGTACGAATCCGGTGACGGTCGGCTACGCAGTTCAGGCGATAGCCCCCACCAAGCCGGGCTTGTGGGACGATAATGCGCCGATATCGCAGGTAGTGACGCCATCAGACATGTTCACGTCATCACTGATCGGACGGGTAACCTGCGTGTCACGCTCCTGTGATCTGCGGGGGCGGCACGGATGGGGGTCGCTTGAGAAGGGTGCCGGTGACGTTAACGGTGGACCAGTGTCATGTGGTCCCGGAGGGTCTCGCCTACCTGCGTGACCTGATGGAGGCGTACGCGAGACGCACGCCGCCGCGCACCGTCGCGGCTCTGGGCAACGCTCCGCTGGATCCCAGCGAGGAGCGCGCCGACGCCATCGACTCCGCGGATCTCATCATTCGCGTCAACAGCTTCGTCCTCGACGAGCCCGGCGGTCCTCGTGCGCAGGGAGCGCGGGCCGATGTCGTCGTCTGGAACCGGATCACCAGCCCCACCCGCTTCACCTTCGATCGCTACCGCGAGCGCCTCTACCTCCTCGCCGAGCCGATGCGAGCGCACGGGCGCCCCGAGGTGTGGCCGATGTCCTGGCCGGAGGACCTCGGCTTCGTACCTCTTCCCAACGGTGAGGTGCTCGCCCGGATCGGCGAGGAGCTCGAGATCCCGTGGAAGACCGAGCAGCTGGCGCCGACGACCGGCTTCACCGCCGCATGGCTCGCCATGACGCTCTTCCCCGCCGCGGACGTACACCTTGCCGGGTACTCGTTCGTCAACAACCCCGGCCAGACCGAATGGACCTACCAGGCCGGCGGGTCCTCGCCAGTCGGCCCCGAGCACAGGATCGATGCCGAGGCGCGGGTCATGCGTGAGTGGATCGACCAGGAGCGAGTGAGACTGTGGCAATGAAGAGCATTCGTGGGCGAGCCAAGGCGCGGCTGCGCTCCGCTGCCGGTGCTGACGAGGCCCACGCGGAGGTCGAGGCCCTGCGGGCTACGGTCGCCGAGCAGCGGACCCGGATCGGCGACCTCGAGCGCGAGGTCGCCCGCGTGAGTCCGCAGGTGGCCGCGCTGGAGGCGCGGATCGAGACGCTGCGGGAGAAGGTCGAGGGGACCCCCGCCGCGTCTCCGGGCAGTCGTTCTGCGGACGGTAGCGTGGGCTCCCAAGATCCTGAGTCGTTCAGGGAAGAGTTCAAGCGTCAGCAGAAGCAGGTCAGGGCGCGTCTCGCCGCGGCCACCCGCTTCGAGGAGCGGCTACGCAAGCTGGAAGAGGAACGTGCACACAGCTAATCACTACTACGGGCACGCGCATATCTTCGCGGACTACGTCGACATCCCGTTCCCGCCGATGATCTGGGGTTACCTCCAGCACGGTTGGAATCTGCACGACGGGTTCGCGGTCGGGACCGCCTTCCAGCCGGGAGCGACGCGACTGATCTGGTCCGATGCCGTGCTACGACGCGGCTGGGGCATGGGTCAGCGAAACTACGCGGTCATCGGTTCGGCCTGGGCCTACCTGCTCGAGCTCGTCAAGCAGGGGCGTACGGGGGACAACCTCGAGGACTGGACGCCCCCGGAGGAGCGCAAGGGCACCATCTTCTACCCGTTCCACGGTTGGGAGGCGCAGCCGATCATCGGCGACCACCATCGCATGCTGGACCAGATCCGTGAGGTCGAAGGCGACGAGGACATCACCGTCTGCCTCTACTGGACCGAGCACCGCATTCCCGAGATCCGGCGCGCATATGAGGAGCGTGGCTGTCGAGTCATCACCCACGGCATGCGCGGGTTTGCCTTCCGGGGCACCGAGACCCGTTTCCTCTGGAGGCAGTACGCCGAGCTGATGTCTCACCGCCGGGTCGTCTCGAACCGGATGAGCTCCGCGGTCCTCTACGGCGCCTCCGTCGGCTGCGAGGTGGGCGTGTACGGCGACCCGATGCTCCTCAGCGGTGAGCACTCGATCTACGGTGGAATCGAGAGACAGAAGCGGAACTGGCCCGAGTACCACCAAGAAGTCGTGCCGCGGGACTACGCCGACGAGGTCGCGACCGAGGAGCTCGGTTCGCGCCACGTACGCACCACCGCGGAGATCATGGATCTGTTCCGTTGGACCCGGCCGGCGTGGCAGCTGGCGGAGAAAGGCACCTCATGACGACGCCTACCGAGGCGCCAGACGCACCCGAGGGGATCAACCTGCTCGGCTCGGAGATGTTCACCTGGTCCGATCTGGACAGTGAGCGCGGACCGGCCGGCGGGGCACTGCTCGAGGAGCTCGTAAGGCGCCACCTGGCCGGAGAGCGGGCCCGACGAGCTCTGGTCGTCGGACCCCACTCGCGCGAACTGATCACCGTCGTGGGTTCGCTGGCCGACGCCGTCGACGTCCACGTCCGGTCCCTCCCGGATGCCCAGACGCTGCGCGCGGAGCTGCCCGAGAACATCACGCTCCTGTGCGGGGCTTTCGGCAGGCTGGCGCAGCGCGGCGCCTACGATCTGGTGGTCGTGCTGGACGGCCTGGACCGTGTGGCCAGCGCCGAGGAGGCACCGGTCGGCTGGGCCGACCTCCTTGACCGCGTCTCCGGCCAGGTTGGCGACGGCGGTCGGCTGCTGCTCGCCGTCGGGAACAGTCTCGGCCTGGACCGGCTCCTCGCCGTCGATCCGCAGAACCTCGACCGTGACGAGTCCTGGCCCGCGGGTCTTGCCGTCGAGGGGGCCGCCGTTCCTGGGCTCCACAGCATCCACAGGGCCCTCGCAGCCTCGGCCACCACCGCACACGTCACGACCTGGGCTGCCTTCGGACGCCGGTCGGCTCCGGCGCTCGTGGCCGCCGAGAGCGTGATCAGCGATGAGGCGGAGGACCCGCGTCTGGCGACGCTCGTCGAACGGGCTGCTCGGGAGCTCGAGCCGGGCCTGGCGACGACCCGAGACATCGGCGCGGTCGCGCGCACGATGGTGATGAGCGGTCGTGGCCTGGACGCCGCCCCGCTGTGGCTGCTGGGGTGCTCGGGCTCATCTGAGTCCGGGCCGGTGATGGACGACGCTGTGCTTCTCGCTCTCGCCTCGGACGTACCGACCGCGATCACGGCAGACTGGGCCCGCCGCCCGCTTGGCGAGGGCGCCCGCCCGCTCTCCAGCGCGGTCGTCGCCGACCCGGCTCTGCTCGAGGGCCACGTCCCGTCCGGCCGGCTGCTCGCCGACCTGCTCGCAGACTGCTGCCGCGACCAGGACATGGCCGGCGCCGGCGTACTGGTGAGGCGCTACCGTACGTGGGCGGCCGCTGGTGGTGGAGACGGCACCGTCGCGCCGGAGAAGGTGGCGGTCACGCTCGACAACCTGGTGGACACCAGCGACGGTCTCGTGCCCTTCGACCCACATCTGCGTGCGGGGGTCGAGGCGTCCGTCGACGACGTGGTCACCCGCACCATCTTGGCGTTCGCCAGGGACTTCCTCGCCTCCGGCGCCCCGCACGCCTGGCCGCAGACCTACGGTCCGGCCGACCTCACTCGCAGCCTCGTCGCCGCTGCCGGGACCGAGCTCGACGCAGGCGGTCTCAAGGCGGCCGAGGCACTCGGCGAGAAGCTCGGCCTGGCCCCGAGAGCCCCGGCGAGGCCGGCGTACGCGGAGGCGCTCGAGGAGCTCGACCGGCTCCGGCGTGGGCAGGTCGAGGCCGAGGCGCAGCTCGAATGGCTCGTCCGCAACGTCCATGACCGCCAGCGGCTGGCCCGGAGGCTCCGTGCTCGGATCTGGAGGCTCGAACGATCGCCCGAGTACCGGCTCGGTGCACGGATGCTGAAGCTCCGGGCGATGGCCGGTTCGGCACGCCGGAAGGTCATGGTGAAGCTGGGGCTCAGCGAGCCTCCCGCGCTCGCGGCTCCTGAGGGCGAATGGCGCGAGGCTCCGCAGGTGGAGCGCGAGCAGGTCCCGGTCGAGCCGGACCTGCTGCCGCCGGGCTACAAGCCGTCGGGCCCGACCATCTGACCCACGGCAGGCAGACGGTCCGCGGCCGGCACGGAGACTTCCGTCGCCGGCCGCGGTCCGTTTCTCAGCGAGGGCGGCGCATCACGACGAGGTTGGCCGCGGAATGCACCAGCGGGCGACCGTAGGTCTCCAACAGCTCGTAGCCGTGGCTCTCGAACATCTTGACGATCCGATCGGAGGTGACCGGGACGATCACACCGATCTTGTTGTCCTCGGTGGCCTTTCGTTTACCGGCCCGGCTGTTGTACGAGACCACGTACTCGGCATCCAGGTCGGAGATGCGCGCCGCATAGTGCTCGACGACGTCCGGTTCCATCTCCTGGAAGGAGAAGCAGTTCACGGCCACGTCGAAGGGTCCCTGCAGATCCCCCAGGCGCCAGTTCGGGAGGACAGCGGACTTGGGCACATCGATCGGGCCGGTCGAGGCGATGCGGTCGTCATAGGTGAGGACCCGGTCGCCGAAGAGCTCGGTCAGATAATAGGAGGCGACCGTCACCAGCGGAGGCAGGTCGACGTCGACGTACCTGACCTGGGGATCGCGGCTCATCAGGAACTCGCCGAGATGTCCGGCACCGCCGCCGATCTCGAGCACCGACTTCGGCGGAGCGTCGATGTGGCGGCTCAATGCGGTCATGACCAGCATGTAGTTCAGATAGGCCTTGCCGAACTTCACCGAGGGGTCCTCGGGCACCAGCGAGAACGCCTGGTTGGCGTTGCCGATGCTGCTCTCGCCGCGCTCGGCGAGGTCGGTGGGCCAGGCGCTGTGGTTCCAGGCGAGGCGAGCCGCATCGATGTCACGCATCGCGTGGTGGACCCCGAACAGGGCCGGCTTGACGAAGTGCTCCTTGGCGTTCGGGTGGACCTCGTGGATCTTCGCCATCACCTTGCCGAGCGTGGCCTGCGTGAACACGGAGCCGTAGCGCGGCAGGAACCAGAACGGCGCGGTCGGCCAGCGCTTGAAGTTGGCCAGCCCGCCTTCGCGCATGTCCTTGAGGAGCTGGTCCAGGCCCGGACCCCAAAAGCTCGTCGGTCGATAGATCTCGGGCGCCTCGGCCAGCTCGCCGAGCGCCCGGCTGGTCAGCCGCGCCCAGCGCGGATCGTCGTCGGGATGTCCGACCGACGCATCTGCCACCGTGGCCTCGGGATCTGCCGACCCCGCTGGCTCCTCTGCCGGCGCGGGTTCCTCGGCACTGGCGGACTTCGTACGGAGGCGGTTGAAGACCATGCCCGCAGATCCTAGGCGCTCGGCGGAGATAAGGAAGGGGCTTCGCCGTAACGCGTAGGCAAACATCTGCCGTTCCTCGCCGACCCCGGCAGGAACCAGGAACGGACCCTCGGGCGGCGCTTGAACCGATTCATGGTCTGGCTGCGGCTCTCCCGGTCCGGAGCCGCCCCAGCAATGCCAAGGCGCCCGTCACTGCTCCTAGCAGCAAGACACCGACAGCGGCGATCGCGGCGGGAAGGAAGTACGGAGGAACGTAGGAGAAGTCGAGCTCGGTCGTTCCAGAAGGCAGCTCGATCTCTTGGAAGCGAGGGCCAGATGCTTCCACGGGATGTCGATCACCCTCGAATTCTGCCGTCCAGCCATCGGCGTAGAGCTCTCGCCGTACCAACGTCGCTGGTGTGGTGCAGTCCGCCGACAAGGACGTCAGGGTCTGATCACTGAGCCGGCATGACCCGCGGACCACACTGTAGAAGGGCTTCGCACCGGTGTCGTGCCAGATGACTGCCGTCGGGTTCTCGAAGACTTTGGTGAGTCTGTGCGCGGCGGCATCCCGGGGCGTGACCACGCCAGGCCGGGTGACCAGATACTTCACCGCCAGTGAGCGGTAGACCTTCTGCCGCGCGAAGTAGCCCTTGAGGATCTGCTTCTGGTCCTTGACCGGAAGGTTCCGCGTGATCGGCTTGTAGGAATTGACGAAGTAGTCCTTCGTCGCGGCCGTCTTCAGCTCGTTCTCGAAGAGCGCCGTGGTCGCTCGAGGGGCTGGGAGGTCGACGAAGTTGAGCTCAGCCGCACCGAAGTACGAGCCATAGTTCGACTGGATGGGGCCGAGGGTGAAGAAACGCGAGTTGCCGAGGTTGGCGAGGAGGTACTTCACCGGAGCGGTGTCTACCGGAACCGGCGGGCTGGCGGCGAGCTGCGGGACCGCGAAGATGCCGATGCCCTCCACGGCGACGATCACTGCTGCTGCGACAGCGATCATCGTCCTGCGGGTCTGAACGCGCCGAGCTGCGAGCACCGCGCCGAGGACGAGGACGGTCGCAGCCGCGCTGAACGTCACGGTCAGGATCGCCACCGTGACGTTCCCTGGCACCGCGTTCGGGGTCCGCAACGCGGTTGGTGACACCAGGTGGTCGCCGTACCGGAGGACGACGACGGCTGCCGCGATGCCGACCAGTGCCACCCCGGAGACCGCAGCGACAGCGGGCCACCGCACCCGACGGCGCTGGAGCAGATCGATGCCCTCGGCAGCCCAAAGGAGCACCACGAGCTCGATCAGCACGATGGCGTACTTGGCGACGAGGACCGCGTCCACGCCCGGGATCACCTTCAGGATCTGCGAGACGGGTGTGGCGCCGAACTGGTTGAGGAGCAGGACGGCGACGAGCAGCGCCAGCACCGCGTTGCGCAGACGGTATCTCGAGCCCAGGAGGCCGATGGCCGCGACGGCGACCGACGACAGCGTCAGGTAGCCGGCGAGCACCCCCACAATCTGACTGGTGGCCGGCGCCAACTTGCCGTGCAGATACGGAAAGAGGAAGGACGGGATGTTCTCGGGGTGGTAGTGGAATCCGCGCTGGAACGAGACACCGCCGGATCCCACCTGGTGGGGACCGGTGTCTCCGAAGGTGAGGAAGCCCAGGAAGGCCACCAACGCCGGCGAAGCGACCACGAGGCCTCCCAGTGCCCCGGAGATGCTCCACACGGCGAAGCGGACCCGGCGTTCGGGCATCTTCGCGAGACGTACCAGAGCCCAGACAGCCACGAGGCCCAGCTCCAGGGCGGCGGTCTCCGGGAAACCGGCCAGGAGCGTCAGGGCTACAGACAGGACCGTGATCCAGACCCCCGGCATCGGGCGTCGCTGCTCGCTCACCGCCTTGGCGGTCAGCTCCACGCCGTAGAGGATCCACGGGAGCATGGCGACCGGGTTGAAGGGCGCGTTGAGCATCACCGAGAAGATGCCGTTGAGCGCGAAGAGGACCGCGCCGGTGGTTGCCGCGGTCCAGGTGAGCTTCAACGATCTCAGCAGGAGCAGCATCCCGAATCCGGCGAACAGCTCCAGGGCCACGTGGAAGTAGAGGATTCCCTGAGGCAGAGCCTGCAGCAGGATGAAGGGCAGGAAGAACGCTCCCGACTGCATCTCGCCGACGAGGGGTTGCCCCAGACCTTCGTAGTGGTTCCACAGAGGCAGATCCCCGTGCAGCCAGTCCAGCGCGGCCCGGTGTCCCAGCGCCTGCGAGGTCCACCCGTAGTTCGGATCGATGTTGACGCCGCCCGGGAGTATGCCGTACTCCGGCCTGGCCAGGCCGGAGTAGTAGACGAGGGCGTCGCCGGTGCGGATGCCGAGGAGATAGAGAGCATTGCCCAGCAGCACCGCCAGCACCAGCACGGAGCTGGCACGGAGGGGCGCGGAGCGCAGCAGCCGAACGGATCCGCGCAGCCGAGTCCCTGATGCTGCTTCTCCGGTCGAGACGTCGGGCGAGGACGGGGGAGGTGTGATGGACATCGGCTGGCTCACTGAGGTCAGTCGGGATGTAAAGGATGAAAGTGACACTAACCAGCCGGGAGCCAGCTATCCGGTCAAAACTCAAGTGTCGACGGAGACCCTGCTCGAGGCGAGACGGCTACTGGCCGAGCTTCTTCTGCTCGACCTGGGCGTTGATGGCGACCAGCTCGGGGTGAGCGTCGAGGAGCGCGACCAGGCCCGCCGTGTCGAGCCGCTGAGCGTCGTGGTCCTCGACGAGGAGGCGCAGCAGCTCGAGGTCCTCGGGGGTGTCCAGCGTGATCCGGTACGCCGAGGCGTCCCGCTCCCACGGCAGGTTGAGCTTGGGGCGGGAGCCGTCGGCGTAGAGCCACGGAGTGACGTGCTCGCGGTGAGGCTTCTCGGTCGCCCTCGCATCGGCCTCGAGGAGCGCCGAGGCGGAGAAGACCTCGAAGTCGAGACCACGAGGGTAGGTGCGTTCGAGGGCATTGCTGGCGTAGAGCGCCGGATCGCCGGCGGCCTCCCAGGCCTCGACCCCTCGGCGCACGACCTCGCCGTCGATGAGCGGGCAGTCGCTGGTCACGCGTACGACGACGTCCGGAGCGAACTCGCGCACGGCCAGCGCGAAGCGGGAGAGCACATCGTGCTCGCTGCCGCGCACCACGCCGGCGCCGAGCTTGTCGGCGAGCGTGGCGACAGGGTCGTCGTCGAGGTTGGTGGTGGTCGCGACGACGGTGGAGAGCCCGGCCGCGGAGAGCCGGTCCAGATGGTGTTCGAGCATCGTCACCCCACCGACCTGTCGGAGCACCTTGCCGGGAAGCCGCGTGCTGGTCATTCGGGCTTGTGTGATGACGAGAGTCTTCACAGGATTCCGATCAGGGTCTCGATGACCTGGTCGACCTGGGCGTCGGTCAGGTCCGGGTAGAGCGGGAGCGAGAGCTCCTCGGCGTAGAAGGCTTCGGCGTTGGGACACATACCGCGCCGGTAGCCCAGATCGGCGTAGACGGGGTGCCAGTACACCGGGATGTAGTTGACCTGTACGCCGATGCCGCCGGCGCGCATCTTCTCGAAGACCTCACGGCGGCGGCCCTCGAGGATCCGCACGGGGTAGAGATGCCAGGCAGGGTCGACGTGGTCGCGCTGGGCCGGCGTACGCAGCCCGTCGACACCAGCGAGCGCCTCGTTGTAGCGGGCGGTGATCTCGGTGCGACGGGCCTTGAAGGACGTCAGCCGCTCGAGCTGGGAGAGCCCCAGCGCGCACTGCAGGTCGGTGAGCCGATAGTTGATGCCGAACTCGTGGACCTCCTGGTGCCAGGGTCCCTCGTCCTTCATCCGGAATCGGTCGGGGTCGCGCATGAGCCCCACGACGTGGAACTCGTGCGCCCGCTGTGCGATCGCCGCGTCCTTGGCGACGACCGCACCGCCTTCGGCCGTGGTGAGGTTCTTCGTCGGGAAGAACGACAGCGTCGTCAGGTCGGCCAGGCCGCCCACAGGCCGGCCATCGGAGAAGCCGCCCACCGAGTGGGCGGCGTCATCGAGAGTCAGCGCGCCGACACGGTCTGCGATCGGCTGCAGCGCCTTGTAGTCGGCCGGGTGGCCGGCGTAGTCGACGGCAGCGATCACCTTGGTGCGCTCTGTGACGAGATCGTCGACGGCAGCGGGGTCGATGAGGGCGGTGTCCTCCTCGATGTCGGCGAAGACGACCTTCGCTCCGAGGATGGAGGCGCTGGACGCGGTGGCGACGAAGGTCATCGGAGTGGTGACGACCTCGTCGCCCGCGCCGACACCTGCTGCCGCGTACGCGGTATGGAGGGCCGTCGTGCCCGAGGTGCACGAGACGGCACGGTGGCCACCGACCAGGTCAGAGATCGCCTCCTCGAAGGCCGCGACCGCTGGTCCGGTCGTGAGCCAGTCTCCGCGCAGGATCTCGGTGACTGCCTTGATGTCTTCATCGGAGACCGACTGGCGTCCGTAGGGAAGCATTCCCACCGCCTAGATACCCGACTCGAGGACCTTGCGCAGGTCCTCGGCGTCGTACCAGATGTCGTTCTTGTCCGAGGCGCAGTGGAAGCCCTCGTCGACGGGCTTGGCGTCCTCGAGCGGCTGGTATCCCCACTGCGGGGTCTCGGGCTCGATCACGTAGTACTTGCCGTCCTCGATGATCACCGCCCGGCGGCCCTCCTCCGGGGAGATCATCTCCTCGTGGAGCTTCTCGCCCGGACGCAGCCCGATGTCGACGAGCTCGGCGTCGGGCGCGACGGCCCTGGCCAGGTCGACGACCCGGTGGCTCGGGATGTGGGGGACCACGAGCTCGCCACCCTGCATCATGGCGAAGGTGTCCACGACCATCTGCACGGCCTGGGGCAGCGTGATCAGGAAGCGGGTGCAGCGCATATCGGTGATGCCCAGCTTCTCGCCGCGCTCGGCCATCGCCTTCCACTTCGGGATGATCGAGCCGCGCGAGCCGGTGACGTTGCCGTAGCGGACGACCGCGAAGCGCGTCTCGTACGACGCGGCGTAGTTGTTGCCGAGGATGAAGATCTTGTCGGCGGTGAGCTTGGTCGCGCCGTAGAGGTTGATCGGCGACGACGCCTTGTCGGTCGAGAGCGCGACGACCTTCTTCACACCGGCGTCGATGCAAGCCTCGACGACGTTCTGGGAGCCGAGCACGTTGGTCTTGATGAACTCGAAGGGGTTGTATTCGCCGGTGTCGACCTGCTTGAGCGCGGCGGCGTGCACGACGTAGTCCACGTTGTGGAGCGCGCGATGAAGGCGGTCGCGGTCGCGGATGTCGCCGATGAACCAGCGCAGCCGCGGGTCGTTCTCGAACAGCTGGCGGGTCTCGAACTGCTTCAGCTCATCGCGCGAGTAGACGATCACGCGATTCGGCTCGAGGTGGTCGAGGGCGTACCGGATGAACGCCTTGCCGAACGATCCGGTTCCGCCGGTGACCAGGATGTCTGCCCCCCTGAGCGGGTGGCTCCTCGGCGCGGCGGCCTCATGTTGGTCACTGATCAGTACGGTCACGGGATGGCTCTCTAGTGTGGGTTCCACATGTGTCTGTGGCTACAGGCCTCGGAAACCCTGCCTTTCAACGGCATCCGACAAGTTCCTGAAAGGTTATCAACGTATGTCCGCAACATGTCCTGACTCTGACACTCTCGAAGTTGTCGTCTTCGTCTGCGACGCGGGTCCTGAGGTGGGGATCGGACACGTGATGAGATGCCTGGCGCTGGCCGAGGAGCTGCTCGAGAGGGGGCTGGCGGTCGTCTTGGTCACGGACCTCGTGGGCGTGCCGTGGGCGGAGGAGCAGGTACGCCGTCGTGGGATCGTCGTGCGGCCGCCCTCACCTGGGGAGACCGTCTGGGACGCCGTCGCCGCGGTCGGGCCGATCGCCGTGGTGGTCGACTCCTATCTCCTCGGTGACGAGGTGTATGTCGCCCTCAAGGCCTCCTGGCCACTTCTGGCCCTCGTCGACGGTGATCCTCGGGGACGGGCGGCCGACATCTACCTGGACCAGAATCTCGGCGCGGAGGACTCGGCAGGCCCGCTGCCGGACGGCACGAGGTTTCTCGGTGGGCTCGACTATGCCCAGCAACGCCGCGACATCGTGAAGCAGCGCCCAGCGGCACCGAAGATCGCGGCAGACGAGCACGACCCGCTGTCCGTGCTGGCGTTCTTCGGTGGCACCGACGCCTACGGCGTCGCGCCGCGGGTCGCTCGTCTGGTCGCGGCCTCAGGCCTGCCCTGTGCGCTGACCGTCGTCGCTGCCACGACGGCGCTCGCCGAGCAGATCGAGGCGGTCGAGCCGGCCCCGGGTCAGACGGTGAAGGTCATCGGACCCACCGACGACCTGCCGGCGCTGGTCGCCGAGGCCGACCTGGTGCTCAGTGCGGCTGGCACCTCGGCCTGGGAGCTGTTCTGCCTCGGCGCCGCGGTCGGGTTCGTCTGCGTCGCCGACAACCAGGCGGCTGCGTACACCCGGATGGGCAAGGAGGGTCTCGCCGTCGGGGTCGCGACGCTCGCCGAGCTGGAAGGTGACGACGCGGGCGTGAGGCCGCGGTTGCGCGAGCTGTTCGGCGACGTACGCCTTCGGGAGCGGCTGCGCGCGGCCTGTTGGGCGAAGGTCGACGGGCGCGGTCCGGCTCGGGTCGCAGACGCCTTGCTCGTCGACCCGGCCGGGTGAGCTATCCGGCGCGTACGTCCTCCAGGGAGGCTCGAAGTGCGTCGACCACACGGACCGCCTGCTCCTCGGTGAGGCCGTTGAAGAACGGCAGCCGCAGCAGCCGACCCGAGATGTCGACCGAGACCGGGCATCCGCCGGGATGGTCGGTGAACCTGCGGCCGGCGTCGGAGGTGTGCAGCGGGACGTAGTGGAAGGTAGCCCTCACGCCCCGACGCGACATGCCGTCCAGTGCGCTCTGGCGTAGGTGGTGCTCGGGCAGGAGGACGTAGAACATGTGGTAGGCCTGCTCGGCGCCGTCAGGGACCTGCGGCAACGTGAGACCGAACTCGGTGGCCAGCGGCCGCATCAGCGTGTCGTACCGCTCCCAGACCCGGCGTCGCTTCGCGAGGATCTGTTCACGCACCTCCAGCTGGCCGAAGAGCTGTGCGGCCAGCGTGTCGGAGAGACCGAAGGACGAGCCGGTGTCCTTCCAGGAGTACTTGTCGATCTGGCCGAGGAAGAACGCCTGGCGGTCCGTTCCCTTGTCGTAGAGAACCCTGGCCCGGTCGACATCGGCGGACTCGTTGATCAGCAGTGCGCCACCCTCGCCGCAGGTGAAGTTCTTGGTCTCGTGGAAGCTGAGCGTGCCGAAGCGGCCGAAGCCACCGAGCGGCCGCCCGGACCAGCTGCCGAACAGCCCATGGGCGTTGTCCTCGATCATCGTGGCGCCCGGCCATTGGGCGAGCACCTTGCCGATGCCGTCGAGGTCGCAGGGCACTCCCGCGTAGTGGACGGGGACGACCGCCTTGACCCGCTCGTCCATCAGGGTCTCCAGATGGGCAGGGTCCATGCCCAGGGTGCGCGGCTCGATGTCGCAGAAGCGCAACGTGGCTCCCGCACGGGCGTACGCGAGCGCGGTGGTGGAGAAGGTGAAGTCGGGCACGATGACCACGTCGCCGGGACCGATCCCGGTCAGCATTCCGGAGAGCTCCAGCGCCGCCGTGCACGACGTGGTGAGCAGCACCTCCTGGGCGCCGGACGCCTCGCGCAACAGGTTGCCGGCCTTCTTGGAGAACGGCCCCGATGCCGAGGTGTGGCCACCGTCGAGCGCGGAGCGGACATACCCCAGCTCGTGGCCTTCGATAGAGGGAGAGTTGAACGGAATCGAAGCACTGGTCATCGGATCCCTCCCCTGTCGGGGAGGGTGAAGTGGCTCGATCCTGATTCATGGAAAAGGCTGATGTTGGCCGCTACGTCGTCAGAGAGGGGGCCATCGGGCGTCCGACACATCGGATCCACCTAGGTGTAGGGATGGGGTGGGATGGCAACCCACGGTAACTGCTGCCTCGAGGTCCCCGCCACCAATTGCGGCGGGCGTGCCGACCAAGAATCTCAGCCGCCGTCGCGTGTCGGTGTTCGCTAGCTCGTCCTCTTGCGGGCGACAGCGACGCAGCTGGCTCCGATGGGAATCGAGCGCCCGGCGGAGAAGCGTCGCAGCTCATAGGACAGGGCTCGCTCGACCAGCCGGTTGTCCTGCTCGTGCTCCCTCGACACGCGAGCAGCCCGTGACTCGCCCTTGCGCAGCTTGAGCCGCTCGGGCAGACAGCGGAGCAGGAACATCGGCGCCGGAAGGGGCCAGAAGTAATAGGACACGAAGTCGACGTCGAGCCCGGCCAGCTCAAGGGTCCGGGACAGGGTCCTGCGCGTGTAACGCCGGAAATGGCCGGCCTGGACGTCGATGGAGGACCACAGGGCACGATGTGCCGGGACCGTCAGATAGATCCGCCCGTCGTCGGTGAGCATCTCGCCCATCCGGCGCAGTGCGTCGACGTCGTGGTCGATGTGCTCGAGCACGTCGAAGAGACCGATCCCGCCGACGCTGTTCGGGGTCACGTCGAGGTCGACGATCGATGACTGCACGATGTCGGCGACCCCTCGATCACGTGCGAACCGTGCACCCGCTTCGCCAGGCTCGATCATGACGACGTGGTGGCCGAGCTCTTGAACCATCAGAGCGACGAACCCGTTGCCGCCGCCGACGTCGACGAACGGGCGATCCTCGGCGGGGGGAAATGCCTGCATGACCGCGCGCAACGCGCGATTGCGGTGCCCGAACCAGAACGACGTGTTCTCCACTGCGTGGCAGATGTCGTGCCCGTCCTCCGGGTAGGACACGTCACTGGCATCCGCTGCCTGCAGAAACCCGTTCTCGCCCACGGCGAGGTTGGTGATGAAGTCTTGTGGCGCGATGGTCATATGGCCTGAAGCTCCGAACGTGCTGATTCCTGTGCTCGACGTTCGTCGTCGAGCCGGTACAAAGCAAGGTACGAGGGGCGTACGCCTGTCTCGTCCTCGGTGAAGCCCTCGATCGCTCGGCGTGCGCGATCCCCCGTCATGTTGGTCGGATAGCCCAACGACTGCAACTCGGGCAGACAGCATGCCTCGATGAAGTCCGCCACCTGCGGATCGAGCAGGTCCCGCCACGCCATGGTGCTCGAGGTGTCGACGCCCGACTTCTCGCCGAAGGAGGAGTTGCCGGACCAGACCTCGCCGCGGTGGTCGAGCAACGGACGCTCGGACAGGCCGCCGGGGAACGGGTCGAGCCCGAGCGATGTCGCGACCGGGTCGAGAAAGGCCGCGGGATCCGTCGCGACGTCCTCATAACGCAGGTAGGTGCCCTGGGGTGACTCCCGGGCGGCCAGGGCAGCGCGGGCGCTCTTCCGCCACAGCCGAATCAGCATGAGGACCGGGTATCGGTCACCGACCATGGCGAGGTAGCTGCCCTTGTCGGCGGACGAGACGACTGCGCGCGGGTCTCGGACGACCACCAGGACACGTGAGCCCTCGGCCGCGAGGATGGGTACGTACTCTTCGCAGAGCACCTCCTTGCTGCCCGTGGCGGCCGTCCCGGCGCCTCCGAAACGGGCCATCAGCTGGTCGAGGAGCGAGCGCCTGATCTCGTGGAAGGTGCCTGTCGGAGCCTCGAGCAGACCGGCGAGATCGGGCACCGACCCGCCCTTGCCCTGCACGGCCTCCACCGCGATCTCGTCCGCCTCCTGCTGGTCGAAGCGACGCGTTCTCAACCACGACCGGAACGCCTCGGCCTCTGCCGGGTCGGCGTCGTGCTCGTCGCCCATCGGCAAGAGCCGCTCGATGCCGGACTCGCGGAGGAACCTGGACTTGGTCGATACGTAGAGCTGGTGGAACGGCTGGTAGATCACCGTCATGTCGGGATGGTTCGTGAGCAGCGCCTGGACGAGGCTGGTGCCGCTCCGGATCATCCCGGTGACGAAGACATCGTCGGTCACCATCGCTCCTCGAAGATGGGGAACTGCCGGCTTCGTGAGTTCTCCTCGACCAGGCGGCCGACGTACTCGCCGATGATTCCCAGCCCGAGCAGGGTTGCGCCGGAGAGGAACGACAGCAAGATCGCCAGCGTCGGGAAACCCGGCACGCCGGAGGATCCGAAGACAGCCACCGCGGTGACGAAGATGCCGTAGCCAAAGCTGAGGACGCAGAGCAGGAGGCCGAGGCCGGTCACCAGCCGCAGCGGCACGTAGGAGTGGTTGATCAGCAGATAGGAGAAGAGCTTCACCAGCTTGCGCAGGTTGTAGGTGCTCGCCCCCGAGGCTCGCTCATGGTGCTCGACGGTGAGGTTCGTGATGCGGTCCAGCGGCACCGAGCCCAGCATGAGTGCGGGCAGATAGGCATGGGCCCCGGTGTAGGACGCGATCTGTGCGGCGGCCCGCTGCGTCATGGCTCGGTACGCGGTGAGCTGAAGGTCCTTCGGCTTGCCGAGGATCGCGCCCACGCAGCGTTGGACGAGCCAGCTCGACAGGTTGCGTCCCGGGGAGTGTGCCTTCTCACCATCGATCCGGCCGATCACGAGGTCGTACCCCTCCTCGATCTTGGCGAGGAAACGGGGGATCTCCTCCGGTGGGTTCTGCAGGTCGTCGTCGAGGGTCACGACGTATCTGCCGGAGGCATGCTGCAGGCCGCACAGGGTGGCCTGGTGCTGACCGAGGTTGCGTGCGAAACGGATCAGCTTGAACCGTTGATCCTTCAGGTGCACCGACTCCATCACCTCGTAGGTGCCGTCGTTGCTGGCATCGTCGACCAAGATCACCTCCCAGTCGGTTGTGATCGCGTCCAGCGACTCGCTCAGCCGCCGGTGGAGCTCGGGTAGTGCGATCTTGCTGCGGAACGTCGGTACGACGACGCTGATCTCTGGAGCCACGTCGGTCATCGCTTCTTTCGTATCAGGTCGGCCGAGCTGGATCCAGCACTGAGGACCAGGTCCACGATGCTCACGTAGTGGTCGAAGGGCGGGTGTGGCTGGTCATACTCCGGATACCCCTCGTAGTCCATCCACGCTACGTCGATGCCGGCCTCTTCGAACAGCGGCTCGTCGAGGTAGGACCGGGCCGCCGGTCCCGAGAGATAGCGGCTCGCTCCGGCCTGGTCGCAGATCTCGACCAGGCGCTCGTTGCGGTCCTCGCCGAGCGTGAAGTCCGCGGCGCTGAGGATCTCGGTGTCGATGCCGAGCAGATCGGTGAAGGCGCGCAGCAGGTCGACGTTGAGGTCGCTGAGCAGCTCGGGCGACTCGCGGTCGAACAACGGCTCGAGGACAGGCTTCATCTCTCGGAACCCGGCGGCCTTGCGGTAGTTCTGGGTGATCGTCATCCAGTGCTTGCACAACACGCCGCGATCGGCGACCTCCACCTCGTCGATCGGCTGGCCGAGGTGAAGGTGGCGGACGGGGACCGTGATCCAGCGGGAGCCTGTCGGAGTCTTGATCCGATTCCGGTTGCGCCAGTCGTTCTTCGTGTATTGGACGATGTCGTAGATGACGAAGGTGTCCACCGAGTCGATGAGGTCGAAGTAGCCTTTCCACGGCAGGTAGTTCGATTGCAGAATCGCGATCGTGCTCACTGGGTCTCCCTGGACTCCGGGTTGCCTGGACGCGGGCCGCGCCGGTGGCATACTGCCACGCGATGACCTCACCACACACCAGCCTCAAGCGTGAGGTCGCGACTTTGGCTCCGGCCGTCGTGTTCCTCCTGCTGGTCCTGCAGATCGCGACCGGTCACGGCGCCGGCCATGTCGAGCTGGCGCTCGCCGGCCTGGTCGTCTTGGCGACACAGGTTGTGCCAGGTGCGCTGGTCTGGCGACTCGTTCGGCCCGTACGTGGCTGGCTCGTCGAAGATCTGGTGATGGGGCTCGGAATCGGTGCCGCGATCGCCATACCGTTCCATCTCCTCACCGTCGCGATCGGCGTACGTTGGCTCGATCTGCTGTTGCCTGTCGGCCTCGCCGCAGTGCTGCTGTCCGTGCCCGCCACCCGCGCACGGATCCGGTCCCGCGAGCTCGAGCCGCTGCCCTGGGCATGGGGTGTCGCGACGGCGCTGAGCAGCGCCGGCCCGCTGCTCGCTGTGCTCAGCATGTTCGCCCAGCCGCTGCGGTGGCGAGGCTGGGCGACGCTCTACGTCGATGTGCCCTTCCAGCAGGCGCTGGCCGGCGAGCTGATGACCCGGGTGCCGCCCCACTACCCTCAGGTCGCACTCGAGCCTCTGACGTACCACTGGTTCGCTCACGCCTGGACCGCACAGGTCGCCACCATCTCGGACACCGCCATCGACGTGCTGCTCTGGCGCTTCAACCCCGCACTGCTCATGATCGTGGCGCCGCTGGTCATCGCGATAGCGGCGATGCGGATCTCCGGGCACGTCTGGGCCGGCCCTGCGGCGGCACTCATGGCCTATCTGCTGCCAGACGTGATCCCGTGGGCGCGCGGAGGGATGGCCACCCCGCTCACCACCCCGATGTCGCCGACGCAGCAGTTCGCCACCATGATGGCTGGTGTCCTGCTCGTGCTGATCGCGATCCGGTGGCGCGGCGAGGCCTCTCGCTGGGCCCTTCCGTTGCTGGTGCTCCTGCTGGTGATCACCGGCGGTTCGAAGGGCAGCACGCTGCCGGTGCTGCTGATGGGCGGCCTCCTGGCCTGTGCGGCGATGCTCCTGCTCAGATCTCGGGCTCGGCTGTGGGTCGTGGGCCTGGACACGTTGCTGACGGGTCTCGTCCTGGTGCTGCTGAGCGTGTTCATGTTCGGCGGCGGAAGCGGTGGGGGCAGCCTGGACTTCGGCCACGACTTCGTCGCCGGTCGAGGCGCCGCGATCGTGGGCCAGCCGTTCGAGCCGGCAAGTCCGTTCGGTGTGGTCGTCGGCGCACTGTGCGTTCTCGTTTACCTGTCGGCGCCCGCCGCCGCGTTCGGCCTGCTTGCGATACGGGAGACACGTCGGGACCCCTTGACGTGGCTCTTGTTCGGGGCAGGAGCGGCCGGCATCGGCGGCCTCGTCGCGCTGACCCAGCCGGGCCTGTCGCAGATCTACTTCTACCGCGCTGCCGAGCCCTTCATCGCGGTCGCCGCGGTCTGGGGCGTTGTCGTACTGCTTGGTCGCACTCGGTTGCGACGCAAGGTGCTCCTCGGAGGTGTCGCGACTGGTGTGGTCGCGCTGCCGGTCACCATGCTGGTCTTCGACCGAGATGCGGCGCCGGGAGTCGGTGGTGCCGTGCTGGCTGCCATCGTGCTCCTGATTCTCGTCGTGATCGGTGCGTTCCTCACTGCTCGGTTCACGAGTACGCGTGCCACGGGCCTGGTGGCGGCGGGTGCGGTCGCTCTGCTCGCCGCCGGTGCCGTCCCGGCGGCTCAGGGGCTGCTCGCGTGGGTGCCCCCGGCCAGCGGGGTCACGCCGGACAGCAAGCCGGGCGCGCTGCACTCCGGCGACGTCGACGCGCTGCACTGGCTGCGCGACCACTCCGACGCCGACGACCGGGTCATCACCAACAACCACTGCTGGCGCGGCCAGGCCGACCCGTGTGACCGGCGCCGGTTCTTCGTCGCCGCGTACGCCGAGCGGCAGGTCCTCATCGAGGGCTGGACCTACAACAGGCGTGCCTCGAAGCTGTACGCGGACTACGGGTCCTCCCACTTCAAGGACTCCCAGTTCTGGGACCAGGAGCTCCTGGCGCTCAACGACGGCTTCATCGAGGATCCCTCCGCAAAGAGTGCTCAAGAGCTCTGGGAGCTGGGCGTGCGCTGGGTCGTGGTGTGGGACGGCGCACCACATGCCGAGACCCTCGAGCCCTACGCGGAAAGGGTCCACGAAGGCACCACCACCACCGTCTACCGCATGGTCGAGCCGCAGTGACCGAGGCGGACACCGGCAAGCCGATGCCGGCCGACAACCACCGGCGCGACGCCACCTCGCTCGCCGCCGCTTCGCTGGTCAGCGGCGCCCTCGCGTACGTCGTCTTCGCCATCGTCACCCGTGCGCTCGGCGCCGAGGGAGCGGGTCCGGTGTCGGTCCTGTGGACATGGTGGGGGCTGTCGGCAGCGGCGATCACGTTCCCGGTCCAGCACTGGATCACCCGTACCGTCGCAGCGCACGGAGGCTTCGGCGTGGTCCGTACGTCGCTGCTGCCGCTTGCGGTGGCGACCGTGGCCGCCGCGATGGCGGTGGGTGCGGTCACCTGGCTCGTCCGGGACCAGCTCTTCCACAGCGACGGCGCGGCCTTTCCGATACTCGTCGCCTGCCTGACGATCGGGTCGTCCCTGATGGGGGTCGTACGCGGCTGCCTCGGGGCGCGTCGGCGATTCCGTGTCCTGGCACTGACGTTGCTCGCCGAGAACGGCACCCGCTGCATCGGAGTGGGCGCGCTCTGGGCAGCAGGCGTCGAGGACTCGGCGGCGTACGGGGCCGTGATCGTCGCTGGGCTGCTCACCGGACTGGTCTGGCCCGGCGCCCTGGACTTCCCCGCGACCGGCGCCCTCGCCGAAGGTGGGCGGCGAGCCGTGCTCGCGCTGCTGGCCGGGGTCTCCAGCGGTCAGCTGCTCGGCCAGGTCGTGCTCACCGGTGGCCCGGTCATCCTGGCCCTGCTCGGCGGCGCTCCCAGCACCGTGACGGCGTTGTTCGTTGCTCTCTCGGTCTACCGTGCGCCCTACATCGTCGCGGTCGGCGTCGTCCCGCAGGTGACCGGGCGGGTGACCCGACTCGTCGTCGAGGGCCGCCACCGCGAGCTGGCCCGGCTACGCCAGACGCTGACCGCGGCGACCCTGGTCCTCGCTGCCGGTGCGGTGGCCGTCGGCATCTGGATCGGGCCACCGCTCATTCGCGCCGTGTTCGGCTCCGACGTCATCGTGCCCGCCACCGCGAGCGCCCTGCTCGCCGCCGGCAGCGTCTTCGCGGTGGCCAACCTGGTCGCCGCGGTGCTCGCCCTCGCCCACGGGCACTCCCGGATCGCAGCGCTCTCCTGGCTCTGCGGGATGGCCTGCGCGTCCGTGGTGCTGGTGACCGGGCTCAGCGCCCTCGGCCGCATCGCGGCGGGCTTCTTGTTGGCCGAGGCGGTGACCTTCGCGGTCCTGCTCGCTACCGGGCTCAGGCCGGCAGCGGGTCGGAGAGCTCCATGAGGGCGTGGGAGTAGGGGATGTTGAGCAGATCGTGGTGGACGCCGACGCGCACTGACCCGTAGTAGCGCTTGGCCAGCGCCTCGTACCCCTCCGGGGTCAGGACGCTCTGGCCGCGGTCGCGCGAGACGACCCAGCGGGCTGCGCGGGGCATGTCGTCGGTGAAGGTCGCGTCGAGCGTGACGAGCCGGCCGCCGGGGTTGAGGATGCGTCGGGTGGTGGAGAAGAGGTCGAGGATCTCGTGCTCGTCGATGTGGTGCAGCAGTCCCTTGGCAACGACGACATCGAAGGTGCCGAGCTCGTCGGCAGGGATCTCGTCGGCTTTGCCCACCAGGAACCGGCCCTGGGCACCGTAGGTCTCCCGGGCCGACTCGATGTAGCTCTCGCTGAGGTCGATGCCGGTGTAGTCGACGTCCGGGATCTGGCTCACGAGCCTGCCCGGGCCACACCCGACGTCCAGGACCCGCAGCCCGGGCTCGGGGCGGATGTAACCACCGATGAACTCGTCCCTGGCGCGGTCCGATCCAACCAATCGTTGGAACGTGTCGTAGACCCGTGGGTTGTTGAGGACCGAGCGGATTCCGGTGGTCACCTGAGCCATGGCGACCATGTTAGGCAGGTGTCGGCCCGACTTCGCGTCGCGACCCGGCTCGACACCCAGCGAGGCTCAGATGATGTCCCAGCTGAGCGGCGTGCCCGCCGCGACGTCGGCGGTGAACCGTCGGCCGAAGACGATCTCGGTGTCGACGGGGGGCAGCCCGTCGGCCGGCCGTACGGAGCGCACGTTGTCGGGGCCGACAGTCTCGCCGGCGCGCACGTCTCGGGTGACGAAGAGCGAGCGGCGAAAGCGCAGGCCCTCCTTCTCCACGGTCTTCGGGCCGATCCGGGCCTCGCCGAGCGCCTGCCAGGCGATCCTGGTCTCCCGCACGAGCGCGGCGAACTCGCCGGGCTCCAACGAGAAGTCGGAGTCGACGGCGCCGTCCTCGCGGGAGAGGGTGATGTGCTTCTCGATCACGCACGCGCCCAGTGCCACCGCGGCGACCGACGCGCCGATGCCGAGCGTGTGGTCGGAGAGGCCGACGAGCACGTCGAGCCCGTCGCGCAGGATCGGGATGCCGCGCAGGTTCGAGGCCTCCGGCGGCGCCGGGTAGCTCGCGGTGCAGGCCAGCACGATCAGATCCTCGTTGCCGGTCTCCCGAGCCGTACGCACCGCGGCATCGATCTCGCCGAGCGTCGCCGTGCCGGTGGAGATGATCGTTGGCAGACCGGACTCGGCGATCGCGCGCACCAGCGGCAGGTCGGTGATCTCGGAGGAGGCGGACTTGATGATCGGGATGCCCAGCTTGACCAGGAAGTCGACCGCAGTGGGGTCGAAGGCAGCGCTGAACGGCACCATGCCGAGCTCATCGGCGAGCGCGAAGATCGGCTCGTGCCACTCCCACGGCGTGTGCGCCTCCTGGTAGAGCTCGTGGAGGCGGCGGTTGGGCCACAGCGGGTGGTCGGCGGAGAGCCGGAACGCCGGGGCGTCGACATCGAGGGTGATCGTGTCGGCGGTGTAGGTCTGGATCTTCAGTGCGTGCGCGCCGGCCTCGCCCGCCGCGCGGACGATGTCGAGCGCTCGCTCCAGGTCGCCACCGTGGTTGCCGGACATCTCGGCGATGACGAAGGGCTCGTGGCCGGGACCGATCGGCCGGCCGCCGACGTTGATCTGACGAGCGGTCATGACTGCTCCTTGTGAGGTCCGGCGGTCGAAGCCTGGGTGCGTGTGGTCCGGCTGTCCTCGCGGCGGAGACGGACCGGGATGGCGGTGACGACGCTATCGCCGACCTCCTGGTCCACCGGGTCGCCCTCGGTGAACCCGAGGCGACGGTTCATGGTGCGTACGGACTCGTTGTGCGGGAGCACCTCGCCCTCGAGGACGTCCACGCCGAGACCGTCGGGCTCGGGGGAGAAGGCGTACGCCACGGCCTCACGCATGATCTTGGTCCAGGCCAGCAGGGCGGTGCCGGCGGCGGTGGTGCCGTCGTGGTCGAGGTAGAAGCCCCAGGAGACGGTGCGGGTCTCGGCGGAGTGGTCGAAGAAGGTGACCACGCCGAGCGGCTGGCCGGAGTACTCGAACATCAGCACCCGACGGGTCGGGTCCTGCTGGACACGCGACCACCAGGCGGCGTGCTCGTCGGCGTTGATGACGTGCTGATGAATGCTGGCTGAACGGTTCGCGTCCTGGTTTCGCCAGGCCAGCATCAACGGCAGATCGGCGTCCGTCGCCGGTCGTAGCATCGGTGTCTCCTCGGGCGTTTTCGGTTGGCGGCGCGTACGTTACCCGCACGTTCCACGAGCGTGACGCGTCATCAGATCCGTCATGGAACCACGGTATGGTCCCGCACCATGGAGACCCTCGACCGCGCTGCCGTCCGCGACCTCATGGGCGAGGTCCTGGCCGTGCAGAGCAAGACCCTGCCCGACGACGACACCGCGAAGCTGGCCGACATCGGCTTCCGATCCCTGGACTTCTCCGAGCTCGCGCTCCGGATCGAGGACGAGACGGGCGACGAGCTGAACTTCGAGGCCGCGGGCCTGCGTTCCATCGAAACCGTGGCCGACGTTCTCGACCTGCTCGTGGAGATCCAGAGCCAGTGATCGCGGACAACGCGGTCGCCGACGCGGGCAGCGGCACCCGGACGACCTGGGGCGAGCTGGCGGCACGCTCCGCCGGTCCGCGACAGTCGCCGACGGCGTACGTGGTCGGTAGGAGCATCGACGCGCTGCCTGCCGTCGCGTCGTTGCCGGCGGGTGGCGAGCTGCTGGTCGTCGCCGAGTCCCGGCTGGACGAGTCGCTGCGTGCCGAGCTGGGCGGGGCGGGCTTCGACATCTCCGCCTCTGGCGGCGAGGTTCCCGCGAGCTCGCCACGCGAAGCGGAGGACGGGCGCGTCTGGCTGCTGACCTCCGGGTCGACCGGCCGCCCGAAGCGGGTCGGGCACACCCTGGAGTCCCTGGCCACGGTGACCGGTGATCTACCGCCGCGGACCTGGCTGTGCCCCTACTCGCCCGGTACGTACGCCTGGTGGCAGGTGGTCACCCTCGGGCTCACCGTCCCGGGCCAGGACCTGGTCCTGGTCGATCCCGCGGACCTCGACGGCTGGGTCGAGCCGGCGATCGAGCACGGTGTCACCGCCGCCTCCGGCACCCCGACCTTCTGGCGGCGTACGCTGATGAGCCACGGTGCCGACCTGCAGAAGCTGGCCTTGGCACAGGTCACCCTCGGTGGTGAGCCGGTCGACCAGGCCGTCCTGGACCAGCTCCGCGAGGCGTTTCCCCAGGCCAGGGTGTCGTGGATCTACGCCTCCTCCGAGGTCGGCGCCTCGATCGTCGTCCACGACGGCCGGGCCGGCTTCCCGGTCGAGTGGCTGGAGCGGGAGGTGCCCGGCCGGCCGCGGTTGGCGGTCGTCGACGGCGAGCTGGTGATCACCTCGCCGCACCACGGCACCGACGCCTCCGGAAACGAGATGGCCGGGGCCGTACGCACCGGCGACGCGGCACGCGTCGAGGACGGCCGCGTCCTGGTGACCGGCCGCCTGGACCGCGACGAGCTGAACGTCGGCGGCTCCAAGGTCTCGGCGAGCGCCGTCCGTGACCTGCTGCAGTCCCACCCCGATGTGGCGTGGGCGTCCGTACGCGGCCGGAAGGCGCCTCTGGTCGGCACCATGGTCGTCGCCGACGTGGTCGCCCCGGAGGTGACGCCGGAGGAGCTGATCCGCTGGGCGGCCGAGCGACTGCCCGAGTACGCCGTCCCCCGGCGCATCAAAGTCCTGCCCGAGATCCCGGCCAAGGAGACTCTGAAGAGCGATGTCTGACCCCGTTATCGACAATGTCCCGCCCGCGTCCGTGGTGCTGGTCTCCGGCGCGTCCCGGGGCCTCGGCCTCGGCATCGTGGCCGACCTGCTCGGCCGTGGCGTCAAGGTCGCCGCCTTCGCTCGGACCGTGACGCCCGAGCTTCGGGCCCTGGCCGAGAAGTATCCCGACGCTACGCACTTCGGCTCGGTGGACATCACCGACGGCCCCGCCACCCAGGCCTTCGTCAAGGAGGTCGAGGCGAAGCTCGGCATCGTCGACGGCCTGGTCAACAACGCCGCGATCGGGCAGGACTCCCTGCACGTACACACCTCCGCCGACCGGATCGCCCAGATCATCGAGACGAACCTGACCGCGCCGCTGGTGCTGACCCGGTTCGTGCTGCGCCGGCTGCTGGCCAAGGGGCGTCGCGGCCGCGTAGTGAACGTCACCTCGATCTGCGGCCAGCGCGGATATCCGGGTCTGGTCGCCTACTCCGCCACCAAGGGCGGGCTGGACGCGGCGACGCGATCTCTGGCCCGTGAGTTCAGCGGCCGGGTGCTCGCCAACGCGGTCGCACCCGGGTTCTTCGCCTCGGAGATGTCGGCGGTGCTCGGCTCGACCCAGCTGGACTCGATCCTGCGGCGTACCCCCTCGGGCCACATGACCACGCCCGAGGACGTTCTCCCCTCCGTGCGGATGCTGCTGCTGGAGCAGACCAACATCAACGGCCAGTCGATCGTCATCGACGGAGGCGGCTCGATCTGATGCCCGGTGGACGGCTCCGCGTCGGCAGCGATATCGAGCTCGCCGGTTACCGTGCCCGCAGCCATCTCCACGACGGCCGGGTGCTCGCCTGGACCGGGTCCTACGACGTCCCGGTAGCCATCGACGGCGAGGTCGAGCGGGCGGTCCCGGCAGCTCTCGGGAGACGCTTCGGGACCCACAGGTTCTGGGAGCGATGGACCCGGGCCGAGTGCGTCGCGAAGCTCACCGGCCGCGGCGTCGTCGACCTGATGAACCTGATGGCGGCCGACGACCCGGGCCCGGACGCGGGTGTACGCCTGACCACGGCACGTCTCCCGGGCGGCATCGTGGTGTCGATCGGACGACTCGACGGCGCCCTGAGTTTCTGATCCGTTCGCCATTTCGTCATACTCCTTCGGGTGATTCGCACCGAGATCCAGGCGCTGAGGGCGTTCGCCGTCTGCGCTGTCGTCCTGTTCCACCTGTGGCCCAACCGACTTCCCGGGGGCTACATCGGCGTCGACGTCTTCTTCGTCATCTCGGGGTTCCTGATCACCTCTCACCTGCTGCGCAGCCAGGAGAAGGGCCGGCTGAGCCTGGCCGACTTCTGGGCCAAGCGGGCGCGGAGGCTGCTGCCGGCGGCGTACCTCGTCCTGGCCGCCACCGCGATCGGGACGCTGCTGTGGGTGCCGAAGGTGCAGTGGCAGACGTTCTTCCTGGAGATCGGCGCGGCCGCGGTCTATGTCGAGAACTGGGAGCTGGCGCGCAACTCGGTCGACTACCTGGCCGCCCAGCACGCTGCCTCACCGGTGCAGCACTACTGGACGCTCTCCGGCGAGGAGCAGTTCTACCTGATCTGGCCGCTGCTCCTGCTGCTCTCCGGCTGGATCGCTACGCGCAGCGGGTCCAACCCGCGCCGGACCGTCGCCATCGTCCTCGGCACGGTCACGGCCGCCTCGCTCGCCTTCGCGCTCTGGTGGACCGTCGCCTCGCCGGAGACCGCCTACTTCATCACCCCCGCACGGGCCTGGGAGTTCGGGCTGGGCGCGATGCTCGCCTTCGTCCCTGTCCTCGCCGGCCGCGACAGTCTCCGGGCCGCGGTCTCGTGGGTCTCGCTGGCCGTGCTGACGGCGTCCTGCTTCATGATGGGCCCGGCGACGCCGATGCCCGGCTTCGCCGCGGTCGTGGTCTGTGTCGCGACCGCCGCGCTGATCTGGGCCGGCAACCCCACCACCGCCTGGTCGCCCACCCGCATCGGCGACCTGCGGCCGCTGCAGTGGCTCGGTGAGATCTCCTACTCGCTCTACCTGTGGCACTGGCCGCTGATCATCCTGGTTCCGTACGCCCTCGGGGTCGAACACCTCGGTCTCCTCGAACGGCTCCTGATCGGGGTCGCGTCCGTCCTGCTCGCGACGGCGACCAAGGTCTGGGTCGAGGACCCGATCCGTACGCATCGCAAGCTCGTCCACCACCCTGGCCGCAGCCTGATCGCGACCGGAATCGCCGCGGTCCTGCTCGTCGGCGCCAGCGGCACCGGCTGGGGCTACGTCGAGAAGCAGAACCGTGAGGATGCCGCGCTCGCCGCCGCGATCACCGAGGACGCTCCGCGCTGCTTCGGCGCGGCCTCGCGCGCCCCGGGTGCGAAGGACTGCCCCAACCCCGAGCTCGACGACGTACTGATCCCGACCGCCGCCGGCGTACGCGAGGACTGGCCCGACTACCCCGGCTGCGACGAGCAGCTGCAGCAGCGGCCGTTGAAGGGCTGCGCGGTCGGCGAGCGGGCGCCCGGGCGCCCGCACATCGCGGTGATCGGCGACTCGCACAGCCGGGTGCTGATGGCGTCGCTGGAGTCCCTGGCCGACCGAGGCATGCTCTCGGCCGAGCTGTTCTGGGGCAGTGGCTGCTCGTGGACCGCCGGCGAGCCGTACGTGAAGACCACCGAGTTCAAGGACCAGTGCCGCTCGCTCAAGGACGACCTCAACACCAAGCTGGAGAAGGACGCCAAGGACTACGACATCGTCATGACCACGGCGTGGTCGAAGCTGATCACCGGTCCGAAGCCCGAGCGCGTCAAGGCCGTCAAGGACGCTTGGAAGCCGGTCCTGAAGCAGGACGTCCCGGTCGTCGCGGTGCGCGACAACCCCACCTCGGGCAGAACGCGCGAGGACCAACCGGCGTGCGTCGAGGAGGCCGGTGTTTCTCGTGCGAACGAGGAATGCAGCTTGGATCGCGAGAAGTCCTACGACTCGATATTCGACCCCCTCGGCCCGGCGGCGAAGCAGGCCAAGGGTGCCCACTTCATCGACAACACCGACTTCTTCTGCGACGAGACCAAGTGCCCCGCGGTCATCGGTGGCGTCAACGTCTACCGCGACCGCGACCACATCAGCATCACCTACGCCGAGACCCTCGCGCCCTACATCTGGCGTGACCTTCAGGAGTTCGGGCTGGTCAAGGGCGGCTGAGCGACGTGCGCTCGAATTATAACGGATCTGCGAAGGTTCGGCGGGCGTGGCTCTTTTGGTCATTTGAGCCGAGCGAGTCAGGTTAATCTGAGCCCTCGTCAGATCACCTGGCCACTGCGGAATCGGGCGCGCGGCCTCAAGCCCGATTCGGAGCACCTGCGTGTCGTCGCCCCCTCATGTCCGCGTGGTTTTTGAGACCGGGGAGTGGGGCCACTTTCCCGACCCGGGTGATGCCGTCGCTCGTCGGCTACGAGTGGTCTGGCGGATAGAAAATATCCAGCCTCTCGGTCGCCTGGCCTCATGGACTCGCGCCCGAAAAGCTTTGAGCGGAGGAACGGGCGCATGACGCCCACGCAACCCATGACCGTAGTGGCTCCCCAGCCGGTGGCTCACGTAAGCAAGTCCGGCGCCAAGTCTTCTTTCCGCCCAGATCTTCAAGGCCTACGTGCCATCGCGATTGGCACGGTCCTCGTCTACCACCTGTTCCCGGGGGGTTGGCTCGGTGGCGGATACATCGGTGTCGACGTCTTCTTCGTGATCTCCGGCTTCTTGATCACCAGTCACCTGGTCTCCACCTCGCGCAACGCCGGCGGCCGGATCTCCCTGATCGACTTCTACGGTCGTCGCGCGCGCCGGCTGATGCCGGCTGCGATCCTCGTGCTGACTGTGACGTGGCTCGTCTCCAAGCTCGTCCTGCCGACGACCAGGCTCGCCGACACGGCGGAGCAGGTGCGCGCCAGCACGCTCTACTTCCAGAACTGGATCCTTGCCGGCAATGCCGTCGACTACCTCAAGTCCGACAATGCACCGAGCCCTGTCCAGCACTTCTGGTCGCTCTCGGTCGAGGAGCAGTTCTACGTCGTCTGGCCGCTGTTGTTCCTGGTCGCCTGGGGGATCGCTGTTCTCGTTCGCCGCGCTGTCGAGCCGTCGGGGCGAGGACTGCTCGCCAACCGCGTCATGCTGGCTCTCGCCGTCGCGGTTCTGGCGCTCTCGCTGTGGTGGTCGATCGTCGAGACGAAGAATGACCCGGCGGCCGCGTACTTCGTCACGACCACGCGCATGTGGGAGCTCGCGGCAGGTGGGGTCTTGGCGCTGCTTCCGGTCGCGGTCACTCAGCGTCTGGGCGCACTCGGATCGCTGTCCTGGATCGGTCTCGGAGCAATCCTGGCCTCGGCAATCCTGATCAGCGACTCCGCGGCCTTCCCCGGAGCGATCGCGATCGTGCCTATCAGCGGCGCGGTTCTGATGATCGCCTGTGGCGCCGGCAAAGCGAGCACCAACAGGTTGATGTCGACCCGACCGATGGTCTTCCTCGGTGACATCTCGTATTCGCTCTATCTGTGGCACTGGCCGGTCATCGTGCTCTGGAAGACCTGGACGGTCGACGAGATCGGATGGATCGACGGACCCGCCATCGCGGCGGTCTCGATCCTTCTCGCGTGGCTGACGAAGCGGTTCGTCGAAGACCCGTTCCGGAAGAACGCCTTTATCTCCAAGAGCACGTCCCGCTCGCTGGCGACGCTCCTGCTCGCCGTCATTCCTGTCGCCTTGGTGAGCATGTGGTCTGCGCCGACGGCAGACTCTGCTGCCGACAGGGCCGGCACTCGTGATTACCCGGGTGCCGCAGCCCTCGCCGACCCATCCGTCCGCGTACCGGACGTCGAGGCCATCCCGGATCCCGCCGCGGCGGCGTCCGACTGGCCAGGCCTCGGCGACACCTGCCAGACACCGATCATGGAGTCGGAGGTCCAGACCTGTTGGTTCGGCGAGACGGAGAAGCCTCGGAAGACGATCGCCTTCGTCGGTGACTCGAAGACGACGCAGTTCTTCTGGTCGGTCAAGGCGTGGGCTGAGAAGAAGAACTACGCGATCGTCGTGATGCGCCACAGCATCTGCGCCTGGGGCTCGACGATGGCTGATATCCCTGGCGAGGACGGTCCTTACGTCACCTGCCACAAGTGGGGCGTAAAGGTCCTGGACCAGGTCATCAACGACATCAAGCCGGACGTCGTGATCACCACCACGCGCCCGACACTCGGAACTCCTGACCATCGCGCCTTGGACGAAACCTCGTGGAAGGCCATCGGCGATGGCATGGCGGACTACTGGCGCAAGCTGATCGCGCACGACATCGGCGTCGTTGCGATCAAGGAGACGCCGGAGATGGGGAAGGACATTCCCGACTGCCTCTCGAAGCCCGGAGCCAAACCGTCCGATTGCGACAGGAAGCGCTCGAAGGCCATCGGGAAGGGTATGCCGGTGGAAGCTGCCGCCAAGCAGGTGCCGCAGGCGACCTACGTCGATCTCAACGATCATCTCTGCGGGCCGAAATGGTGCCGACCGGTCGTGGGCAACATCGTGGTCTACATCGACTCCCACCACATCACCAAGACCTACGGGATGACCGCTGGATCGCACTTGGTCGATGCGCTGAAGAAGCAGCCCGCGCTCAGGCCGTAGGCCTGCGCCGGCCAAAGCGGCGAGCTCGGTTTATTACAGATCTGCTAAGGGTTGCCAGATCTGCCGGGTTTGGTGTTTTGGGCTCTTCGGTTCGGTTAACATTGAACTTGTCGCAATGGCTGGTCCGGGAGGGGCCGTCAAATTTCGTGGTGCGACTCGGTCTGTGACATCTACCGTCACGGTGCCGTGCTAGCGCGCCTGCGCGCTGGCAGTTCAGAACCAACAGGCACGGCGATATCGGGCGCCCGCCACGAACCCGATCCGGAGTACCTGCGTTGTCGTCGACCCCTCTTTTCAGTCTGGTCGTCCCCACCTATGGGGTCGAGGCGTGGATCGGGACCTTCTTGGAGAGTCTGCGGCGTCAGGTCGGTGGTCTCGGAGACGCCGAGCTGATTTTCGTCGTGGATGGCTCGCCCGACCGAAGCGAGGAGCTGATCCGGCGCTGGATCACCGATCATGACGTCGCCACCGCCCGGGTGATCGTGAAGGAGAACGGGGGACTGTCCTCGGCTCGCAACGCCGGTCTCGACAGCGCGACCGGGACCTGGGTGTCTTTCCCCGATCCCGATGACGCGCTCGACGAGAACTACCTGCAAGGCGTACGCGACTATCTGGCGACCGGCGAGGAGCCGGACTACGTCGCATGTAGGTTCATGCCCTTCTCGGGGGAGGACCCGTCCACCGCGCAGGACGACCATCCGTTGTCCTTCCGTTTCAAGCCCGGCACTCGGACGGTCGACCTCGACCTCGAGCCGCGCTATTTCCCGTTCTCGGTCAACAACAGCTTCGGGCGCCTGGAGTTCATCCGGGAGGAGGGCTTGCGCTTCGATGCCCGGGTTCGACCGGTCGCAGAGGATGGGGTCTACACGGCGCACTACCTCGCTGCGAGACCGTCACGACGGGTGGGATTCATCGCCGAGTCGATGTATTTCTACCGCAAGCGTGGTGACGGGTCCTCGCTGGTGGACAAGGCTTGGGCCGATCACGACCGTTACACCGCTGTTCTTCGTCACGGCTTCATCACCGCCATGGATCGGTTCGGCGACAACACCCCTCCGACCTGGCTGCAGTTCATGTCGCTCTACGACCTTCAGTGGTACTTCAAGAATGACGCGCGTTCAGGATCGGTGACCGCCTCTGTCCCTGAGGAAGTCCTTGTCGAGTTCCACCAGTTGGTTGACCGCCTCATCGGCAGAATCGACCCGAGGTCGTTCCTGGACTATGACCTGACCTGGATGCCCGAGGACCTTCGGATGGCCTGGTATTCGGCGCGCACCGGTTCCGTGCCATCTGGGCAGCGCGTCCGGGTCGACCACGTCGACCCCCAACAGCGTGCAACCCGATTCACCTACTACCTCACGGATCCGGAGGAGACCGAGACTCTGCTCGTCCGAGGCATCCCTACCCCGGCGATGGGTGCAAAGTCCCGGGCGTTGAACTACTTCGGCCGCACCTTCGTCTACGAGCGGATTGGCTGGGTCGACGCACAGCAGGACTGGGCGATGGTGCTTCCTGGTCAGACGACCCCGGCCCAGATCGTCTTCTCCTCGCACGACGTACCTTCGCGATACGCCCACTCAGACCTGGTCTGGAGCCGGCTTCGGGGCAGGGGCACACCACGTCCAGAGTTGCCGGCCCCGGCTCCCTGGGAAGAGCCGAAGCACCGCAGCCTCTGGCGGCGGGCGCGCGGCCGTCTCCAGCGCGAGCTGACGAAGCGCCATGGCGTACGCGAACCACAGCGGGTCAAGAAGCTGGCCCGCTCGAAGAAGGTGCGCAAGAAGTATCACCGCGCGTGGGTGCTGATGGACCGCGACACCATGGCCCGCGACAACGCCGAGACGCTATACCGGCACCTACGAGAGGCTCACCCGGAGGTCAACGCCTGGTTCGTGCTCAGCAAGTCCAGCCCAGACTGGTCACGCCTGAAAGCGGACGGGTTCCGGTTGGTGGCGTACGGCACCCAAGAGCACGTGCTCCTGATGAAAAACGCCGCACACCTGATCTCCTCGCAGATCGATCGCTACATCGTCACGCCGTACGACTTCGCGCGCTACGGCCGCGAGTGGTGGCGCTTCACATTCCTTCAGCACGGGGTGACCAAGGACGACCTGTCGCACTGGTTCAACTCGAAGACCATGCACCTGATGCTGGCGACCGGGGAGGCCGAGTATGCGTCGTTCGTGAGTGACAAGACGCCGTACAAGCTGACCAGCCGCGAGGTCGAGGTCACTGGGTTCCCACGTCACGACGACCTCCAACGGCTGCTCGACGCGACGCCGAACGATGACCGCAATGTCGTGCTGATCATCCCAACATGGCGGCAATACCTGCTCACGAGCGACACGACCAGTAGCAACCAGCGTGCATTGGCCGAAGGTTTCCACGAGACGGCGTACTTCCAGAATTGGATCCAGGTGCTGTCCAGTCCGCAGATTCGCGATGCAGCGACACGAGCCGGGGTTGAGGTGGCCTTCGCGCCGCATCCGAATCTCCAGGGACTCCTGGGTCCGGGTGATGTTCCCGACTGGGTCCACTTGGTGTCCTACGCCGACGACGACATCAAATCGTGGATCGCGCGGGCGACGCTCGCGGTAACGGACTACTCCTCACTCGCCTTCGACGCCGCGTACGTGCATACGCCGTCGGTCTACTTCCAGTTCGACCGCGAGGAGTTCTTCGCGGGGGCGCACGCCTACCGCAAGGGCTACTTCTCCTACCCGGAGGACGGGTTCGGCCCGGTCGTCGAGGACGCCGAGGCGGCGATCAGTGAGGTCATCGCGGCGATAGAGTCGCCGAAGAAATTCGTGGAGCCGTTTGCAGACCGGATCGAGCACGTCTTCGCTCACCGCGACACCCACAACAGCGAGCGGACCGTGCAGGCGATCCGGCGGATCAACAAACCGCTGCGAAACCGGCTCTCGGTCGTCGATCGCCCCGAGGTGGTGGAAGGGGCCGAGGAGGAGACATCGACCGCGGGCCCGGGCCCTCTAAGCGTTGCCGTCGAGGCGCTGGAGCAGTCTGCGCGGGTGCCTGAGCAGGCAGTCGAGGCGCTGTTGCTCGCCGTCGATGCGCTGGATTCGAGCGTGGCGGTCACCGGACCGGATGGTCAGATCTTGGACCCGCCGATGGAGCACGACCAGTCGACGACCCGATAGTGGCGTGCCGTGCCCGCAGTGTGTGCGGTTGCGCCAATCCTTGCCTGTTCGCAGGTGCCGGATGAATTTGTGGACTCACCCCATGCCGTATTGGCGTCGGACCGCTTCGAGATCCATGACTAGTTCGGATGGCAGGGCCTAGTTCGGATGGACTATACCGTGCCCCGTATGGGTAACGGAACGTCCACGGGAGTGGAACACCGGTTGAGTTCTACTCCCTGCGAGCGCAGAGCGATGCAACTGTCTCTGTCGCATGCCCATCGCGCCCTCGGAGCCGACGGCGGCAAACAGACATGTGTTGTCCGGGTCGGCTCTGGAGGAGTCCACGTTGAAGTTCCCCTGCGCTCTGGATGTAGCGGTGGCATTTACGTCCACCCTGTTGCTGGCGGGTGGGTTGTGCGTGATGCCCGCGATGGGTTTGGCGGAGGCGGCCGCCGGCGTGCCCGCGATCGTCCCGCCGGCGCCGCCGGAGGTGCTGCTGACCGAGGCAGAGGCGGTTGCGCAGGCGCAGGAAACCGGCGAACCCACGGTTGTGGACACTTTGACCACGCCCACTCAGATCGTGCGAGCGGTGCCGGACCAGGGCATGGTCGCAGAGATCAGTCCCGGACCAGTGCGGGTGCACGAGAGCGACGGCTGGCACGAGATCGATGCATCGCTGGAACCGGATGGAGCTGGTCGGCTGGCGCCGGTGACTGCGCCGGCAGAGTTCACGATCACCTCCGATGGAACGGGTCCGCTGGCGGAGCTTGAGGGCCCCAGCGGTGAACAGATCGCTCTGTCGTGGCCGGCCGAGTACGGCGACCTTCCGGCTCCGAGGGTGGACGGGAACCTAGCGACCTTTACCGGCGTCTGGGGCGGTCAGGTCGACTTGGTGGTCGGCGCGAGCGTCGCCGGGTTCCAGACTTATCTGGTGCTGCACGATCGTGCTGCGGCTGAGCTCCCGCAGGTGGCTGACTTCCACTTCGATCTGACCGCTTCCGGCGTTGATGTCGCCGACGATGGCGAGGGTGGTCTGGAGGCGACCAACGGGACCGGTGAGGTGGTCTTCGCGTCACGTCATCCAGAGCAGTGGGATGCCGGTGACGCTGCTGACCCGGACTCGACGAACACCGGGCCGAGTAAGTCGGAGCAGGGCGCAACGATCGACCAGTCAGATGCGCCGTCGACGGAGGAGATCAGGCGTTTGGTAGAACGCCCCGACGATTCACGGTCGGCGGCCATGACCATGTCGCTCGAGCCTGCATCCGCCGGGGCTGAGTCGAAGCGGGGGGCCGCGGCAGGCGGGGCCGAGAGCGGTGAGACTGCTGCGGAGCTGCACGTGCGTCCGGACGTGTCGATGTTGCTGGCGGAGGAGACAACGTTTCCCGTTGTTCTCGACCCTCCGCTGGAACGTCCTGACCTGGGTGCTGAGTGGGGGATGTATTGGTCGAGTGGCGAGCACTGGTACGGGGATGTGGCGTTGGGTCGCGCTGGGTATGACGGCTGGTCTTCGGCGACGAAGAGGGCGCGTTCGTTTTACAAGTTCGACATCGAGAGCTTGCAGGGGACCCAGATCCAGTCGGCGACGTTCTGGCATAACCAGTTCCATTCGCCCGAGCACACGTGCAACACGACGGGTGCTGGGATCGAGGTGTGGACGGTGGAGGCGTTCAACTCGGGGACGCGGTGGCCAGGGCCGGCGAAGATCGACCATCAGTCGACCAACTACAAGGCCCGCGGGCATGAGGACTACTGCTCGTCGAACTACACGAACGAGTGGAACGTGAAGTCCGGCTTGATCTCGGATCTGAGCCACGGCTACGACCGGATGCGGTTGGGCATGTTCGCCAAGGACGAGACCAACAAGTACTCCTGGCGCCACTACGGCGCCTCGGATGGTGCCTATCCGAGGCTGCTGGTGACCTATAACCGGCCGCCGAACGAGCCTTCGAAGCGGTACAACGGAAACACCAGCACCGATGCTGCGGTGCACTACGGCGGCAAGTATTACGTCCGGACGCGCCAGCCGGTGCTGTTCGCGACCACGACGGATCCGGACGGGAACCAGGTACAGCAGCGGTTCATCGTGAAGAACTCCTCGGGCAAGGTCGTCGTGGACCGTAGGAACGCATTTCATCCATCGGACACGCGCGCGGGGATCACGTTGACCGAGAACCTCCCCGATGGGAACTACACGTGGCAGGTATACGGGATCGACTCCTATGGCCTTCAGGGGCCGGCGTGGGGACCGGTGTCGTTGGTGATCGACACGGTCCGTCCTGATCCGCCAGTGGTCGCGGCGCCCAAGGTGGGTTCTTACGGCCAGGGTGTGACGATCTCGATGGACTCGCCGTCGACGGATGTGCGGTACTACCGCTATGGGTTCTTGACCTCGGCGACCCCGAGCTCGAAGGAAGCTTCTTCGCTAGGGGCGAAGGTGTCGGTGACTCGGTCCGGGCATATGGGCCCGGACTGGATCACAGCAACTGCTGCGGATGTTGCCGGGAACGTGTCGACCGCGAAACAGCTGAAGTTCAAGGTGATGGGTGCCTCGACCTCGCATCAGTGGCATCTGGACGGAAATGGTGCCGACGAGGCTCCTGCGGAGCAGGAGCCCGCGACACTTGCGCTGTCGGGGTCGCCGACCTGGGTCAACGGTCACGATCGTGACTACGACCCGGTCGGGTCGGGCAATCAGATCTGGGCCGCAGGTGACAAGGCGCTCTCGTTGAACGGGTCCGGCCAGTACGCAACCTCGTCGGGTGCGAATGCGAACCTGGTCAAGCTCTCCGAAGGTTTCGCCGTCTCGGCTTGGGTCAAGGCGGATCCTGCGGAGTTCGGGAAGTGGTCGCTGATCTCAGCGTTCCCGGACTCCTCGGATAACTGGGCGCGTGCTCGGGTCGGGCTCTACTACGACCAATGGGCGTTCTCGCTCCGGGTTGCTGACGTGGGCTGGGTCAATGTGCTCTCCCCGGAGTTGTCCTTGGCACAGGCGACTGGTGGCTGGGTGCACCTGACAGGCGTCTATGAACCTTCGCCGGGTCGAATCCGGCTCTACATCAATGGGATCGAGGCCGGATCCGCGCCGGTCAGTGGGTCCGTCGATCAGAACGCGAATGCGTTGAGTCCGCTGCTGCTCGGCGCCTCGCCGAACGGGGGCAGCGCACCCAGCGGGTTCTTCCACGGTGTCGTGGATGAGGTCCGGGTCTACTCGGGGCCGTTGGACCCGACCGGTGCCTACCTGGTGGCGCACGAAGTTCGGAACACGCCATGAGCACGCACCGCCCTGATGACCATTCGCCAGACGGCGACCTCGGATCAAAGCCTCGGACTAGGACGGCTGCAGTGAACCTTCGCTTCCCCCACCTTCTGCGCTGGGCATCGCGCCGTCTGACGGGGCCGGGTGCCGCGATGGCAAGCCGCGGCCGCGGCGTACGGCTGGGACTTCGGCTCGGGGTGGCCTTGTCATTGGCGGTGACGTTGCTGGCGGGGATGCTGACCAGCTCGGTGCCGATCACGGTCCCGTTGCTGCGGGTCGTTGATGGCGTGGTCTGTGGAGATGAGGCGGGGCAGTCGCAACGCGCGACGACCTTCGATGCTCCTTGTCTGGCACCAGAGGCTACTGGGGAGGTGACCGATGCGTCCCCGGGCGAGGTCGAGGTCCCGGTCGAGGAGGAGGACACTGTCCCGGACCCGGTCCCAGTTGAGACCGCCGCCGCGGAGAAGTCCACCGTCGGTACTGCAACCGTGAGTCCGACCGAGAAGCTGACCCAGGCCGACGATCTCCCAGTGTGGGTCGAAGCCGACGATGGCGATGCAGGCAAGGCTCCGAACGTCGAGGTCGAGGTCGTGGGCGACGACCCGGCGGACGCGGCTCGTGGCCGTGCAGGGGCGTCGGGTCCCGTGGTTCGGGTCACCCCGGAGGAGGTGGCGGGTGCGGGCGCCTCGTCATCGGCAGCACCGCCGGAGGTGGCGCCTGTAAAGGTCGCGATGGACGTGTCCGCCTACAGTCGGGCCAGCACGCCGGTGGGTGGCGGCTGGGAGAGTCGGCTGCGGCTGGTCGCTTACCCGGCGTGTGTGTTGACCACTCCCAAGAACAAGTCCTGTCAGGTCTCGACGTGGCTGGACACGACTCGAGACAGCAAGGGCCGCCTGAGCGCCACTCTCCCCGGCGATCTTCTCAGCAAGCCTGCCCCGAACGTGGCTCCCCCGGAGCAGTCCAAGAACCCAGGTAAGACCCCCGAGGCTGAGACGAACCAGCCCGGGGAGACCGAGTCCGAGACCGCTGATCCTGAGGCAACCGAGTCTGGGACCGCCGAGTCGGCCCCCGCTGAGCCTGAAGCGTCTGAGTCCGCCGCATCGAAGGTCGAAGACGGCTCCAACGAGCCGGAGGCGGCTGAGGAGTCTCCCGAGGCCAAGTCCGCTGAGGCTGCTGCTGAGCCGGCGGCGGCCGGTGTGGTGTTGATGGCCGAGACGACCCCGACCGGTGCCGACGGTGACTGGACGGCCACGTCGTTGGGGACGGCGGCGTCGTGGTCGGGCGGTGGATCCAGCGGTTCGTTCACGTGGTCCTACCCGCTGCAGACCCCGCCGGTCGCTTCGGGGATGGAGCCGGGCCTCGGCTTGACCTATGACTCCGGCTCGGTCGATGGCGTCATCGGTTCGGGCAACGTACAGGCCTCCTGGGCCGGTCTCGGATGGGACCTGGCGCCTGGGTTCATCGAACGCAGCTACGCGCCGTGCGCCGAGGACCAGGCCGATGACCCAGGCGCGGCGAACAACAAGGACCGTGACACCGGCGACCTGTGCTGGCGTGGCGAGGCGCTCAACCTCTCGCTGAGCGCGCACGCCGGTGAGCTCGTCAAGGACCCGTCCGGTGGTGCCGGCGACTTCCGGCTGCGGACCGACGACGGCTCGGTGATCACCCGGCTGGGGGTCAAGGGTGGCCAGTTCGAGCGGTTCCAGGTCACCACCCCCGACGGCACCCGATACCTCTTCGGTCAGACCGACGCCGACACCGGCGCGAACTCGTCACTGCGGGTTCCGGTCTACGGCAACCATGCCGGGGAGCCCGGCCACGCCGCGACGTTCGGCTCATCGAGCCAGGACGCGGCTTGGCGCTGGAACCTGACCGAAGTGACCGACCCGGTCGGAAACACGGTGACCTATCACTGGGCGAAGGAGACCAACCGCTATCGCGCCAACGAGAACATCGGCGCGGTTCCGGACGAGGACCGCGGCGGGGTTGCGACCGGTTATGACCGTGGCGGCTACCTCACCAAGGTCACCTACGGCACCAAGTCCGGGTCCACCGGCGCCGCCCCGGCGCGGGTCCTGTTCGACGTGTCCGAGCGATGCCGCAACTCCTATAACTGCAGCACTGGCAGCGGCAACACGCTGAACGCGAACAACGCCAACCAGTGGCCCGACGTCCCCTTCGACATGGTCTGCACCTCAGGTGACTGCGACCTGGACACGCAGTTCTCGCCGACCTTCTTCACGACAAAACAGCTCACCCGCGTGCGGACCCAGACCTACACGGGCAATGGTCCCGATGACGGGTTCGAGCCGGTCGACGAGTGGACGCTGGGTTATGTCTTCCCGAAGAAGCAAGACCCGCGCGATCAGGTGACGTTGTGGTTGTCCTCGATCACCCACCGTGCCGGCGCGGCCACGCCGGGCTCCGGCACGCTGGCGGGCAAGGCCATCTTCCGTTCGACACCGATGAAGAACCGCGTCGATACCTCCACCGACAACCTCCCGCCCATGTACCGGCCGCGGATCACGTCGATCATCGACGAGCTCGGCTCGGTCCTTGGCGTCGCCTACAGCCCGCCGGCGTGCAAGGTCGACGGCGCGTTCCCCGCCCCGTCGAACAACACACAACGGTGCTTCCCCGATGAGGCGCACTACGACACTTTCCCCGAAGAGAACCATTGGTTCTACAAGTACGTCGTCACCGCCGTCACTCAAGACCCCGGCATCGGGTTCCAGGTCCGCACCACCTACGGCTACGGCGATTCCGAGACCTCTGCTGGTGACTCTGACGGTGCCTGGGCACGCTCGGATGACCCACTTGCGCTGGATCGCAAGAAGCGGTGGAACCAATGGCGCGGATACGCGAAGGTCACCACCCGCGTCGGCGAGGCCGGAGCTGATGGCACCGGCCACCCGCGCACCAAGACGGTCGCGACCTTCGACCGGGGCATGGGGTCGGACGGAACCGGCCTGGACCCCGAGGCGAGGGCACGTGCCGGTGTGCCGACCTCGACCACTACCTATGCAGGCGAGAGCGTGGTCTCCAAGCAGACCACCAGCTACGACGTCATTCCCGCAGCCGCCGGGCACACCGCTGACCGTGACCCAAGGCGAGTGCAGACCGCCAGCACCCTGACCGCCAGTCCGCGCGCGAGCGCTGACGGCGGCGGGGGCCAGTACGTCAAGGTCACCATGGACTACGACTCGCGGGGTCGTGAGGTCGAGCGTGATGACCACGCCTACACCAAGACCAGCGACGCCGCGGCCGCCGACACGACCGACCGGACCTGCCTCTACACCACCTACCCCGGCTCCGTCGTGGGCGGATTGACCAGCTATCCCTCCCAGTCCCGCAAGGCTGAAGGTGCCTGCGGTGCTGAGCCGCCCGCTGCCGCGGGCCTGCTCGAGGGGACACAGTGGGCGTACGACGGGGGTAGCGTCGGCCAGGCACCTACCAAGGGTCTGGTGACGACGACTAAGGCTGTGGTCGATGACGCCTGGCAGACCACCGCTGCGACCACCTACGACGCCAACGGGCGGGTCAAGACGGTCACCGACGCCGCCGGCGCGGCGACCTCGATCGCTTACACCCCTGAAGCCGGCCGCACCCCAACCAAGGTGGTCTCCACCAGTCCGGACCCCGATGGCGCAGGCCCGCTGGCTCGGCATCAGACCACTACGGTGAATGAGCCCAAGTGGGGGCTCCCGACCACCGTGACCGATCCTGCGGGAGGCACGACAACCGCCGACTACGACAGCCTGGGGCGCCTGGTCAGCGTGAAGCTGCCCGGGAACAACAGCGGGGTCGCGGACCTGGCCTACACCTACCAGCTGCGTGGGGCCGGTGGGGCGAAGACCAACGCGATCACCACCAAGACCCTCACCGGTGGCACCGCCGGTTCTGCGCCTGGCCAGGTGACCAGCACCGCATTGTTCGACTCGCTGGGACGCCAGGTGCAGTCCCAGGCCGAGACCCGGTGGACCGATGAGAAGAACAAGGTCGCCAAGGGTCGGGTCGTCTCCATCACCAACTACGACACCGCCGGCAGGGTCGCCCAGGTCGACAACCAGGTCCTGGCCGCCGGGCTCCCGACAACTACGTTCGTGGATCCGGTCGATGCGGCTCCGGAGTCGGTCCTCACCACCTATGACGGTGCCTCCCGGCCGATGACGCAGACCACGAACTGGGTCGGGACCGATGCCGACCCGGTGACCCGGTACTCCTACGACGGCAACCTCACTCACACCAACCCGCCCGATGGTGGCGTCGCGACCACGGTCGTGGCTGATGCCCGTGGGCGGAGCAGCGAGCAGTGGAAGCACACCGACGGCGGAGCGAACAGCGACGCCGGTGACGGCACGAAGGTCGTCACCAGCTATGGCTACACCGCCACCGGGCTCCTGGAGACGGTCAAGGATGAGAAGGACAACACCTGGACCTATACCTATGACGAGCTGGGCCATCGCCTGTCCACCAGCGACCCCGATGCCGGGGACTCCTCCACCACCTATGACGACCTGGGTCGCCCGGTCGAGTCGGTAGACGCCAACGGCACGAAGCTGCGGACCAGCTATGACGCGATGGGCCGCCAGACGGCGCTCGAGGAGGTCGCCGGCGACGGGACGCGCGAGAAGGTCGCAGGTTGGGTCTACGACACAATCCAGACCGGGCAGCTGACCTCGACCACTCGCTACCGCGACGGTGCTGCGCTCTACACCCAGGCGATCGATGCCTATAACCCGGCCGGGCAGCCCACTGACAGCCACGTCACCCTCGCCGCCACGGCAGGCTTGGTGCCGGGCGAGGTCGCCGGCACCTACCGGACCAAGCAGTCCTACCGACTCGATGGGCAGGTCGCCGCGACCAGCTACTACCCGATCACCCCGACGGGAGCGACCACGCCGGTGTTGCCGGCAGAGAAGGTCGTCCACGACTACGACGACCTCGGCCGCCCGATCCGGATGGGTGGCTCGATGGGCCAGTACGTGATCGCGACCGCCTACTCCGCCTACAGCCAGCTCGACCAGCTCGCGCTCGGGAACACCTACGGGCACATGTCGTGGCAGTCCTACCGCTACCAGCCCGGCTCCGGCCGCCTGTCCGAGCAGCAGGTCGACCGCCAGACCCGCCCCGAGCTCGACCAGCTCCAGACCTATGCCTACAACCTGGCCGGGAACGTAACCAGTGTCCAGACCGACAAGCAGGCCACCGGTGCCGCGGATCCGTCGTGGCAGGAGACCGAGTGCTATCAGTACGACGGACTGAACCGCCTCAAGACGGCCTGGTCGGGCACCGCCCAGACCTGTGGCGAGACCGCCCCGGCCGCGGGTGATCTGCCCTCGGGGCATGGGTTTGCCCAGGCGTGGACGTTCGAGGACGCCACTAACAACCGGCTCACCGACACGTACACCACAGCTGAGGGCACCACCCGCGCCACCTACTCCTACCCGGCTGATGGGCCCGCGCATGCACCGGGAACGGTCGCGGTCGACACGGTTTCGGGGACTGCGGATGCGGCCCTGACGGGGATCGAGGGCACGTACACCTACAGCGATGCCGGCGAGCTCTTGGGTCGTCCGGTCAAGGGTGATATGCAGCGTCTGGAGTGGGATCCCGAGCACCACCTCGCTGGTGTCGACCCGGCCAGTGAGACGGCCGCAGCTCAGACAGCGGTCTATGACACTGCTGGGGCACGGGTGCTGCGCAGGGTCACCGACCCAGGAGCCAGCACGGTCACCACTGTCTATCTGCCTGGTGGTGTGGAGTTGGTCCACGACAGCGCCAAGGACACCGGCGCCGGTCTCCAGGCTGGTGAGGTGGCGCCGCGGCGGGACTACACGTTCGCGGGCCAGCTGATCGCGACCCGGACCGGGCTGAACCCGGCCGATGTGACGACCTGGTCGGTCGATGCCCAGGGCACCCCGGAGTACGCGCTGGGGAACGCCGAGACCGCGGCTGCGTCGGCGGAGGATGAGTCCGTGCCGCAGCGCCGCCAGCGCCCCTTCGGTGCCGACCGAGGCACGCACCCGGACAAGGCCGCGTTCCCAGGGGAGAAGGGGTTCGTCGGGTCAACCCGCGACGAGGGCGTGGACCTGCTGCAGGTCGGTGCCCGCCCCTACGACCCAGTGCTAGGGCTGTTCGTGACCACCGACCCGATCGTGGATCTGTCCGACCCGGCGTCGTTGAACGCGTACTCGTATGCGAACCAGAATCCGGTCACCTTCAGTGATCCGACGGGTCTGTACGCCATCGGCGACGACCGCAAGCCTGACCATGGGACCAACCGCGCGATCACCAGAGCACGTCTGACGGCTCCACCCCCTCCTCCGGACCCGATAACCGTGATCAGCAGCTTTCCCGGTGAGGAGTTTTACGCCCAGCCGGGAGTCAGCGGTGACGAGATTGACGAGATGGTCGCCGAAGAATTGGAACTGTCATCCCCCATTGACGTTGCGCTGACCCGCATCGCTTGGGCCTGCGACCGTGGCGACGACGACTTCAAAGACCAGCACTGCGCGAAAGCGTCGATGGACTGCGATGGATGGGCATGTGGATCGAACCAGGGCGCCAAGGACGCCTTCATCCTCTTCGTGGGCGACCCATCAGCCTGCAAGGACCTCGGAGCGGCTTGCATATTCGAGGTCGCCGCGGCCATCCCGGCATTGAAAATCCTCAAGGCCAAAGAAGCCGCCATGGCCAGCCGGGCCGCCACAAACGCTGGAGCGAAGCTCGGATGGAAGGCTGGCGATGACATCTATGCGCTGACCAAGGCGGGGAACAAGCCTGCGTGGTCAACCGTCCGAGGCCGCTTCTGGAAGAATGAAGCGGCGAGTTCGCAGATCGACAGTTGGAGTGAAGCCAACATCGCCCGGATGCGTCGAGGGCTTGCGCCACAGCGCTACAACCGTGACAAGGGCGGTATGGAGTCCATGGAACTGAGCCATGAACCCATCCCGTACCGTGACGGGGGCACCGAAGTCGTTCCTCGGTGGCCGCAGGAGCACGCTGCCGTTGATCCCTACAGACACCCGGGGTACTGATCGTGACCGACCTGTCCGAGCTCTTCGCTGAGCAGCAGACCAACGTCATTGACTGGAACGGAACGGTGATTTACGGCCTGTTCGAGTTCAACGAGGTGCCGACCGGCGTCCGTCTTACGTTCGCTTCGGCGGCGGAATCGCCAGTTCAAGGAGTCCAGCTCCGGATACGAGGAGGGGTGCTGGAGGCGAACGGCGTCGAAGGAGAAGACATCGTCCTCTGGCGCGATTCTGCGCCGTCCTCGGTCGTTGTCAGTGTGCGCCGACGAGGGCGGGGTAAGACGAGTCTGAAGTTGTGGAACGTGTGGCGGGGCGGTCACGACGTCACGCAGGCCTGGTTGGGAAACTCGGCTATTCAAGTCGAGGGCGATCCCGCCAGTGACTCGTTCCGACTTCGATGCAGCGATGGGCAGGGCGAGGCGAACTTCGACGACCTCGTCCTGGACGTTGAGCTCGAATGATGTCGCGAGTCGTTGCGCCCCGTTGATACGGGTGGTCAGGAGACATTGTCTGGTCGGTGGGCGCCGATAACGTCAGCGGCGCTGTTGGGACTGC
Source organism: Nocardioides sp. (assembly GCF_050699375.1). Lineage (GTDB taxonomy): Bacteria > Actinomycetota > Actinomycetes > Propionibacteriales > Nocardioidaceae > Nocardioides. The sequence continues at coordinate 9,798 of NZ_JBOHDN010000141.1, read as the reverse complement.
TGCGGGGATGTGCGGCACGGCATACCTGATCCTTGCGACAGCCCTGTCCCTTTCCCGTCTTCGACGACGACGGGACCGACTAGGAGGAGGGCGCGGTGAGCTAAAAGAATGGAGCTTGCTCGGCTTCGACGCCGCCGCAAGCTCCGGTGAAACGGTCGGTACTGGTCGGTCGTCGTCGGTCACCACCGGATGGCGGCGCCCCCCACTCTCGGCGTTTGCGCAGGTCAGCGGCTCGTTCGCCCAGTGGGCGCATCAAGCGATAGACGCAAAGCCGACGTGATTAGGTCGTCGGTTCGATTCCGACAGGCGGCTCTGGCGAACAGCCCCTGACCTGCGGAAGCGCAGGGCAGGGGCGGTTCGGTTCTGGTGGTCGCGCGATGCGCTGGCCTCACGGCTCTGCCCGACACCGACGTCGCTCTCCTCTGCGACGGACCCCTCGCCGGCTGAGCGCTCGCGGCCGGCATCCTGTCCGTGTGCCGATAGGCCTCGCTCCGCTCGGCAACGCGGCGTGGCGTTGTGTCGCGACCTGGACGTGCGAGGTGTCAACGGTGCGTCGGCGCAGCGATCGTTGTGTGCGCAGCGAGATGTTCCATGCCGCACGGGCGACGCGCACGAACGCAACGCCCCGGAACGCCAACGACCCGTCATCGCTGCGACGCGCAACGCGTCTCCCGTCACGGCAACGGATCGCAACCAAGACCCGCCCACGGCGCCTAGCGGGACGGAGGGCAAGTTGACACAGTTGCGCTGCCATGGAACCGCGCTGGCTCTCTCGATGACCACCGGTGAACCAGTGCCGCTCCAGGCTTGCGCCTGGTGTTGCCTGGCCCCCCTCGTGATCGGCCCGTCGGGGATCGTCAACGTGGTGCGGGTGTCGAGGCGGTCGGGTCCGACGGCTCGGCGGGGCGCGATCGTCTCGTGCGTTGGCGGACTACGGGAGCTTGGACGCGAGGACGTCGGCCGCCAGGATCTCGGGTGCTGCGCCGAGGAGGTGCTGGTTGGCCATCAGGGCTGCGACGATGGCGCCGTTGGCGTGGGCGTCGCGAGCGGCCTCGTCGGGGAATGCATCGAAGATCCAAAAGGTGTCGGCGTGGGTTCTAGCCGCGAACCAGACAATCGTTCCCACTTCTTCGTTGGCGAGTGCGACAGCGCCGGCGAGCAGATCGGCGAGCGCGTCGTGCTGTCCATCGGCCGCGACGATCTTGGCGACGAAGGCATACGGAAGTGATGCGGGTGTGGACATGAGGGGTTCTCCTTGAAGTCGGGGTTCTTCGTGGGGCGAGTTCAGCGTATGACGAGCGAGGGCCGATGGGGAGTGGCGTATACGACAGTATTGCTATTGTTCGCGCCATGCGTATCGGACTGATCGCGATCGACGGCTGCTTCGGTTCGGCTGTCGCGTCGGTCATCGACATCGTGCGGGTGGCCGACGGAGCCCGCGGCGATATCGACCCGCGGATCGACCCGATCGAACTCGCCATCCTCGGACCGAAACGGCGAGTGACCACGACGGCATCGATGACCCTGTCGGTTGACCACCCGCTGTCGGAGTCCGGAGAGTTCGACGTGGTCGTCGTCCCTGCGCTTGGAACCCTCACGGCCGCCGCTACCAACGACGCCCTCCAGAGCCGAGATGCTCGTTCGGTCATCGCCTCGCTCGGGCGCCTCGACGACGCGACCACCCGGATCGCCGCGGCGTGCACCGGCGTGTTCGCCGTCGCCGAGACCGGACGGATGCATCATCGGCGGGCGACGACCAGCTGGTTCCTGGGGCCGGAGTTCCTGAAGCGCTATCCGACCGTCGCCCTCGATCTCGACACCATGGTCGTCGTGGACGGGAACCTCGTCACCGCCGGCGCCGCGTTCGCCCACATCGACCTCGCGCTCTCACTCGTGCGATCGATCAGCCCCGACCTGGCCCAACATGTCGCCAAGCTCCTCATCATCGACGAGCGTCCGTCGCAGGCGGCCTTCGTCGCCTACGAACATCTCCGGCACGAGGACCCGATCGTCGTCGAGTTCGAACGCTTCGTGCGCGCCCGCCTGGACGAACCGTTCAACGTCGCCTTCGTCGCGCAGTCGCTCGGCACCAGCCGGCGCACCCTCGAACGACGAGTCCGTGCGGCGCTCAACCTCACTCCGCTCGGCTTCGTCCAACGGCTTCGCATCGAACGAGCTCGGCACCTCTCAGCAACCACGGACCTCACCTCCGCCGAGATCGCGCTACGGGTCGGCTACGCGAACGCCGAGACTCTGCGCTCCCTCCTGCGCAGGGAGCGACGCCGTTCCTGACCTATCGCCATGCCTGTAGCCGGTGTCCTAGCGCCCGGTTGGAACCACCTCTCAGCACGTCGCGTCGACGCTCCTGCGTCGCCCCTGGACGACCCACTCGACACGCCCGCAGCACAGGCCATGTGACGTGCCCCGGCTTCCCGGCCGGTCGGGGTTGGGTGGCTGTGATGTCGCTGCGTTCTCGTCGAGGGGGTCAGCAGACCCGATCAGGGTCGATTGGGATGAGACGCGAAGGCGGTCAGGTCAGGGCGGCCGAGGCCGGCCGGCGGGGTAGCGTCGGTCACGTCGAGGTCTTTCGGATGGATGGCGTAGGAACCTCCATCGTCGGGAGACCTCGACGTCTATCTGCGGACCGACGCGCCCGGCCGACCTACACCCTCATCTGGGAAGAGCCCCTTTCCTGGCGACATTGCCGGAGATGAGACCGTGATATCGGCCGGCGACCTCGCTGTGCGAGCTGACAAGTGCCCTGCGGTCATCGGCGGCGCCAACGTCAACCCATCGCCTACGCCGAGACCCTGGTGCCCTACATCCGGCGGGATCCTCGGGAAGTCGGGCTTGTCAGATGAGTCCACGCAGCCACCTGCGGCGGGGGCGGGGGAGGCGGCGACGGAAGTCGTCGCGAATGTCGTAGGGGAGAACACCGAGGAGGGCCCGTGGGTCGAACCTCGATCCCGGGAGCCTGGCCGAGGAGGCGATCTGGGCGAGGTCGAGCGAGGGGGCGGTCTCCGCGGTCACCGGGACGGTCACGACGTCGGCCTTCTCCAACGTCGTGAAGAAGTCGGAGAACCTGAAGCGGTGACCGGCGACGCCGGTGCCGTCGACGCGTAGCCAGACCCAGGGGATGCCGTACGCCTGGGCGATGATCAGGCCGTGCAGAGAGGTCGACACGACGACCTCGGACTGGGCGATCTCCTCGACCACCTCCTCGGCCGGTCGCTGCACGTCGACGTGGTGTCCGCGGGAACGGGTGATGAGTGACTCGGTGATGATGCGGGTTTGTGCGTGGCCCGGGATCACGCTGAGGCCGGATCGACCACTGGGGCGCTCGCCGGGCTGGAGGACGTACGGCATCAGCAGGGCGGGGTCGCCGTAGACCTCGGGTACGTCCCAGCCGAGGTGCTTGATGAGCTGGTTGCGTGTGCGTACGCCGCGGACGGCGAGGATCTCGCGGGGCTTGCGGTCGCGGAGGCGTTCGATGGCGGCCTTGCCCAGCGGAGCAGCCAGCCCGGAGCCCCAGATCGTCATCCCGGGCCGTTGCATCTTGCCGACCAGGGACCCGCCGGCCATGAGTGCGTTGCCGGCGTCGGGTTGCCCGATGGTGTTGTAGGACGGCAGGCCGGTGATCGTCTCGAGAAGCCATGGGGCGAGCTGGCCGTCGAAGGTCGTGGGCTGGTCGGGCCAGTAGGAGGCGACGGCGCGGGCCGGTTGCCGTACGGCCTCGTCGAGGACGGCGACGCCGGGCACCGGGTGGACCGAGTCGGTGCCGAAGACGTCGGACATGGCCTCGGAGAGACGTCCGTCGTAGCGGTGTCTTGTGGGGCTGACCGGAGCGGTGCCACCGCGGTCGTACTTCCAGTTGGAGGTGATGCCGGCGAAGTGGCGGTGCCGGATGCGAGTGGTGGTCGTCATCGTGACGCCGCGGACGCTGTGGGTCTTCCACTGCTCGGCATGCTGCGTACGCGTCGGGTCGATCGCCCACTTGCTGGTGCTCGGCTTCCGGGTGCTGTCATAGACGGTGAAGTCCGAGAAGTGCGGCGGTTGCCGGTCGGTCGCCCGGGGATTCTCGATCCAGCGCCCGGGATAGCGGATCGCACCCGACTCGGTGGAGGCGAGGAGGTCGAAGACCCCGGCGGCGTCCTCGGAGACCGCGAGCTCGTCGATGTCTTGGTTGAGCACCCCGGCGGCCTCGGAGAGGAAGCGGTGCCGGGCATGCTCGAGAATGCCGTACTCGCAGAAGTCGGAGTCCCACGGCGCGGCCGTCAGACCCTCCCAGTTGCCGCCCTGCGGGCCGAACTTGAACGGCCAGGTGACGACGACGGCGACGTCGATGCCAGCGACGTCGAGGGCCGCGAGGACGTCTTCGGGGCGGTAGCGATCCGATCCGTTGTCGTAGAACAGCACCGCGTCCACCCCCTGCTTCGAGGCGTGGAAGCGGGCCCAGTCGGTGATCCACCGCAGGTCGTTGTTCCTCGACTTGGTGACGAGGACCGACCGGCCGCGGAACCAGTCGACCCCGCTACCGGAGATCTCGGCTGAGCAGGTCGCCTCGCCCAGGGTCACCGTGAGCCTCTCGCCCCCGGCGGCCGAGGCGCTGAGCCAGGAACCCTGGGTGCGGTCGAGGTCACGGAGGTCCGCGGTGACCTCGGCACCGTCGAGACGCCACACGGACTCCGCCAAACCGGTGGCCAGGTTGAGCAGGGGCGGCCCGCTGAGCCGGACGGTGTCACCGACGGGGAATGCGTCGTAGACCAGGGTGTCGTGGTCGAACTTGTCGAGGTAGTCGGCCTGACGCAGCTCGGCCGGGCGGGGCGGGTCGCGGTGGACGGGCCAGGCGTCACCCAGCCGGAGGGGTGAGACGCCCACGACTCGTCGAATGGTGTTCTGCACGCACGGCTACTTTCACGGACAAGGAAACACAACCCGAGAGAACTGGGCTCGTCCCCGCCGCGAGCCCGCCGAGTCTATCGGCAGCCGAATCAGGTGCGCGGCCAGGGCCAGGCCTGATGGCGGTCGTGTGCGGACCATCCCCAGCAAGTAGGTCAGAACTAGTCCCAGACGTGCGAGCCCTTATACCGGCTGGTAACGGGCCCGTACGTCTGAAACCACTTTGGGCCGGGGACTGTCGGTGGCTCAACGCGTTGAGTCTCGGCAGGTTCGACCAGCGGAGGTGGGACGGGGGTCAGGTACGCAGTGCGTAGGGGTCGATGCCGGAGAGGTCCAGCTCGGGGACGTCGAGGGCGGTGCCGTCCTCGTTGCGGGGGACGCGGCCGTGCTCGGCGATCCAGGCGGCGACGTGCCGGGCCTGGGTCGGGCGGTCGTTCTCGACGAGCCAGCCGATGAGCCGCTGGCCCGGGGGGAGGCTGGTGTCGGCGAGGGTGCGCTCGGACCAGATGTCGCGGACCATCTCGACGAGCAGGTCCCACCACTCCTCGCCGGCCTCGGGGATCGCGGCGAAGTAGCGGCGCATGTCGCCTGGGAGGGTCTTGTTCAGGAAGATCTCGAGGACCTCGGGGTCACCGCCGTCGGCGACGTACTTCCGCACGGTCTCCAACGACATCTTCTTGGTGACGTGGCGGTCGCGGAGGTCGGCGACCGTGGAGCGTTGCTGGGTGATCGAGGTGCCGTCGGTGCGGATGCGCCAGTGGTAGACGACCTCGGGGATGACGTCGAAGGTGGTCGCCGCCAGATAGGCCTGCGTCAGGGTCGGCTGGTCCTCATAGCGCAGCCCCTCGGGCCAGGAGAGCCCGGCCGCGTCCCAGAACGTACGCCGGTAGACCTTGTTCCACGCGAACACATCGCCCAGGATGCGCGGGTCGGCGGCGACCGTGGTGGCCAGTCGAGCGGGGTTGTGGAAGTTCTGCATCCACACGGGCTCGATGAGCTCGCCGTCCTCCCAGCGGAACACGGAGCCGGTCACGAAGTCGGAGCCGGTCTTCTCCAGGGTGCGGACCATGGTGGCGTACGCAGCCCGCGGGACGACGTCGTCGGAGTCGGCGAAGGTGATGTAGTCGGCGCCGGCCAGGTGCCGCAGGCCGGTGTTGCGGGCCGCGCCGAGGCCATGGTTGGCGGTGCGGCGGACGCTCACGCGAGGGTCGCGGTCGGCGTACTCCTCGGCGATCACGCCGGTCATGTCGGTCGACCCGTCGTCGACGACGACCACGTGCAGGTTCTTGTAGGTCTGCCCGAGGATGCTGTCGAGGGCGGCGGGGAGCAGCGGCGCGATGTTGTAGGCAGGGACGATGACGCCTAGCAACGGCCGCCTCCGGGTCAGTCGCATGCCTCGGCCGCGGACAGCAGTGCGTCCACGGCTCGTGCGGCGGCGGCCCCGTCGTCCCAGGGAGCGAACTTCTCCCGGAAGGCGGCTCGGGCCTCGGCATAGGCCTCGTCAGCGGCCGGGCCGGCCGACAGGTGTGCGATCAGCGAGTCGTTGTCGCCGAACAGCGGCCCGGGAGCGGTCTCGGCGAAGTCGAAGTAGAACCCTCGCGAGGCTTCGTACTCGGCCAGGTCGGGGACCAGGAACACCTGCGGCCGGTCGAGGATCGCGAAGTCGAACATCACCGAGGAGTAGTCGGTCACCAGCACGTCGGCGGCCAGGAACAGGTCGTTGATGTCGGGGTAGAGGGTGACGTCGCGGATCCGGCCGGCGAGCTCGGGGGCGACCGAGGCGCCGGTGGACGTGTTCACGTGGCCACGGACCAGCACCGTCACGTCGGGCAGCGCCGCGACGACCTGTGCCGGGTCGAGATAGAGCACCTTGGAGAAGGAGTCGCGCCAGGTCGGGGTGTAGAGCAGCACCCGCTGGTCCTCGGCGATGTCGAGCCGCTTCCGGATGGCCGTCCGGGCCTCGTCGCGGTCATCGGCGGCGAGGACGTCGTTGCGCGGGTAGCCGGACTCCAGCACCTCGCCCTCGAACCCGAAGGCGCGCGGCAGGATCTCGGAGCAGTAGGGGCTCGGGCTGATCAGCCGGTCCCAGGCGCGCGCCTCGGCGTCCATCGTCCTCATGTAGAGGACCGACAGCCCGCCCTTGGGGTCGGTGATGTCCTTGGCGATGCGCTTGAGCGGGGTGCCGTGCCAGGTCTGGACGTACGCCTGGCCCTGGGCCTTCTCGAAGAAGAACGGCCAGTTGTCGTTGGTGACCAGATACCGCGCCCGGGCGAGCAGCTCGAACCACTCCGGTGAGAAGCGGACGACCGACCGGACCCCGTCGGGGACCAGCACGGAGCGGTCGTTGACGCTGTAGACCGGCTCCGGACCCTCGCCGGCGCGGTGGCGGGCCAGCAGCTCGCGCGCCATCGCCGCGGGGGAGTCGCCGGCCATCTTGCCCTTGAACGTCTCCAGCAGGGCGACCGGAAGGCGCTCCTCGTGGCGCTGCTCGAGGTAGCGCTCGCGCAGCTGCTGCTGCCTGCGCCCGGAGCGTACGTCCACGGGCAGGGCGTGCGAGATGACGATCAGGCTCCACGAGTTGCTGGTGCCGATGCGCACCGGGGCGTCGTTGATCTCGATGTCGATCGGGCCGTGCGCGCGCAGCGAGGTGGCGACCTTCAGGTGGGCGAACTCGCGCACCACGCCGGACTCGTCGAGGAGCCGCAGCTCGTAGCGGCCCGTCGGCAGCGCGGTGCGGCCGAGCTGCCAGGCGTCGCGCGCCACCGGCACCTCGATCTCGAACTCGCCGGCCGGAAGGGCGTGGCTCGCGACGGCGTCGACGCGCTCGGAGGAGAGCTGCAGGCGGTGGCCGGCGGCGCCGAGGCTGACGCCGCGGAGCACCAGCCGCTCCTCGGTCGCGTCGATCGCGGTGATGTCCACCGACGGCTGCCGGTTGGTCACCCGGACGGTGTTGCCGCCGCTGCGCACGACGTACGCCCGGCCGGGCTCGTCGCGGGGCTCGCTGTCGGGCCCGTTGCCGTCCTCGGCGCCGAGGACGTTGGCCTCCTCGGCCCAGCGGACCGGGACATAGCCGCCGGAGGTCAGCTTCGCCTCGAGCTCGCGCGATCGGCGCGGCTGGAGCTGGACGGTCATCGTGCCGTCGGCGGCACGGCGTACGACCTTGCCGAAGTCGGTGCCGGTGATCGGGTTGCGCTGCGGGCCGACGACGGTGAGCTCGACGGAGCCGTCGGGGTTGATCTGGTGGCCGGCGGTGCGTGCCCAGTCGTCCTGGACGTGGATGCGGAAGCCGTTGGCGCCGTTGCCGCCCAGACGGACCAGCCGGTCGGCCAGCACGTGGCCCTCGCGGAAGCCGGCCGGGCCGGACGGCACCTGGCCGGTGAGGCCCGAGACGCGGGTGAAGGCGCCCTGGGTGTGCTCGAAGTCGAGCACCAGATCATGCTGGCCGGCGGGGGTCACCTCGGCGAGCTTCTGGGCGTCGATGCGGGCCTCGAAACCGGCGGCCGCGCGGTCCTCGTAGGCCCGGTTGGCGACCTCGTCGAGCCACGGGTCGGTGAACCGGGTCACCGGGATCTCGACGTCCACACCCACGCCACGCACGTGCAGGCGAAGCAGGTGCGGTGCGTAGGCGTCGGTGAGGTTCTGCAGGAACGCGGAGCCGCGCAGGACGAGGTCGGCGCCGTCCCACGCGGCCGAGGTCAGCTGGACACGGGGGAGCAGGTCGACCTCCTCGACCCGCAGCGTGTCGGGCGGAAGGGTGCCGCGCTTGTCGAGCCCCTCGGGCAGCACGAAGACGGGACGACCGTCGACGACCCCGATCGGTCGGCCCGACTGGAACCGCTGGAACCAGCCGCGCAGGTCGTCGACCAGGTCGAAGTCGTCGTGGCTCAGCGCCCAGGAGACGACCCGGTTGCGGAACTGGACCCGGGCCCAGATCTCGCTGGGGATCTCGTCACGCAGGACGGCGAGGCGCTCGCGTACGGCGTCGGCGTACTCGGCGTTGTCGGCGCCGATCGCGGCCTCGACGTAGTTGGGGAAGTCGTAGTCGAGCAGCTTCACGAACCAGGTGTTGCGAACCTCGGTCGGGGCGTCCTGCACCAGCTCGGCACAGCGGTCCTGGCTGAGGATGCGGTCGGCGAGGTCGTGCAGCGTCGCCTTCTGCTGGGTGATCGAGGTGCCGTCGTCCCTCGTACGCCACAGGTAGACGCAGCGGTCGAGGATGTCGAAGGTGGCGTCGAGATAGGCGCGGGTGATCGGCACCTGGTCCTCGTAGCGCACGCCCTCGCTGAAGAGCAGCTCGTGCTCGTCGACGAAGCTGGTGCGGAAGACCTTGTTCCACGAGGTGATGTCGAGCAGCGCCAGCGGCTCGTCCTCGATGGTGAGCCCGGTGCGGGTCACCCGGGTCAGCTTCTTGACCCAGTTGGGGCGGGTCGCCCGGCCCTGCTCGCCGCGCTCGAAGGCAGCGGTCACGAAGTCGGACCCGGTCTGCTCGAGCAGGTCCACCATGGCCTCGTAGGAGCCCGGCAGGATGATGTCGTCGGAGTCGGCGAAGGCGACGTAGTCACCGCGGATGTGCTCCAGGCCGGTGTTGCGGGCCGCGCCCAGGCCGCCGTTCTCCTTGGTGACGATCCTGACCCGCGGGTCGTGGCGGGCGATGCGGCGTACGACCTCGGCGGAGCCGTCGGGAGAGCCGTCGTCGACGACGATGACCTCGAGCGCCTGCAGCGACTGCGTCAGGATGCTGTCGAGAGCGGCCCCGACCCACTGCTCGACGTTGTAGATCGGCATGACCACGCTGAGGATCGGCTTCGGACCGAGCCCGACTGCGTACTTCGCACGGCGTCCCTCGCGGCGGGCCGCACGGGCGATCCGCCGGGAGTCGACGTGCATCGTGCGGTCGAG
>NZ_JBOHDN010000140.1:0-21784 GCF_050699375.1 Nocardioides sp. | reverse complement strand
CCCGTGAGGGTGACGGGCCACCGTCATTTCCCGGCGCCCTGCTCGGAACGAGCCAGCAGCCAGCAGACGAACCCGCCGACGATCATGGCCACCGTCGTCGCCACGGCGGAGAGGGCGGACAGCAGCTGCACCGCGGCGAAGTTGTCGAGAGACATGGCCGGAGTCAGCGCGAAAGACAGCGGCACCTGCACCACGATGAGCAGGAGATAGGTGATGGGGAGCCCGATCAGCCAACGGCGCCCGGTCCAGGCGGCACACCCCCAGCCGGCCAGGACCAGCAGAAGAATCAGTGGTGCGACAACGCCGGCCACGACGGGGTTGTAGAACTCGAGCATCTGGACGAGGCCGTACCAGAGCACGGTGCTCAACAGCCACGAGAGCATCGGCAGCACGATGCCGAGGAGCCGGCCCGTCGGGGTGCGGGCGATGAACGCGGCACCACCCGCCACCACGGCGTACAGCAGAGCGTTGAGGACGATGGTCACGATGTTGATGATCGGCATGCTGGCCGACGTGCCGCCGAGGAGGTACGTCAGGACGAAGCCGACCAGGGCGATCGCGATCTGCAGGATCAGCACCGCCACGATCACGACGATGGTGGCCCCCATGGTCGATCGAGGCGCGGACCCGGTGGCCCGGGTCGGCGGCAGCGGCGACGGGGGAGGCGGGCCAGGCGGGGGAGGGGGCGGGGCGTAGCTCATGGCAGGCAGCCTGCCGGACCCGCTGTGTACCTGCCAGCCTATTCGGAGAAGATCACGTACCGCATGGTCAGAGTCTGGCAAAGCGCTCCGCGCATTCCGCCCGGGCCCGGTGTTCCTGGGACAATGAATGACGTGCGCATCAGGATCGACCTCGCTTACGACGGCACCGCGTTCCACGGGTGGGCGACCCAGCCCGGGCTACGTACGGTCCAGGAGGAGCTGCAGGCGGCGCTCGCGACGGCGCTGCGGGTGCGGGCACCGGAGGGCGAGCGGGCTCAGGTCTGGGTCACGGTCGCCGGGCGAACGGACTCCGGAGTGCATGCCCGCGCACAGGTCGTGCACTTCGACATCGATGCCGACGTGCTGACGTCCTCGCGACGGCGCTCCGATCTGTCGGCGTTGGGCGCGCTGGTTCGTCGCCTGAACGGGATTCTCCCTGCCGATGTGCGGGTCCACCGGGCCATCGAGGCGCCGGAGGGATTCAACGCCAGGTTCTCGGCGCTGTCGCGACGCTACGTCTACCGGGTGGTCGACGTGCCGGAGTACGTCGATCCGCTGCAGCGCCACTCGGTGCTCTACCGGACACGGCCGCTCGACCTGTCGGTGATGAACGTCGCCTCCGCCGACCTTCTCGGCCTGAACGACTTCGCGACCTTCTGCAAGGCGCGCGAGGGCGCGACCACGATCCGCGACCTGCGCCAGCTCACCTGGAGCCGCCGCGAGGACGGGATCATCGAGGCGACGGTCGTCGCCGACGCGTTCTGCCACTCGATGGTGCGGTCGCTGGTGGGTTGTGTGATGGAGATCGGGGAGGGGCGCAGGGACGTGACCTGGGCCAAGGAGATGCTGGCGGCGCGGACGCGGTCCTCGGCGCTTCCGATCGCGCCGGCCAACGGGCTGACGCTCGAGGAGGTCACCTATCCTCCTGACGACATGCTGGCGGCGCAGCACGTGCGCACCATGAATCGCAGAGAGGCGAGCGAGCTTGACCGGGACCGATGACGAGCACTACTTCTCCGCCGACCCGTCGGTGCCGTTCGAGCGGATCCCGCTCTCGGCGACCGTCTGGGAACTGGACCTCGACCTGGTGAGCGGGTCAGGCGTGTTCGCCAAGGGCCGCCTCGACATCGGCACCTCGGTGCTGTTCAAGGAGACCGAGCCGCCGCCGCTGAAGCCGGGGGCGCGGGTCCTGGACCTCGGCTGCGGCTACGGCGTGATCGGGCTGGCGCTCGGTGTCGCGGTGCCCGAGGCGTACGTCACCGGGGTCGACGTCAACGAGCGCGCCGTCCTGCTGGCCAACGAGAATGCGGCGACGCTCGGGCTCGGGGATCGCTATGCGGCGCGGACGCCTGCCGAGGTCGATCCGGGGGAGACGTACGACGAGATCTGGAGCAACCCGCCGATCCGGATCGGCAAGCCGGCCCTCCACGAGCTGCTCCTGACCTGGCTCCCGCGTCTCGCCCCCGATGGCCGAGCGGTCATGGTCGTCGGCAAGAATCTCGGCGGCGACTCGCTGCAGCGCTGGATCACCGACCAGGGCTTCCCCACATCCCGCATCGGCAGCGCCAAGGGCTTCCGCGTCCTCGAGACCCGCCGCCCCTGACCCCCGCCGACCCGGCCCGTCCTGACACGAATTCCCGCCGAGTCGGCGCGTTGTGACGTGAGTTCCCGTCGAGTCGGCGTGTTGTGACGTGAGTTCCCGTCGAGTCGGCGCGTTATAACGAGCCGACTCGGCGGGGTTCTTGGTTAGAACGGGCCGACTCGGCGGGATCTGGGAGTCAGGCGGGGACGGGGTCCTTGGCCAGGCGGACCGGGAGGCGGTCGAGGCTGTAGACGACCGAGAGGTCGCGCCAGCCGAGGTCGCCGGGGTCGTCGGTGGCCATGGAGAGGTGGGGGAAGCGGCGGGCGAGGCCGGTGAGGGCAGCCCGGAGCTCCATCCTGGCCAGCTCGGCGCCGACGCAGCGGTGCATGCCGTGCCCGAAGGCGAAGTGCATGGTCTCGGCATTGCGGAGGTCGAACTGCTCCGGCTTCGGCACGACCGCGGGGTCGCGGTTGGCGCCGGTGAGGCTGACCAGGACGACGGCCCCCTTCTTGATGGGCACGCCGAAGAGGTCGTGGTCCTCGCGCGCGAACCGCGGGAACGCGAGCTGCACGGGGCACAGGTAGCGCAGCAGCTCCTCGACCACCTTGTCGACCTGCTCCTTGTCGCCGGAGCGCAGGATCTCGTACGCCTCGGGATTCTGCATCAGCACATAGGCGCCCATGGATAGCATCGAGGCGGAGGTCTCGTAGCCGCCGAGGAAGACGCCGTCGGCGAGGCCGCCGAGCTCGACGTCGTCGTACTCCGCGCCCTTGTTGCGGATGATCTCGCCGATCATGCCCTCGCCGGGCTCGGCGCGTTGCTGGCGGACCTGCTCGATGAGGAACGTCCGGGTCTCGGTGGCCGCGCCGAACGCGCCGGCGCCGCCCTCGGACAGGTCGAAACGGGCCATGCCGAGCGTGTGGAACTCGTCGCGTACGTCCTCGGGCATGCCCAGGAGCTCACAGATCACCCGGAACGGGATCTCGAAGCCGAAGTGCTGGACCAGGTCGACCTCGGGGCCGTTGGCCTCCATGTCATCGAGGGCGTCGGTGACGATCCGGTCGATCATCTCGTTCAGACGACCCAGGCGGCGCATGGTGAACTCCGGGGTCAGCAGCCCGCGGAGCTTGGTGTGGTCGGGCGGGTCGGTCATGCCCAGCCCCCCGATGCCCTCGGCGTCGCTGCGCTTGCGAGTGCCGAGCAGGTGGCGCATGTCGTTGGAGTAGGCGTTCTTGTCCGCGAGCACCTGCTTGGACTCGGCATGCCCGGTGACCAGCACGATGTCGAGGCCGAGCACGGCGCCGAGCTTGGTGACCGGAGCCTGCGCACGACTCTCGGCGAGCAGCGGCACCGGGTCGATCCCGTCCCGGCGCAGCGGGAAGGTCAGGTGCTCGGGGATCTTGCGCAGCGTGGTGATGTCGGGGATCGGTGACTCCTTGCCCCGCATCGCGAGCTGCAGGGCAAGCTTGCGGACCCGCTCGGTCAGCGGACGCGTCAACGATTTCACCTGGGCAGGAATCTGCATGCGGCCAGTCTGGACCATCGCCAAACCAGGGTCATCAGGAATACCCCTGATTGGAAGCTGCGTCCTCGCCTATGTGGCCAGACTCACCCGTGCAGAACCGTCCTGAACAGCGCACATGTCTCCTCGACCGCACGCTGTGCCGCCTGCGAGTGGTGTCCCATGTCGAAGAAGCCATGGATGAGGCCGTCGCAGTGGTGGTAGGTCGTCTGGACCCCGGCGCTCTCCAGCGCCTTGGCGTAGGCGACGCCCTCATCGCGCAGCGGGTCGAACTCCGCGGTCACGACGACGGCGGGCGCCACGCCCTTCAGATCGCCCTTGATCGGGCTCAGCCGCGGATCGGCGCGGTCGACGTCGCTGCCCACGTAGTTGTCGGAGAACCACTTCATCGTCGGCAGCTCGAGGAAGTAGCCGTGACCGTTCTCCGCGTAGGAGGGATAGCCGCCGGTCATGTCGGTCGCCGGGTAGATCAGCATCTGGCCGGCGAGCTCACGCCCCTCGGCGTTGAAGACCTGGGCGACCGCGGCGGACAGGTTGCCGCCGGCGCTGTCACCGGCCACCGCGATCCGTCCGTCGCCGCCGAGGGTCGCGGCGTTGTCGCCGGCCCACCGGGCGGCGGCCAGCGCGTCGTCGTACGCCGCGGGGAACCGGTGCTCGGGGGCGAGCCGGTAGTCGACCGAGACGACCACGGCGTCGCAGAGGTTGGCCAGGCTGCGCGCCTGGTTCTCGTGGGAGTCGAGGTCGCCGACGACCCAGCCCCCGCCGTGGAACATCACGATGGTCGGCAGCTCGCCCTCGGTCGCGGGCCGGTAGACGCGGGCCCCGATGTCGCCGGCGGGCCCGGGGATCTGGATGTCCTCTACTGACTTCACCGCCATGAGCGGCTCGCCGCCCCTGCCCTCCACGGCCAACGCACGGTACAGCGCTCGCGCACTCGGAGGGTCGTAGGACTCGAGCGGCCGCCCCTTCGCGATGAGCGTGAGCAGGTCGGCGATCTGGCTGTCGAGCGGAGGCATGGCGTAAGTCATATCGGTAATCCATGAAAAGTGTCGAGGGTCACGTTCTGCTGATGGGACCGATCGGCTCCGGTGGTCGAGCTCGTCGAGACCGTCGCGCCCGTCTGCCGGGACCGGAATAACCATTCGACACGGATGCCAGACTGGACGGCTGTGGGACATGTGGATGTTGCTGGAGTGCGGTTCCAGCTGCCCGATGGGCGGCTGCTGCTCGAAGACGTCTCCTTCCGGGTGGGGGAGGGCGCGAAGGTCGCGCTGGTCGGCGCGAACGGAGCAGGGAAGACGACGCTGCTGCGGATCGTGACCGGGGAGCTGACCCCGACGACGGGATCGGTCGTGCGCTCGGGCGGCCTCGGGGTGATGCGGCAGATGGTCGGCAGGGGTTCCAGCACAGTCGGAGAGCTGTTGCTCTCGGTGGCGCCCCCACGCGTGCGCGCCGCGGCGGCCGAGGTCGAGGCGTGCGAGCTGGAGCTGATGTCCTCGGAGGACGAGCGCGTGCAGATGCGCTACGCGACCGCGCTGGCCGAGTACGCCGACGCCGGCGGCTACGACCTCGAGGTCGTCTGGGACGTGTGCACGATGGCCGGACTCGGGGTGGCCTATGACCGCGCCCGTTACCGGTCCCTGGACACCCTCTCCGGCGGCGAGCAGAAGCGGCTCGTCCTGGAGTATCTGCTCCGCGGGCCCGACCAGGTCCTCCTGCTCGACGAGCCCGACAACTTCCTCGACGTGCCCGGGAAGATTTGGCTGGAGGCCCGCATCCGGGAGTCCCCGAAGACCATCCTGTACGTCAGCCACGACCGTGAGCTGCTGGACAACACCGCGACCAGGGTGGTCACGGTCGAGCTCGGCGCGTCCGGTGCGGGCAACAGCACGTGGACACACCCTGGTGGGTTCGCCTCCTACCACGAGGCCCGCAAGGACCGGTTCCTTCGGTTCGAGGAGCAGCGCCGTCGCTGGGACGAGGAGCACGCCAAGATCAAGGCGCTGGTCCTGCGGCTGAAGGTCAAGTCGGAGTACAACGACGGGATGTCCAGCCAGTACAAGGCGGCCCAGACCCGGCTCCGGAAGTTCGAGGAGGCCGGCCCGCCCGTCGAGCAGCCACGAGAGCAGGCGGTGCAGATGCGGCTGCGCGGCGGGCGCACCGGCAAGCGGGCAGTGGTCTGCGAGGCGCTCGAGCTCACCGGACTGATGAGCCCGTTCGACCTGGAGGTCTGGTACGGCGAGCGGGTTGCCGTGCTGGGCTCCAACGGCTCGGGCAAGTCCCACTTTCTGCGGCTGCTCGCCCGCGGCGGCACCGACCCGGACGTGGAGCATCGCCCGGTCGAGGACACCCCCATCGAGCCGGTCCGCCACCATGGGAAGGCCAAGCTCGGCGCCCGCGTGCGCCCGGGCTGGTTCGTGCAGACCCATGCCCATCCGGAGCTGGTCGGACGTACGTTGCTCGACATCCTGCACCGCGGCGAGGCCCGGCCCAACGGTGTGGGACGCGCCGGCATGGGAAGAGAGGCCGCCTCGCGGGTGCTGGACCGCTACGAGCTCGCGCACGCGGCGGAGCAGACCTTCGACTCGCTCTCGGGCGGGCAGCAGGCCCGCTTCCAGATCCTCCTCCTCGAGCTCAGCGGCGCGACTCTGCTGCTGCTCGACGAGCCGACCGACAACCTCGATGTTCAGTCCGCCGAGGCCCTCGAGGCCGGTCTGGAGTCGTTCGAAGGCACCGTCGTCGCGGTCACCCACGACCGCTGGTTCGCCCGTGGCTTCGACCGCTTCCTGGTCTACGGTGCGAATGGCGGCGTCTATGAGTCCTCGGATCCGGTCTGGGACGAGACCAGGGTGGAGCGGTCCCGATGAGCGCCTTGGTGATCGAGCGGGTCGACCCTTTCGATGACGCCGCCTTCGACGCGTGGTTCGACGCGGTGACGGCGTCCTGGCTCGACGTACGCGGCCCGGACGCGGACGTGTGGGCACGTGGGGAGCTTCGGGCGGAGCTGCGGCAGACGTCGGAGACGACCGACCGGAGGGCCTACCTGGGCCGGGCCGACGGTGTCGTCGTGGCCGGTGCCTGGATGGCCATGCCGCTGCTGGACAACCTGCACCGGGCAACGATCGTGGTGGCAGTGCTGCCTGATCACCGTCGCCTCGGCCATGGCACCCACCTGCTCGATCATGTCGAGGCCGAGGCACACGCCCGGGCACGTACGTCCTTGACAGGCGAGATCTGGTGGCCATGGTCGCTCGGGTCCGGGGGCGAGGGATCGCCGGGGCGGGAGTTCGCGGTTGCCCGGGGCTATGCGTCCGCCCTGGTCGAGGTACGCCGTCTGCTGCGGCTTCCGGTGCCGGCCGAGGTCCTCGACCGGCTCTCAGCCGAGGCCGCGGCGCGGCACGGTTCCTACACGCTGCGTTCGTGGGTCGGTCCGGTGCCGGAGGACATCGTCGAGGGCTGGGCCGTGCTCGACGCGAGTCTGAACACGGAGGCGCCGACCGGCGATCTGGAGGTCGAGACACCCGAGCCAGACGTGGCGAAGGTGAGAGAGATGGAGGATCTGGTGGTCGCCCAGGAGCGGACGCTCTACCACACCGTGGCGCTGGATCCCGATGGTCAGGTGGTGGCCTACACGGTGATCGGATACTCGAGCCAGGACGGCAGGAGCTACCAGTGGGGCACGCTGGTCGCGGGTGCTCACCGGGGTCACCGGCTCGGGCTCGCGGTGAAGGTCGCCAACCTCAGGCTGCTCCAGTCCGAGCGCCCCGAGGTTCCCACCGTGTCGACCTACAACGCCGAGATGAACACGCACATGATCCAGGTGAACGAAGCCATGGCCTTCGAGCCGGTCGAGTGGCTGGGAAATTTCCAGAAATGACGCGGTGTGCTGCCAGGAGTGCGCTCTGGCGCACTCCTGGCAGCACACCGCGGAAATGTCGGTGCTCCGGCGCAGACTGTCGCTATGGACAGGGACAGGGACGGGTGGCGGGGGGTGGCGGGGCGGCAGGGCGGGGTGGTCACGCGGGCGCAACTGCGTGATCTCGGGGTCTCGCGGTGGTTCGTGCGCAACCAGGTCGTGGCGGAACGGTGGGTGGCACGCTCGCCGACGGCGATCAGCACGTTCACCGGGGTGATGACGCGCGAGCAGCGGATGTGGCTCGGGGTCCTTCAGGGTGGGCCTCGGGCGCTGGTCGGTGGGATGACCGCGATGGAAGTGCATGGCCTGGCGAACTGGCACCGCGACACGATCACTGTGCTCGTCCCGTACGGCGACGACATCCAGGAGCCGATCGACGGGATCGACTTCGTGCGCACTCGAAAGGCGATCGACTCGTTCGGTTCGCCATCGAGCGAGCTGCCGTTGATGAGAGTCGAGCCCGCGGCACTGCTGTGGGCCGCTCGGGAGCGTAGTGACCGTACGTCCCAGGGGATCCTGGCCGCGGTCGTCCAGCAGCGGCTGACCACTCCCGAGGCGCTCACGAGCTGGCTTCGGAGTCTCAAGCCGCTGAGAAAGGCTCCGTTGTTCCGGCAGGCGCTCGCCGATATGAGCGATGGAGCGCAGTCGTTGTCGGAGATGGAGTTCAAGCGTCTATGTCGTCGGTTCGGTATCGCGGAGCCTGCACAGCAGACGAAGCGGCGTGATGGTGAGGGCAAGCTGCGATTCACCGACTGTGAGTGGCGGTTGCCCGACGGACGGTTGCTTGTTCTCGAGATCGACGGCGGCTTCCACATGGAGGTCGAGCACTGGGAGGACGATCTCGCCAGACAGAGGGCACTGTCGGCTCCCGACCGAGTCATCATCCGGTGCACGACACGCGAGATCCGAGACGATCCCGAACGCCTGGTCCGCGACCTACGCAGGTTAGGTGTGCAAAGGGCCGCCTGAGGCGGCGGTGTGCTGCCAGAGGTGCGCCGGAGCGCACCTTTGGCAGCACACCGCGGGGGTTGATCAGGTGGCGTCGGAGTCCAGGGTGATCTTGGCGCTCTGCTCCTCGCCGTCGCGGGACCAGGTCACCTCGACGTCGTCGCCGGGCCGGTAGGAACGGACCGTGGCGACCAGGGAGTCGGAGCCGTTGATCTGGTGGTCGTCGACCTTGGTGATCGTGTCGCCCTTCTTCAGGCCCGCCTTCTCGGCAGCGCTGTCCTTGGTGACCTCCTGGACGGTGGCGCCGGTGACGGCGGCCTGGCCGTCCTCCGTCGCCCTGCTGTCGCCCACCGTGATCCCCATCCGGGCGTGGGTGGCGTCGTCGCCGGCCTTGAGCTGCTCGATGATCGGCATCACCTCGTCGATCGGGATCGCGAACCCGAGCCCGATCGAACCGGCCTCCTGGCCGGAGGAGGAGTTGGACCTGATCGAGGCGTTGATGCCGACCACGTTGCCGTTCATGTCGACCAGCGCCCCGCCGGAGTTGCCGGGGTTGATCGCGGCGTCGGTCTGGATCGCCGGGTAGACGGTCGCGTTGCCCTGGGCATCGGCCCCTACGTTGACCGGACGGTCGAGGGCGCTGACGATGCCGGTGGTGACGGTCGAGTCCAGGCCGTACGGCGACCCGACGGCGACCACGTCCTGCCCGACCACCAGGCTGCCGGACTTCCCGATCGTCGCCGGGGTGAGCCCGGAGACGTTCTCGGCCTGGATCACCGCGGTGTCGGTGAGGGGATCGGTGCCGACCACCTTGGCCTTGGCCTTGGTGCCGTCGTTGAAGTCGACGGTGATCGAGGAGTCCTGCTGACCTTGCTCCTCCTGCTGCTCCGGCTGCTCCTGACCGGGCATGCCCGGCATGCCCGGGATACCGGGCTGGCTGGACTCGGAGGGGATGTCGACGACGTGGTTGTTGGTCAGGATCAGGCCGTCGGAGGAGAGGACGATGCCGGACCCCGACCCGCTGCCGCCCTGGCCGGCGACCTCGATCTTGACCACCGAGGGCAACACCTTCGAGGCCACCTTCTCGGCGGTCCCCTCGGGCGCGTTGCTGTCGACGACCTGCGAACCGGTCGCCGCGTTGCCGCCGTTTCGGGTGGCGTCGTCCTGGGTCGAGTAGAACAGGGCCGCGCCACCGAAACCGGCGCCCCCGCCGAGGACGAGAGCGCCGACGAGCGCCGACGCCGCGAGCGTCGCCCGGCGGCCCTTCTTCTTCGGTGCCGCGGCGAAGGCCGTGGGAGGCGGAGGCGGCGACAGAACCGCTGTCGGGGCGACCCCGGGAGGTGGCGTGGTCGGTGCCCCGTCCGGAGGAGGGGTTGGTGCTGCGTCGGTGCCCGGGGGCGTCCACTGCGGCGGGTTCCCACCGGGCTGCTGGGGAGTGGGTTCGGTCATGTCATTCAGTGTGGCCAGCGTCTCTGTGAGCCTGCTGAGACTGACCTATGCGGACTCGAAGAGAAGCCCAGGGGCCCAGGGTCCGGCGAGGACGCCAACGAGAGACGTACGTAGATCCGTGAAGCGGATCGCGGCGTGTGCACCCTTTCGCCCGGCAACCTCGCGACTTATGGTGCTGAGGCAGGGTTTCAGACCACCGCAACCAAGGAGTCAACCAATGCCGGTTTCCGCGAACCTCGACAAGCTGCTCATGAAGGACCACGAGGACAAGACGCTCGACGAGCTCGCCGACGCCCCGATCGAGGCGATCGCCGGGATCAGCGCCGCCCGTCTCGAGGGCCTGAAGGCCTTCGGTGTGACGACCGTCCGCGACCTCGGCACCAACAAGTTCTTCAAGGCCGCCGAGTCGATCGTCGCTCTCTCGGACGCCTCCAAGAAGGGCCACTGAGCCCTTTTCTTCCGTGGTGTGATGCCTCCGAGTATCGGTGGCATCACACCACGGTCGCATCTGGTCAGCAGCCGGTGGTCACGAACCGGCGTGTGCTGCCACCGCAAGCCCGAGCGAGCGCAGATCGGCGCGGAGCGCCTGAGCGTCGGTGAACCGGAACGCCCGCATCCCGAGCTCGGCGGCCGCCGCTACGTTGGCCGGGCTGTCGTCGACGAACGCGAGCCGCTCCAGCGGGATCCCGGCACGCTCGGCGACGAGGTGGTAGATCGCCGGGTCGGGCTTGGCCAGCTTCACCTCACCGGAGACGACGACGTCGCGGAGCAGGTCGATGACGTCGTACGTCGCCGGAGCATGTGGATAGAGCTCGGCCGACCAGTTGGTCAGACCGAGCTGAGGGGTCCCGGCGGCGGCGAGCTCGCGGACCAGGTCATGGGTGCCGGGGACCGGGCCGAGCAGCGCGAGCGAGAAGTTGTCGACGTACGCGGCGCCGGCACCGAGCCACTGCGGCATGTCCTCCTCGAGGACCCTGAGCGCCTCCGCCCACGTACGGCCGGCGTCTTGGAGATGGTTCCACGCGCCGAAGTCGTAGGACCCCAGGAACGCGCGGGCGTCGGCGTCCCCGACCCCTGCCGCGATCGCCGGCAACGGGTCCCAGCGAATGAGGACCTGACCGAAATCCCACACGACCCCGTCCACCGCGGCGGTGGACAGGGTCGGGGTGGCGACGGTCTCGACAGGCTCGACCACCGGTCGGCTCACGCCCAGCGCACGTCGCGCGGGACGAAGGTGAGGCCGCGCTCGCCGGTGTAGATCTGCTTCGGACGGGCGATCTTCTGCTCCTTGTCCTGGACGAGCTCCAGCCACTGGGAGAGCCAGCCCGGCGTACGCCCGATGGCGAACAGCACGGTGAACATCTCCGGCGGGAACTCCAGGGCCTCGTAGATCAGGCCGGAGTAGAAGTCGACGTTGGGGTAGAGCTTGCGGCTGACGAAGTATTCGTCCTCCAGCGCGATCTTCTCCAGCTCCATCGCGATCTCGAGCAGCGGGTTGGTGCCGGTGACCTCGAAGACGTTGAGCGCCTGCTGCTTGATGATGGTCGCGCGCGGGTCGTAGTTCTTGTAGACCCGGTGCCCGAAGCCCATCAGGCGCTCGTTGCCGTCCTTGACCCCCGCCATGAAGGCGGGGATGTTCTCCACCTTGCCGATGCGGCGCAGCATCCGGAGCACGGCCTCGTTGGCGCCACCGTGGAGCGGGCCGAAGAGGGCGCCGACGCCGGCGGCCACAGATGAGTAGGGGTCCACCTGGGTCGAGCCGACCGACCGGACGGCGTTGGCGGAGGCGTTCTGCTCGTGGTCCGCGTGCAGGATGAAGAGCGTGTCGAGCGCCTTCTCGATGCGCTCGTCGGAGGCGTACTTGCTCTCGCTCATCTTGAAGAGCATCGAGAGGAAGTTGCCGGTGTAGGACAGGTCGTTGTCGGGGTAGACGTACGGCTTGCCCTGCGCGTGGCGGAAGGCCCAGGCGCCGAGGGTCGGCATCTTGGCGATCAGCCGGATGATCTGGAGTCGGCGGTTGTCGGGGTCGGCGATGTTGGCGGCGTCCGGGTAGAACGTCGACATCGCGCCGACCGACGCCATGAGCATGCCCATCGGGTGGGCGTCATAGCGGAAGCCCTCCATGAACTCCTTGATGTTCTCGTGCACGAACGTGTGGAAGGTGATCTCGTGCACCCACGCGTCGTACTCCTCCTTGGTCGGCAGCGCGCCGTGGACCAGGAGGTAGGAGACCTCGAGGAAGCTCGACTTCTCGGCCAGCTGCTCGATGGGATAACCGCGATACTCCAGCACGCCCTTGTCACCGTCGATGAAGGTGACGGAGGAGCGGCAGGAGGCCGTGTTGACGAACCCGGGGTCATAGACGGCCAGGCCGGGGCCTTCGTCTTGGCTGGCCGGGTCGGCGGCCTTGATCTTTCCCAGGTCGGCGGCGCGGATGGTGCCGTCGGTGATCGGGATGTCGTACTCCACCCCGGTGCGGTTGTCACGCACAGTTAGAGATTCGGTCACGATCAGCAACGGTAACCCTCTTGAAATCCCCTACGTAACTCGGCGTCCCACCACGTGGCCGAATCGTGGGTCAGATGCGGGGCTTTTTCCGAGCCGGTCTGGTGTCGCCGGCCGGCTCGTCCTCGCCGAACCTGGTCAGCGCGTCACGCAGCCGATGGAGGTCGAGAGCGGTCTGCACCGACCGCTCGTTGAGGCTCTCGTCCCCTCCGCGGAGCGCACGCAGCGCGTCCTGTACGTCGGTCTCGCTCGGCTCCCCGGTCATGGGGACATAATCTAGGTGCCCGCGCCAAGGGGTACGACCGCAGGGTTGGCGGGCGCCGCAGATCCGGGGTGGCAGATTTCTGACAGGCCGTCGGCGGCAGCGTCAGAAATCTGTGAGGCCGAGCGAGCAACGTGGACGCACGACAGCCGCGGACACGGCTGGAGACGCCATCATGGTCGGGGGACACGATGCTGCGGATTCACTTCACCTATGAAGACCTTGCTCGGGTCAGGATCGCCGACGGGCCCGATGCGCTCTGGGAGGTGCAGCTCAGCCTGCACGCGCTCCAGACACGTGGGCGTGCCGTGGAGCTGGCGCGATGGCGGCGGCAGACCACGCACCTGCTGCCGCGAGACGTGCTGCGTCCGCTCGCCGAGATCGCGCCTCCGCGTGGCATCTCGCCGGACTTCTTGACCCCGTCGGGCGGCGCTCACGGGTTCGGCGACGCCATGGAGATCGCGCTGCGTACGCCGAAGGCCGCGATCTCCGAGCAGATAGCCGCCATGGCGAGCCGGTGGCGCCTGACCCCTTGGCTCGAAGCCGTACGTCGCGCCGAGGCGTCGGCGCTGCGTACGTTGGGGCGGGCGGTGGCGATCTATCACGAGGGTGCGATCGCGCCGGTGTGGCGCTCATTGGTGGAGGTCGTCGGGGCGGACCGGCAGCTGCGCGCCCAGAAGATGGCCCATGGCGGGCTCGAGGCGGTGCTGGCAGGCCTGCCCGGGTGCCGTTGGCGGGCGCCGGTGCTGGAGATCGAGAACTACGTCGACGCCGAGCTGCGCCTCGAGGGTCGCGGGCTGCTGCTCCAGCCCTCCTACTTCTGCGAGCCGGACACGCCGATGAAGCTGTGCGATCCCGGGCCGGAGCCGATGCTGGCCTATCCCGTCGCCAAGCCGGCCACCGGGCTCACCAGCTCGGTGGAGTCGGTGGCCTCGGCCGGGGAGCCCGTCCGGTCGTTGACCGCGCTGCTGGGACGTACCCGGGCTGCGGCGCTCGCCGCGGTCCGCACCGGGTGCTCGACCAGCGAGCTGGCCCGCCGGTGCGAGATCTCGGTCGGCTCCGCCAGCCAGCAGGCGTGCGTCCTGCGCGAGGGCGGCCTCATCACCACCCGGCGCGAGGGCACCTCGGTACGCCACGAGATCACCACGCTCGGAGCGCAGGTGCTGAGCGGGGCGCTGGTGTCCTGATACGCCTTTCGGCCCTGGCCAAAAAGGTTTCGCCGAGGTGGCGGCCGATCGGACCCTCGGAGGGTCATTCCTCCACATCAGGTTCATCTGAAAGGGAAAGCTCATGATCAAGCGCATCATCGCCGCGGCAGCACTCACGCTGGCGGCCACCAGCCTCACCTCCGGTGCCATGGCGGCCGAGGGCGGAAGCGTCGACGCGAAGACCGGCGGCGCGGCCGAGCGTGTCGGTACGGCCGCTGTGTCGCCGACGGTCTCGCCGGCGGCCGAGAAGACGTTCCACCGGGGCGGAGGTCTCCAGAACTACAACTGCCCGTCCAGTCGCCTGTGCGTCGACGTGTGGGACCCGACCCAGGACACCTACAAGGTGTTCCAGTTCTACAAGTGCCAGACGCACTCGCTCCGCGCCTTCTACTCGACCTACACTCCGGAGATCGAGAACGACCAGACCAGCGGCACCGTCACCCGCTTCAAGAACAGCTCGGGGACCACGATCAAGACCTCGACCGCGAAGCACGGCGAGCGAGGCATCAACTGGGACCCGGTGTACTACATCGACGTCTGCTGACCCGGCGCTGATCCCTGCCGGACAGTGGGGAGAATGGGCGATCTCACTTCCGAGATCGCCCATTCTGCGTCCCGTAGAGCATCGGGGCGGGCGGGGCGTCAGGAGAAACCGATGTGCGGTCGAGGGGTGCGCCGGGGGAGAATGGGTGACCTCATGTCCGAGTCCGACCAGCCCGCCGCGCCGACGATCGCGATCACCTACCCCTCCGAGCTGCCGGTCAGCCAGCGCCGCGACGACATCGCCGCCGCGATCCGCGACCACCAGGTGGTGATCGTCGCCGGTGAGACCGGGTCCGGGAAGACGACCCAGCTGCCCAAGATCTGCCTCGAGCTGGGGCGCGGGAGCAACGGGATCATCGGTCACACCCAGCCTCGCCGGATCGCCGCGCGCTCGGTCGCCGAACGGATCGCCTCGGAGCTCGGCACCGAGCTCGGCGACCTCGTCGGCTACCAGGTGCGGTTCATGGACAAGTCGTCCAAGGCCTCGCGGATCAAGCTGATGACCGACGGCATCCTGCTGGCCGAGCTGCAGCGCGACCGGGACCTGCGCCGCTACGACACGATCATCATCGACGAGGCCCACGAGCGCTCGCTCAACATCGACTTCCTGCTGGGATATCTGCGCCGCCTGCTGCCACGGCGGCCGGACCTGAAGCTGATCATCACCTCCGCGACGATCGACCCGGAGCGGTTCGCGGCGCACTTCGCCGACCCGCGTTCGGGGGACCCGGCGCCGATCATCGAGGTCTCCGGGCGTACGTATCCGGTCGAGGTCCGCTACCGGCCGCTGATGGAGCTCTCCGAGGAGGACGAGGAGGGCGAGGTCGTCGTCCGCGACCAGACCGAGGCGATCGTCGACGCGGTCAAGGAGCTCTCGGCCGAGGGGCCCGGCGACGTCCTGGTCTTCCTGCCCGGAGAGCGGGAGATCCGCGACGCGGCGGATGCTCTCTCCGATGGGCTGGGGCTCAATCGGGGGCGCTCCGGGACGGGGCTGGTGGAGATCGTGCCGCTCTTCTCCCGCCTCTCCGCCGCCGATCAGCATCGGGTCTTCTCCGCCCACACCGGTCGCCGGATCGTGCTCGCGACCAACGTCGCCGAGACCTCGCTGACGGTGCCCGGGATCAAGTACGTCGTCGACACCGGTGTCGCCCGGATCTCGCGCTACTCCGCACGCACCAAGGTGCAGCGGCTGCCCATCGAGCCGATCTCGCAGGCTTCGGCGAACCAGCGGTCCGGACGTACGGGGCGGGTCCAGGCGGGCATCGCGATCCGGCTCTACTCCGAGGAGGACTTCCTCGGGCGCGACGAGTTCACCGACCCCGAGATCCTGCGTACGAACCTGGCCTCCGTCATCCTGCAGATGGCCTCCCTCGGGCTGGGTGACATCGCCCGGTTCCCGTTCGTGGAGGCGCCGGACCGGCGCAACATCACCGCCGGCGTACAGCTGCTCGAGGAGCTCGGCGCGATGCGTGGGCAGCGGCTGACCAAGCTGGGTCGCCGGCTGGCGAGGCTGCCGATCGACCCGCGGCTGGCCCGGATGGTGCTGGAGGCCGAGCGGCTGGGCTGCGTACGCGAGGTCATCGTCGTCGCCGCCGCGCTCTCCCTCCAGGACCCGCGTGAGCGGCCCGGGCAGGACCATCCCAAGGAGCAGGCGCAGGCCGACCAGCTGCACGCGCGGTTCAAGGACGAGACCTCCGACTTCCTGACCTGGCTCAACCTGTGGCGCTATCTGAAGGAGCAGCAGCGCGAGCTCTCCTCCTCGGCGTTCCGGCGGCTGTGCAAGCGGGAGTTCCTGCACTACGTACGTGTCCGGGAGTGGCAGGACCTCGAGTCCCAGCTGCGCCAGGTGTGCCGGGAGATGAAGGTCGACCTCGGCAAGGCAGCCCAGGCGGTGGTCTCGACAGGCTCGACCACCGATGGAGCGGCGTACGACGCCGACGGGATCCACCAAGCGCTGCTCTCCGGGCTGCTCTCGCACATAGGCGCGCTCGAGGAGCGGGAGGCCTCGACAGGCTCGACCACCGGAGCCTCCGCCGCCCGAGCGCGGGAGAAGCGGCGGCCGGGGCCGCGGGAGTACGTCGGGGCCCGCGGGGCGAAGTTCGCGATCTTCCCCGGATCGGCTCTGCACCGGAAGAACCCGCAGTTCGTGATGTCCTCGGAGCTGGTCGAGACCTCCCGGCTCTGGGCGCGGCAGAACGCCGCCATCAAGCCTGAGTGGGCCGAGGAGCTCGGTCGCGACCTGGTCAAACGCACCTACTCCGAGCCGCACTGGTCCCAGAAGCGCGCCTCGGTGATGGCCCGGGAGAAGGTGACGCTCTATGGCGTACCGCTGGTCGCCGACCGTCCTGTCGCCTTCGGCAAGATCGATCCCGAGCTGAGCCGGGAGCTGTTCATCAGGCACGCACTGGTCTATGGGGAGTGGCGTACGAATCACCGCTTCCTCCGCGACAACGCGAGGCTCGTCGAGGAGGCCGAGGAGCTCGAGCACCGGGCCCGGCGCCGCGACATCGTGGTCGACGAGCACGCGCTCTTCGACTTCTACGACCGCCGGCTCCCGGAATCGATCGTCTCCGGCGCCCACTTCGACCAGTGGTGGAAGCAGGCTCGGCGGGAGAGCCCCGACCTGCTCGCCTTCGACCTGTCGATGCTCACCAACGACGCCGCGGGAGAGGTGAACGACAGCGACTTCCCGGAGCAGTGGGCTCTGCAGAATCCTGGTGGTGGTCCGCTGACCTTCCCGCTGAGCTATCACTTCGAGCCGGGCACTGCCGAGGACGGTCTCACCATCGACGTACCCGTCGCCACCCTCAACCGGGTCGAGGCCGAGGACTTCTCCTGGCTCGTCCCGGGCCTGCGTGAGGAGCTGGTCACCGCACTGATCCGTTCGCTTCCCAAGCAGCTTCGGGTCAGCTTCGTGCCGGCTCCCGACAGGGCACGTGCCTTTCTGAGAGAGACGCCGCCGGGGGAGGAGCCGCTGCTGACGGCCCTGGAGCGCTGGGCGCGCTCGACTGCGGGCGTGCACATCCCGCGCGAGGCGTGGGACTGGACCAAGGTGCCCGAGCACCTGCGGCCGACCTATCGGGTGGTGGGCGAGGACGGTCGCGAGACCGCTCGTGGCAAGGATCTGGACGGTCTCAAGGAGCCGCTGAAGGGCGAGTTCGAGGCGGCCATCGCCGAGGTCGCGGCCTCCGGTGGTCACACCCGCACCGGTGAGACGACCTGGGTCTTCGGGGACATCTCCCCGACCGTGACGGAGAAGCGCGCCGGCCACGAGGTGACGGTGTTCCCCTGCCTCACCGACGAAGGAGGCTCGGTGGGCCTGGTGGTCGCCGGCTCCGCCGAGGAGGCCGAGGCGCGTCATCGGCTCGGTGTCGCTCGCCTGCTGCTCCTGGCTCTTCCCGACGTGAGCAAGCAGGTCGTCGACGGGCTGTCCACCATGGAGAAGCTCGCGCTCGCCGGGTCGCCCTATCCGAGCGCCGCCGAGCTCGTCGAGGACTGTCGTGCCGCCGTCGTCCGCCAGCTGGTCGATGCCCGTTCGCTGCCGCGCACCTCGCAGGCGTACGAGGCGGTGCTGGCCGCGGCCGGGACGCCGGCCGACCTGGTCGCGGCCGTCCGCGCGGTGCTTGCCGACGTGATGCGGGCGCTCGAGGCGTACCGGGAGACCGACAAGGCGCTCTCGGGTCGAGCGGACATGTTCCAGCTTCCCGCTCTGACCGATATGAAGGACCAGGTCGCGCGGCTGGTGCACCGCGGGTTCGTCGTGGAGGCGGGCGCGACGCAGATCAGGCGCTATCCGACGTACCTCAAGGCGATCGTCGAGCGCCGCCGCAAGCTCGACGCCGACCTACGTGCCGATCGAACCACGCACGACCGGATCGCGTCGCTCCAGGACGCCTATCTGCACCAGGTCGAGGCACTGGCCGACGGCCGGCCGCCGGGGCCGCGGCTGCGGCAGGCGCGCTGGATGCTCGAGGAGTATCGCGTCCAGCTCTGGGCCCAGCACCTCGGCACCGCCGAGAAGGTCTCCGACGCGCGACTGCGCAAGCTGCTCGGCTGAGGGCGCGGGAGGGGTAACACGTCGTTCGTAGGACTACTCGCCCTATTAGAACGACCGGATAGTCCTACGAACGACGTGTTACAGCGAGCGGCGGCCCGCTAGGCTCGAACAGATGGCCAGAGAGTTTCACTCGCCGATGCGTCCCGGGGACGGCTTCTTCGACTCCCTCCTCGGGGGAGACGACCCTGCGCTGGTGCAGGAGGCGGCCGACGCGGCGGCGACGGCGCTCGTGCGCGGCGCGCGAGGCAGTGAGGACCCGGCGGTGGCCGAGCGGATCCTGCACCTGGCCGAGTCAGAGGGCATCGAGACGATCGCGGAGGTCTGGTCGAGCTCGCCGGCGGAGTCGCTGGCGGGTTGTCTGTGGCGGCTCTATCTGCTGCGCAGCTGGGTCTACGCCGACCCGGTGGGCGCCGCGCGCGAGTTCGAGGCCGGGCGGGCGAAGGCCCAGGTCGCGCAGGTGGTGGCCGGGGTCGCGGAGCCTCCCGGTCCTCAGGAGCTCAAGGTGATGGTCGACGAGGTGCTGCGCGGCATCGTCAGCAGCGACTTCGCCGACGTCCTTCTCCGCGCCGCGTCCTTCTCCCGCGTCATCGCCGCCGGACGGGCGGCTCTGGACCCGGATGCCGCCGCCAAGGACGTACGCAACGTGCTGCATCTCTCCGAGCAGCTCGAGGCCGCGGCGCACGCCGAGCTCGAGCAGAAGCTCACTTGACCGCTTTGGTGCGAGTGGGTTGGGAGCACCGTTAGACTGGGCGCCGAACACGTCGGGCTGCGGCAGCCCCGGGTCCCAACTTCAGCCGCTACGAGCGGCCGTGCGCCGTGAGGCGCTCCCGGTCCGGCGTGTTCATCATCTTTGTGGTGTTCCTCGGCCGAGTGGCCGGCTTCGCAGCCACAGACCAAGGAGTCCACGTGAACACCCAGCCCGCCGCAGGCGAGGGCGCCATCTCCTACGAGCCCAACATCGGCGACGGCAATGCCGACCCGGGCGAGGTTGTGTGGGGCTGGGTTCCCTACGAGGAGGACGCCACCCAGGGCAAGGACCGGCCCGTCCTCGTGATCGGGGAGAAGGCCGGCGTACTTCTCTGCCTGATGCTCACCAGCAAGGACCACGATCGCGACGAGGCGCAGGAGGCCGAGCACGGTCGTCATTGGCTCGATGTCGGCACCGGTGGCTGGGACGGTCAGGGGCGGCCGTCGGAGGTTCGCCTGGACCGGCTGATCCGGATGGATCCGGCTGACGTACGCCGCGAAGGTGACGTGCTGCCCAAGGAGATCTTCGACAATGTGATCAACGCCGCACGCGATCATCTCGTCTGATGCGGTCCGATAGCCACCTTCTCAGGATCTGTCCAGGTACATATCGTAAAGTGAACCGCTGGTAAACCGGGTCTGTGGTTCCTCACAGGCCCGTTCGTGGTTGAGATGGAGGTAGTGGTGCGGCGTACGCGACTGGCAACGGCGCTTCTCGCGACGGTTCTCTCGGCGACCCTCGCCGCCTGCGGCGGCGAGCCGGACGCGAAGCCGACGCCGAGCCCCGCGACGAAGGCGCCCGCAGAGGTGAAGCTCGTCTTCGGGGTCTCGGGCCACAAGACTCTGGTCGACACCTACAAGCAGCTTGCCGCCGAATACACCCAGGACGTCCCCAACGTCACCGTCGAGGTGAAGTCCTGGCCGACCGCCGACCAGCTCACCGCGGCGATCGACGGTGGCGAGAAGGTCGACGTGGTGCTCACCCCGCGCCCCGATGTCGCCGCGTTCGCCGAGGACAATCGCATCCAGCCCGTCGACACGTTGCTGGAGGCCCGCAACGTCGACTTCGGCGACAAGTACTCCCGCGAGGCGATGGAGGACTTCTCCGTCGACCGCCGCCTCGAGTGCATGCCCTACTCGGTCTCGCCGCAGGTCGTCTACGTCAACACCGGGCTCATCGACCTCGAGGCCATGAAGGAAGAGGGTCTGCCGACGCCAAGCAGCCGCGCCGACGGCTCCCTGCGCAACTGGACCGTCGAGCAGTTCGGCTCCGCGATGACGTACGCCAGCGAGCAGAACAAGGGTGTCCGGGGCACCTACGTCGAGCAGAACCTCGCCGCGATGATGCCCTGGCTCGCCGGCGCCGGCGCCACCCTCTTCGACGACCCGTTGGCGCCCACGACCACTGCTCTCGGCGACTCCGCCGGTGCCTACGAGGACCTGGTGGAGGCATTCACCCAGCCCAACGTGCTGGCCACGACGAAGGATCTCGGCAAGCGCACGCCGTTCCAGGCTTTCAAGCAGGGCCGACTGGTCGCGCTGGCCGGTGACCGTTCGCTGGTTCCGGATCTGCGTGCGACCGAGGGACTCGAGTGGGACGTCATGCCGATGCCGGGCGGCAACGGCACCACCGGCGACTACGCCGGCCTGTGCATGGGGGCGGAGGCTGCTGACCCGGACGCTGCCGCTGACTTCCTCGCCTATCTCATCTCGACCGAGTCCGTCGTCAAGATGGTGCGCACCGGCCACTTCGTCCCGGTCAACTCCGAGGTCGGCTATGCCCCGGTCTTCACCCAGCCCGAGCGCAACCCCAAGAACGCCCACATCTTCACCGACACCGTCCGCGACATGCAGGTCCTCCCCGAGGCCACCCAGCTCGCGCAGCTCCAGAAGACCGCCGCCGTCGCCGTCCGAGGGTCGATGAACGTCACCGAGCCCGACCAGATCGAGGACTTCGCCGTCCAGATCGATGAGCTCTCCAAGACCGTCTTCCCCCAGCCGAACCCCTCGCCCTCGCCCTCCACCTCCACCTCACCCTCCCCGAGCTCCTAACCGCCGAGGCGCCACCCCCGCAGGCCGAGGCGTCACCTCTGCGGGCCGAGGCGTCACTTCTGCGGGCCGAGGAGTCAGGTTTGCGGGTCGAGAGGTCAGGTTTGCGGGCCGAGGGGTCACTTCTGCAGGCCGAGGAGTCAGGTTCGCGGGTCGAGGGGTCACTTCTGCGGGCCGAGGAGTCAGGTTCGCGGGCCGAGGCGTCACCCTTGCAGCGCTCGAGGCGTCACGCTGATGCCAAGTCGGCCTGCACAACTGACCTCTCGGCCTGCACAACTGACGCCTCGGCCTGCGG
>NZ_JBOHDN010000139.1:0-8340 GCF_050699375.1 Nocardioides sp. | reverse complement strand
CTACTCCAAGGAGGTCTACGACAAGATCTCGGCCGAGTTCACCGCGTTCGCGACCAAGCTCAACATCCCGGACCTCGAGGTCATCCCGATCTCGGCGCTCCAGGGCGACAACGTGGTCACCCGCTCGACCAGCATGGACTGGTACTCCGGTCCGACGCTGATCCACCACCTCGAGCACGTCCACGTCGCCTCCGACCGCGACCTGGTCGACGTACGGCTCCCGGTTCAGTACGTCGTGCGGCCGAAGTCGGACGAGCACCACGACTACCGCGGCTACGCGGGCCAGATCGCCGGTGGCGTGCTCAGGCCGGGCGACGAGGTCATGGTGCTTCCCTCCGGCATGACCAGCAAGATCGCCGGGATCGACCTGTTCGACAAGGAGATCCCCGAGGCGTTCCCGCCGATGTCGGTGACCGTACGCCTCGAGGACGACGTCGACGTCTCCCGCGGTGACATGATCGCTCGCGTCAAGAACGCCCCGGAGTCGTCCCAGGACATCGACGCGATGGTCTGCTGGATGACCAATGCCCCGCTCCGCCCGCGGCAGAAGCTGGCGATCAAGCACACGTCCAACTCGGCGCGGGCCCTGGTCAAGAGCATCCAGTACCGCCTCGACGTCAACTCGTTGCACCGCGACCTGGAGACCCAGGAGCTCGGGCTCAACGAGATCGGCCGCGTGCAGCTGCGCACCACCAAGCCGCTGCTCTGCGACCCCTACTCGAAGAACCGCACCACCGGCTCCTTCATCCTCATCGACGAGGCGACCGGCGTCACCGTCGGCGCGGGCATGATCAACGACTGATCAGTTTGTTCGTACGCTGCGGCGGCTCCCTGCGGGGGGCCGCCGCTTCGTGTGTCGGGCGGCGGGAGCCCGGGGGCGGCGCATTTTCCCGCCATGGCGGGGAAATGGCCCCCAGTCGCGGCAACCGACGGCCGAGGGCGGGGCAAATTCCCGCCATGGCGGGAATCTGCCCCGCCTGACAACCCGCGAGAGCAGTTCCGAGCACCCCGGCCAGCGCCGTTAGAGTTCGGGACGTGCCTGTACCGCAACACTCTCCCTCCCCACGCGAGCTCGACGACATCGAGCTGATCGTCTCCGGCGCCCTCCCCGGCCCGCTGAACGCGCCCGGGTCGCCGTTGACGCTCGCGCTTCCGGCCCCGATCGCCGAGATCGCGGGCAGGGACGGCGAGGTGGAGATCGTCGACCCCGAGGGCCTCCCGCTGGCGCGCGTCACCTGGCCCACCGGCGACGTCACGGGACTCTCCTCCCCTGCCTACGGTCCCTTCCGGCGGCTCTACCTCACCCCGGAGCAGACCCGGAGGACGTACGTCGGTCGGACGGTTGTCCCGGTCACCGATGCGCTCACCAGCTCTGAGATCACCGAGCTGGGGTCGTTGGGCCCGGTGCTCCTGCTCGCCCTCGTCGGTCACGGCACGCCGTCGCTCTCCCCAGCAGCGCTGCTGCGCGCCTCGCTGCTCGCGGCGGACGCGCTGCCCGACGCAGCCGTCGTCGCGGTGCCGCTGGCCTCGCACGACGACCCCGAGGCCGACCATGGCCTCGGCGTGGCCGTCGTGGACGCGTACGCCGGGGGTGACCCGGTCCACGCGCTGGCCTCGGCTGACAGGTCCGACGACTATCCCGAGGACGTCGCAGCCGTGATCGACCGCGACCGCCCCGCCCTCGAGGACCAGGGCCTGGTCATCTTCTTCACGGGCCTGTCCGGCTCGGGCAAGTCCACGCTGGCTCGCGCTCTGATGGACAGGATCCTGGAGCAGGGTGCACGGACGGTCACCTCGCTCGACGGCGATGTCGTGCGTCGCAACCTGTCCGCCGGTCTGACCTTCTCCAAGGAGGATCGGGAGACCAACATCCGCCGGATCGGCTGGGTGGCCGCCGAGATCTCCCGCCATGGCGGCCTCGCCGTCTGCTCCCCCATCGCGCCCTTCGACGCGACCCGCCAGGACGTACGCCGCTATGTCGACGACGCCGGTGGCGCCGTGTTCCTGGTGCACGTGGCCACGCCGCTGGAGGAGTGCGAGCGGCGCGACCGAAAGGGCCTCTACGCCAAGGCTCGGCGCGGCGAGATCCCGGAGTTCACCGGGATCTCCTCGCCCTACGAGGAGCCGGCCGACGCCGACGTACGCGTCGACACCACCGGCCGCTCCATCGATGACGCGCTCGGCGACGTCATCGAAGCCCTGCGCGACGCGGGCTACCTCGACCTCGCCCGGTGACGTACGTTCCGCCCGTCGAGCTCCTCGGCGGCGAGATCACCGGCAGCACCCTCCCGGCGATCCTCGGGCTGACGGCGATCGTCCTGATCTTCTTCGCCTTCATGGCACGGTCCAGCACACCTGCCTCCAGCGGGTTCGTCCTGGACGCCGGCCCCGGCTCGACCATCGTCTACAGCCTGGGTTCGCACGACGCCAAGCGCTGCGCCAGAAAGGCCCGGGCCCGGTCCCGTCACCTCGGGGAGAACGAGACGTTCGCCGTGCTCGTCCGGCCCGACGCCTTCGAGATCTGGGGCTACGGGGACACCGCTCCCCGCTGGACGATCGAGCGTGCGAAGGCCGAGATCCAGACCGTGGGGGTGCTGGTCAAGATCGACTATTGGACCGATGGGATCCCGTTCCGGCGCGAGTACGAACCCGGTGTCCGGATCTCCGACGGAAAGCGGGCAATCCACATCATCCCCGCAGGATCGGCCATACGCGGCACACCGGTCGAGTCCGTCCTGCGGGCGCTCCACAGCTGACTCAGCGGTCGCGGTAGACCAGCCCGGAGAGCCGCCAGGCCAGCATCCGGCGGAAACGAGGGAGCCTCGCGAGCGTGGACAGCACCAGGTTCCGTACGCCCCGTCGGACACCCTGCGCGAGACCGAACCGAGTCAGCCGGTCGGAGAGCGCGACGACCTCCTGGGCGACCGGACGGCGCCGGGCGTCATAGTCGTCGAGCAGGGTGTCGTCGAGCAGGGTGTCGCCGAGCACGGTCTCCTCGCCGCGAGCGAGGGTCGCGACGAGCGCGTCACCGAGCACGACGGCGTCCTGGAGCCCGGTGTTCATCCCCTGGCCGCCGGCGGGGCTGTGCACGTGGGCGGCATCCCCGGCGATCAGCACCCGCCCGGCGCGGTAGGCATCGGCGACGCGGTGGTGGACCCGGAAGCGCGATCCCCACACGATCTCGGTGACCTTGACCGGGTTGGTGGCATTCGATGCTGGGCCACGCCGGTCGAGGAGGCCCTGGACGTAGTCGACGTCGGGCTCGGCCGGCGCGTCCTCGACCGGTGCCACGAACCGGAAGGAGCCGTCGGGCAGCGGCGCCGAGACCAAGGTGCCCTCGGGCGAGAAGAAGAGGATGACCTCGTCGCGCGGCAGGTCGCCCTCGATGCGTACGTCGGCGAGACTGAACGACTCGGCGTACTTGCCGCCCGGGAACCCGATCCCGGCCTGGTCGCGGACGGTGGAGTGCATCCCGTCGGCACCGACGAGATAGCGCGCCCGGATCGTGCTGCCGTCGTCGGTGGTGGCGGTGACCCCGGTGTCGTCCTGGACGAGGTCGACGAGGGTGAGCGGCCGGCGTACGTGGCCGCCGAGCTCGGTGAGACGTTCCAGGAGAACCCGCTCGGTGACTGCCTGGGAGACCATCAGGGCGTACGGGAA
Organism: Nocardioides sp.; assembly: GCF_050699375.1. GTDB lineage: Bacteria > Actinomycetota > Actinomycetes > Propionibacteriales > Nocardioidaceae > Nocardioides. The sequence continues at coordinate 4,680 of NZ_JBOHDN010000139.1, read as the reverse complement.
GTCGCTGGGCAGGTCCCCGAAGCTGATCGGCACCAGGACCTTGTCGCGATCGCGGATGGTGAAGCGCGGAGCCTCGATGCCCTCCTCGACCAAGCGGCGGGAGACGTCGAGGTCGGCGAGGACCTCCAGCGTACGAGCGTGCACGACGGCGGCCCGTGAGGTGTTGTCGCCGGAGGCCTGGTTGTCGATGACGGTGACGTCGATGCCGGCAGCGGCCAGCTTGGCGGCCACCGCCAGGCCGGTGGGGCCGGCCCCGGCGACGAGGACATCAGTGGTGATGGTGGACATGATGCGCTCCTTGTTGTCTTCGGAGGCCAACAATTGTTGGCCAACTGGTGTTGACCAAGTTAGCGCGCCATCGGCATTGACGTCAACGGGCGTTGGCCTACACTTGTTGGCATGACCGATACGCGCCGATCCGGAGCCGAGACCCGCGAACGCATCCTCGCCGTCGCCCGCGAGCACTTCGCGCGGCAGGGATACGACCGCACGACCATCCGCGCGATCGCCTCCGAGGCTCAGATCGACCCGTCGATGGTGATGCGCTACTTCGGCAGCAAGGAGGACCTGTTTTCGCTGGCCGCCTCGATCGACCTCGCTCTCCCCGACCTCACCACCGCACCGGTCGGTGAGGCCGGCAGGGCGTTGGTCGCTCACTTCATGAGGATGTGGGACTCCGACGGGACGCTGATGGCCCTCCTGCGCCGCGCCGCCACCGACCCCGGCGCGGCGGAGCAGATGCGGAGCATCTTCGCGACCCAGGTCGCAGTTGCCGTAGCGCCGGTCTGCCCCGATCCCTCCCAGGCCCCGCGCCGCGCAGCGCTGACCGCTGCACAGCTCATCGGGATCGCACTGGGCCGCTACGTACTCGAGATTCCGCCCATCGTCGAGATGACTCCCGACGAGATCGTCGACTGGGTAGGTCCGACGATCCAGCGCTACCTGACCACCGACTCGGCGTGGATCTCGGTCAGGACGAGCCGACTCGCGCCCCTAGACGACCCTGACCACGTATTTGCCCCGTACGCCGCCCGCCTCCAGCGCCCGATGCGCCGCCGCCGTCTCCTCCAGCGGGAAGACGGCGTCGACTGCCGGGCTCAGCTTCTTCTCGACCACATGCCGTCCCAGGTCGTCGAGAAGCGCCGGGGTGGGGTTGCCGCTGAAGAAGCGCACCCGGCCCCGCCCGTGGACCGTGCTGGCCGCGATGTAGCCGAGCGACGCCGCGGGCCGCTTCAGGTCGAAGGCGATCGTGACCATGCGGCCACCGGGATCGAGCAGGCCCCGGAAGGTACGCAGGTCGGACCCCACGGTATCCAGGATCACGTCGAAACGGCCCAGGTCCTCCGGACCGACGCTCCGATGGTCGACGGCCTCATGTGCCCCGAGCCCGCGGACGAAGTCGAGGTTGGAGGCGCGAGCAAGTGCAGTCACCTCCGCGCCGTACGCCCGCCCCAGCCCACATTGCCGACGCCGCCCGCCGCACCGCGCACAAGGAGTCGTTCGCCGGGGCGCAGCCCCGCCTTGTCTCGCAGCGCGGTGATGGCCGTAGTGGCCACCGGCAACGCGGCGGACTCCACCAGGTCCAGCCCATCAGGGACCCGGCCGACCCGGTCGGCGGGCACGGCCACATACTCCGCCGCGCTGCCGAACCCCGAGGTGCGACCCATCACTCCCCATACACGGTCGCCGGTGTCGAGGCTGGTGACTCCATCGCCGAGTGCGGCGACCTCGCCGGTGAAGTCCAGGCCGACGCGCTTGGGGAACCTCCGGCCGAACAGGAGACTGAGATCGCCGGCACGAGCCGACAGCTCGCCGCCGTTGACGCTGAAGGCGTGCACCCTCACCAGCACCTCGCCCCGGGCCGGCTCGGGGCGCGGCACCCGGTCCACGTAGAGGACCTCGGGGCCGCCGTAGCGGTCGTAGAGCACTGCCTTCATCGTGTGGTCGTTCATCCTGCCTCTTCCAGCTGTAGTCGTATGTGGGTCTGACACAGACGGTAAGGTCCTAAGTGGACGCAATCATCCGTTTGAGCCGGAAGCGAGAGACACTGATGGTGGAATCGTCTCGGATCACAGCCCCGGAGGGGGTGCGAGCGGACGCGCGCCGCAACCGCGAGCGCGTCCTCGCCGCTGCCCGCGCGGTCTTCGCCGAGCGCGGGATCGATGCCCCGATGGCCACCGTCGCCCGGCGGGCCGGAGTCGGCGTGGCGACGCTCTACCGGCACTTCCCGACTCGGGACGCCCTCGTCCAGGGCGCGTTCGAGGAGCAGATGGAGACCTGTGGGCGGGCACTCACCGACGCGTTGGCCGTCCCCGACCCATGGCAGGGATTCCAACTGCTGGTCGAGACGGTCTGCGACCTCCAGCGGAAGGAACGAGGCTTCCCGGCCGCATTTCTCGCAGCCTTCCCGGACAGCACCGCCGAGCACGCGCAGTCCCGGAAGCACGCCGAGCACGGCATCATGACCCTGGTCCACAGGGCCCAGGCGGCGGGTGCGCTTCGGGCCGACTTCCACCCATCCGACCTCGGTGTCGTCATGCTGGCACACTGCGGCCTGGTGGCCGCCCTACCGGACGACGCCGCGGCCTCCCGGCGCCTGGTGGCCTACCTGCTCCAGTCTTTCCGTGCCGACGCGACGCGCGAACCGCTGCCCCCACCAACAGCGCTCACGCTGGACAGTCTCCCGTTCACCGGTGACGGGCCCCAGGGACGACGACCTTCACGATCCTGATCTTCGAGAGTCGGCGCATCGGCAGCTACAGCTTGAGACCCAGGAGGGCCCAGGCTTCCTCGGTGCTCAGCGGCTCGCGCTGAGAGACTGCGGCGGCCTCGACGGCGCGCTCGACGAGCTGACGGTTGGAGTCGACAGGGACACCCTTCGAAAGGGTGAGTACGTCCTCCATGCCGACCCGCAGATGACCGCCCATGGCCAGCGAGGTGAGCATGACCGGGAGGGTGGTGCGGCCGATGCCGGTCGCCGACCACGAGGTCACCTCCGGTGGCAGCGCGGCGACGCCGGCGACCAGGGCGGCAGAGGTGCCGGGCATGCCACCGGGCACGCCCATGACGAAGTCGACGTGGACCTTGCCGCCGGCGGGCAGGCCGTACTTTCCCAGCAGGCGCTGCAGCCCGGCGACGTGTCCCAGGTCGAAGAGCTCGAACTCCGGCACCACGCCGCGCTCCTGGGTGAGCTGGTAGAGCTCGGTGATGAACGGCCACGGGTTGGAGAAGACGTCGTCGCCGAAGTTGGTGGTGCCCATGGTCAGCGAGCAGGAGTCCGGCCCGGCGTCGAGCACCTTCAGCCGCTGGTCGAGCGGATCGTGGACCGAGCCACCGGTGGAGAGCTGCACGATCAGCTCGGTCTTCTCGTGGAGCGCGTCGACAGTCTCGGTCAGCCTCCCCATGTCGAGCGTCGGAGCGTGCGCGTCGTCGCGGATATGGACATGGATCATCCGCGCGCCGGCCTCCTCACACTCGACGGCCGCGGCCACCAGCTCCTCCAGCGTCGTCGGAAGCTGCGGGCAGTCTTCCTTCGCGGTCTCCGCCCCGGTCGGCGCAACGGTCACAAGCAGTCCAGACATGAGGACAACCTATCGTCACATGTCAGATTGGCCGCAAGATCTCCACGAACGGACCGAAAAACGACGTGGGAGTCCCGGTGTCAACCAGTGACACCGGGACTCCCACGTCAGGGATCGTCAGCCGATCGGGATCGTCACCTCGGCGACGTTGCCGACCGCGGCGTGGACCAGCTTGTCCACGGGGTCCGCCTTCGGCGCGAGCGTACGCAGGGTCCACTCGCCGTCGCCGGCGAAGAACCGGAAGTGGCCGGTGGCCGAGGTGGGCACCTCGGCGGTGAACTCGCCGGTGCGGTCGAGCAGGCGCACGTACGCGCCCTGGACCGGCGTACCGTCACGCAGCACCTGACCCTGGATGACAGCTTCCTTGGCGACATCGACGCCGGCGAGCGAGAGCCCGCCCTCAGTTGCTCCGCACATGCTCAGTTGCCCCCATCAGCAGAGCCGGGCTCGTCACCGGTGACGACCGGGACACCGACGAGCGAGCCGTACTCGGTCCACGAGCCGTCGTAGTTCTTCACGTTCTCCTGTCCGAGGAGCTCCTTGAGCACGAACCAGGTGTGCGAGGAGCGCTCGCCGATGCGGCAGTAGGCGATCGTGTCCTTGCTCCAGTCGACGCCGGCCTCGGAGTAGATCTCCTTGAGCTCATCGTCGGAGCGGAAGGTGCCGTCGTCGTTCGCGGCCTTCGACCACGGGACGTTGGCCGCGGTCGGGATGTGCCCGGCGCGCTGGGCCTGCTCCTGCGGGAGGTGGGCCGGAGCGAGGAGGCGGCCGGCGAACTCGTCAGGCGAACGTACGTCGACCAGGTTCTTCACGCCGATGGCCTCGACGGTCTCGTCGCGGAAGGCGCGGATCGAGTGGTCCTGATCCTGCGCGGTGTAGCTGGTCGCCTCGCGGGCAACGGTCTCGTCGGTCAGCTCGCGGGAGTCGAGCTCCCACTTCTTGCGACCGCCGTCGAGGAGCTTGACGTCCTGATGGCCGTAGAGCTTGAAGTACCAGAACGCGTACGCCGCGAACCAGTTGTTGTTGCCGCCGTAGAGCACCACGGTGTCGTCGTTGGCGACGCCGCGCTCGGAGAGCAGCGCGGAGAACTGGGCCTTGT
>NZ_JBOHDN010000138.1:0-8796 GCF_050699375.1 Nocardioides sp. | reverse complement strand
ACTCGGCTCTGTTGCAGTTGCGCCGACTCGGCTCTGTGCTGAGCTGACGCGCTGAGCGCGTCAGCTCGGGTCTACGCCGTGCTCGTTGAGAGCGCTGTCGGGGTCGACGGCGTCACCACCACCGGGGCGGACCTCGAGGTGGAGGTGGTTGCCCGTGGAGTTACCGGTCGAGCCGACGTAGCCGATGGTCTCGCCGGGGGAGACGGTCTGGCCGACCTCGACACCGAAGTCGCTCTGGTGGCAGTACCACAGCTCCGTACCGTCATCCATCGTGATCACGGTCTTGTTGCCGTAGGCACCGTCCCAGCCGGTCGAGGTGACCGTGCCGCGGGAGACCGCGTGGATCGGGGTGCCGTAGGAGGTGGCGAAGTCGAGACCGGTGTGGGTGCTGGACCAGTTGGCACCGGAGGAGCCGAAGGTGCCGGTGATCCGGTAGGTGCCCGCCGCGATCGGGAGCTCCCACATGTTGGACTTGAGGAACTTGTCCTGCTTGTCGGCCTGGACGTCGATGCCCTGGAGTGCCTTCTCGCGGTCGCTCGCCGCGGTGTCGGCCTCGGAGCGCTCGTCGTTGCGGCTCACTGTCGCCTTGCGGTCGCCGACCGCGACCATCTCGCTGTCGCCACCGAGCGCCGTGGCGCCGACGAGACGTACGTCGTCAGCGGCGACCATGGTCGGGCCGCCGGTCAGCGCGATGCCGCCGATGGCAGCCGCGAGGGCGGCGGCACCAGCAGTCAGCGGGACCGTCGGGCGACCTCCGGCGGCTGCGGCGGTGGCCCGACGCGTACGCGGCCGGGTAGGACCGCCGATGCCGACCATCGTGCCGGTGGTCTCGACCGCCGGGTGCTCGTTCAGCTCGGGGCGGTAGGTCGCGATCTCGCTGATGCTCGGCAGGTCGATGCTGCCGGTCTCCGCGCGGAAGTAGGCCTCGGACTGCTGCGGGCCGTAGCCCTCGGCATAGGCGTCCTGGTAGAACGCCTCGTCGGCCCGCGGCTCCTCGTAGTAGGGCGCGTCGACCGGGTAGGACTCGGCCGGGAGGTCGATCGCCATCGAGTCGAAGTCGATCTGCTCGGGCAGCGACACCGGCGGCGCCGGGAAAGAGGTCGTGTCGATCTTGAAGGAGGACGGGGGAGCGTCGTACGCCTCCTGGAACCCGCGCGGCTCCTTGGCCTCGTGCTCGACCGGGGCCTCGTAGGCGGGCACCGACGGCGCCACCGGAGGAGCGGCGATCAGCGGGGCGGAGACCGGACGGGCGCTGCGTACGGCGCGGAGCTTGCCGGTCAGCGGCGCGAAGGTGTTGGCCATCCGCAGCGGCTTCGGCGTGTGGGTCGGCTCGGGCGCCTCGAAGGTGGGCTCCGGGACGACCGACGCAGCGGGCGCCGCGGGTGCTACCGGCTCCGGACGAGCCGGCTCGGGAGGTGCGGGCGTTGCCGGAACGCCGCGAGGCGGCGTCTTGGTCGAGACCGGCTTGCTCGCCATGGACTTGAACGGCGGGCGCTTGGTCGGCTGCGTCAGGAACTTGGTGAGCTCGGAGGTCGTCATGCCCCCGACACCGAGATCCTCGAGCACGTCGGGCGTCACCTTGTCCGGGTCGATGCCCATCGAGGAGAGCAGGTCGGCCAGGACCGGGTCGATCTGGGCCGCACGGCGCTGCACGGGCACGATCGGCGTGGACGCGGGCTTCGGGGAAGCCGTCGGCGTCGGGAACTTGGCCGGGAAGGGGGAGGAGCCGCCGCCGTCGCCCTCGACGAGAGCACGAAGCTCGCCGGTCGAGATGCGGCCGTCGGTGGCCTCTTTGTCGAGGGGAGCCGCCTGGCGGAGGGACCCGACGACCGGCAGCTTGCCGGTCGGCTCGAGCACCACCCGGTTGGGCCGGGCCTTGGCGACCGGCTCCTCAGGGGTCTCAGAAATGGGGGATGGCTTCGCGGTCCCGACGGCGGGGGACGGCGCGGCGCGCCGCTTCCCGACGTAGGAGGTCGATCCGGTCGCTCGCGGTGCAGGCCTTGAAGCAGGGCTGTCGGTCGCCGGCGCTGCGCGCCGCTTCCCGACGTAGCTGTTGCTCGTGGTTGCTCCGGGGGAAGGGGTGACCGAACGCGGACTGTCACTTGTGACGTCGGCTCGGTGGTTGCCCATCAGTTCATATCTCCGCTGTTCGAGGGTTCAGACGGCGAGCCACGACTGTAACGGACCGGAAGGCGCGGTCAAGAAATGTGGCACGCCCGTGTCGCTGATTTCACCTTCGGCGACCGTGGAATCCGTCGCTGATCTGCGTAAATCCATCAGATTCGGAACTCGATTGCGGGCTCTTTATTCCACGCGAAACGCGTGTCTTCGGTCGATTTGAGCCTCTATACGGTGTCGAAACCCATCGATCCATGAACGCTGGGCCGCCGCGTACGAGGTCAAACAAGGCCCGCTGCGTAGCCCCGAGGCTCTGTTACTCGCGGTTGCCGATTTGTTGGTATATCTGCGGTGTGTCCGGCTTGGTGACCCGCTAGTGGCGTACGTCACGTCGTGGGCCCTGGGCTCGTAACCCGGCTATGACGGGGTCTAAGGTGCTGGACGGACACATCTGAAGACGTGGGCGTCGACCGCTGATCCATGCGGTACGCCGCCCCGTACCGCAACACACAGACCAGGTGGATCAGTGGATCTCATGGAGTACCAGGCGAAGAAGCTCTTCGCCAAGCACGGCGTCGCCGTGACCGAAGGTGTCGTCGTCGAGACGGCTGAGGAAGCCAGGAAGGCCGCCGAGGAGATCGGCTTCTGCGTCGTCAAGGCGCAGGTCAAGGCCGGTGGCCGTGGCAAGGCCGGGGGCGTGAAGCTGGCCAAGACCGCGGACGAGGCGTTCGAGCACGCCTCGAACATCCTCGGCATGGAGATCAAGGGCCTGAGGGTCAACCGGGTGCTGATCACGCCGGCGACCCCGCCGGTGGAGGAGTACTACTTCTCCTTCCTGCTGGACCGATCGAACCGGCAGTACCTCTGCATCGCGTCCGTCGAGGGTGGTGTGGAGATCGAGGAGGTCGCCAAGACCAACCCCGACGCCGTGAAGCAGATCGGCATCGACCCCGGCACGGGTGTCGACGAGGCCAAGGCGCGCGAGATCGCGACCGAGTGCGGCTTCCCGGAGCCGGTCTTCGAGCAGGCCGTCGCGATGATCCAGAGCCTCTACACGGTCTTCACCGAGGAGGACGCGACGCTCGTCGAGGTCAACCCGCTGGCTCGCCTCGAGGGTGACAAGCTCGAGGCGCTCGACGGCAAGGTGTCGCTGGACGACAACGCCTCCGAGTTCCGCCACGAGGACCACGAGCAGTTCGTCATCCGTGACGAGGAGGACCCGCTCGAGGCGAAGGCCAAGGACAAGGGCCTCAACTACGTCAAGCTCGACGGCCAGGTGGGCATCATCGGCAACGGCGCGGGTCTGGTCATGTCGACCCTCGACGTCGTCGCCTACGCCGGCGAGGAGCACGGCGGGGTCAAGCCCGCCAACTTCCTCGACATCGGTGGCGGCGCCAACGCGCAGGTCATGGCCGACGGTCTCGACGTCATCCTGAACGACGAGCAGGTCAAGTCCGTGTTCGTGAACGTCTTCGGCGGCATCACCGCCTGTGACGAGGTCGCCAAGGGCATCGTCGGCGCGCTCGACATCCTCGGCAACGAGGCGACCAAGCCGCTCATCGTTCGCCTGGACGGCAACAACGTGGACCTGGGTCGCCAGATCCTCCGTGAGGCCAACCACCCGCTGGTCACCATCGTCGACACCATGGACGGCGGCGCCGACAAGGCTGCCGAGCTGGCCAACGCCTGAGGTCAGGGCCAGGAAAGAGGACACAGAGAAACATGAGCATCTACCTCAACAAGGACAGCAAGATCATCGTCCAGGGCATCACCGGCGGCATGGGTGCGAAGCACACCGCCCTGATGCTCGACTCGGGCGCCCAGATCGTCGGTGGCGTCAACGCTCGCAAGGCCGGCACCAAGGTCACCCACAAGGACGCCTCCGGCGCCGACGTGGAGCTCCCGGTGTTCGGCACCGTGGCGGAGGCGATGAAGGAGACCGGCGCTGACGTGTCGGTCCTCTTCGTGCCGCCGGCGTTCACCAAGGACGCCGCCATCGAGGCCATCGACGCCGAGATGCCGCTGATCGTGATCATCACCGAGGGTGTCCCGGTGCAGGACACCGCCGAGGTGTGGTCCTACCTGCAGGGCAAGGCAACCCGGATGATCGGCCCGAACTGTCCTGGCGTGATCACGCCGGGCGAGTCGCTGGCCGGCATCACCCCGCACACGATCACGGGCAAGGGCCCGGTCGGTCTCGTCTCGAAGTCGGGCACGCTGACCTACCAGATGATGTACGAGCTGAAGGACTTCGGCTTCTCCACCGCCATCGGCATCGGCGGTGACCCCGTCATCGGCACCACCCACATCGACGCCCTCGAGGCGTTCGAGAAGGACGACGAGACCAAGGTCATCGTCATGATCGGTGAGATCGGTGGTGACGCCGAGGAGCGTGCCGCGGCCTACATCAAGGAGAACATCTCCAAGCCCGTCGTCGGTTACGTCGCCGGCTTCACCGCGCCGGAGGGCAAGACCATGGGTCACGCCGGCGCGATCGTGTCCGGCTCCGCCGGCACCGCCTCCGCGAAGAAGGAGGCCCTCGAGGCCGCCGGAGTCAAGGTGGGCAAGACCCCGTCGGAGACCGCTGCTCTCGCTCGCGAGATCCTGCAGTCCCTCTGACGTACGTCACAAGCTGAGTGCCCCGCGACCGGGATCCGGTCGCGGGGCACTTCGCCTTTTGCGGACGTCGGCTCAGACCGCGCGCAGGGCGCCCGAGCGGCGCCGCCGCATCGCGTCGATCGCCTCGGCGGTCGCCTCGTCGGCCGGTATGAGGACCTGGATCTGCTGGTTGTCGGCGGCCGGGAGCTCGAGCTCCTCGACGTCGAACCGCAGCTCGCCGGCCTCGGGATGGAGCCAGCGCCAGACGCCGCCGTGGGGCGGGTCGTGGCGGCGCAGCCGGTCGATGAACTCCGGTCCCGCCTGCTCCGACATCGCCTCGATCATCATCCGCGCGGCCGCGGGATTGGGGCCGCGGTAGAGGTTCGAGACCAAGTCGTCGGCCACCCGCGCCCAGTCGGGGAACGCCTCGCGGGCGCGCGGGTGGAGGAAGGCGTACGCGGTCACGTTGGGCTCCGCGTGGTCGAGCAGCCCGAGGGGCCGGGCGAGCATGTCGAACGTGGACGTCTGGGCGAGCAGGTCGCCGAGCCGGTTGGTGAGCACCGCGACGCCGGGCTCGAACTGCTCCACCAGTGTCCGCGCGCCGGGACGTACGTCACGACCGGAGGAGAAGGGTCCGAGGCACTCTCCGCTGGAGGCCATCGCGAGGGTGCGCAGGTGCTCGTGGGCGGCGGCGTCGAGGCGGAGCGCGTCGCCGATGGCCCGCAGCACCTGTGGTGAGGGGTGGTGGTCGCGGCCCTGCTCGATCCGGACCAGGTACTCCACGCTGATCCCGGCCAGCGTGGCCAGCTCGGACCGCCGCAGACCAGGGGCGCGTCGGCGTACGCCAAGCGGGAGACCGACGCTCTCCGGCGTGGTCTTGTCCCGGCGGTCCCTGATGAACGAGCCGAGGGCTCCCGGGTTGGCAGGCATGGCATCCAGCCTACGGCGCAGCCGGTCGGTGAGGGTGGCCCTGCCGGGGCCAGCCTGGGCTCGGTCTCCCGCCGGTTGCCGATCCCGACGAACCTGGATGCCATGAACACACCACTACGAATCGCAGTCATCACCGCCAGCGTCCGCGAAGGCCGAGGTGGTCCGATCTTCGGCTCCTGGATGGCCGAGCAGGCCGAGGCGTACGGCGGCCTCACGGTCGAGCTGATCGACCTGGCCGACCACGACATCCCGTTGTCCCTGCCCGCCGAGTCGCCGAAGGCCGCCGGCGCCGACTATCCGCGGCCCGACGGCCAGGCCGACCTGACCGACGCCCTCGATGCCGCCGAGGGCTTCATCATCGTCACGCCCGAGTACAACCACAGCTATCCGGCCTCGCTGAAGTCGGCGCTGGACTGGCACTTCACCCAGTGGCAGGCCAAGCCGGTCGCGCTGGTCTCCTACGGAGGCGACAGCGGTGGCCGTCACGCCGCGCTGCATCTGGAGAACGTGCTCACCGAGCTGCATGCCCACACGATCCAGGCGCGCCTGGCCTTTCCTCGCTACTGGGAGCGGCTCGACGAGGACGGCCGGCTGAGCGACCCGGACTCGGCCGTCTACGCCAAGGCGATGCTCACCCAGCTCGCTTGGTGGGCGCAGGCCCTACGGGTCGCGCGTGCCGACGTCCCCTACCCGGCGTGACCGGTCAGCCGCCGCAGGGGTGACACGGTGTTACATCGGGTAGCAGCGGGCTGCAGCGGGCTGCTACCCGTGCGAACACCGTGTTACCCCTGGCGCTCGTCCCCCGGGCCTCAGGCGGCGACGGGCTCCTTGGCGGGCTCCTCGTCGGCCAACAGCCCGGCCGCGGAGGCGGAGCGGTAGCGGTCGACGTCGAGGATGCCCTCGCGCTTGGCGACGATCGTCGGCACGAGCGCCTGCCCGGCGACGTTGACGGCCGTACGTCCCATGTCGAGGATGGGGTCGATCGCGAGCAGCAGGCCGACGCCGGCCAGTGGCAGGCCGAGGGTCGACAGCGTGAGCGTCAGCATCACGACGGCGCCGGTGAGGCCGGCGGTCGCGGCCGAGCCGACGACCGAGACGAAGGCGATCAGCAGGTAGTCGGTGAGGCCCAGGTCGATGCCGAAGATCTGCGCGACGAAGATCGCCGAGATCGCCGGGTAGATCGATGCGCAGCCGTCCATCTTCGTGGTCGAGCCCAGCGGGACGGCGAACGAGGCGTACTCCTGCGGGACGCCGAGGTTCTTGACCGTCACCTGCTCGGTCACCGGCATGGTGCCCACCGAGGAGCGCGAGACGAAGGCGAGCTGGATGGCCGGCCAGGCGCCGCGGAAGTAGGCGAGCGGGTTGAGACCGTTGGCCCGCAGCAGCACCGGGTAGACGACGAACAGGACCAGCGCGAGACCGACGTAGACCGCCACCGCGAACCAGGCCAGCGATCCGAGCGAGTCCCAGCCGTAGGACGCGACCGCGTTGCCGATCAGGCCAAGTGTGCCGATCGGGGCCAGTCGGATGATCCACCACAGCACCTTCTGCACGATGGCGAGGAAGGAGCGGTTGAAGGCGAGGAAGGGCTCGGCCTTCTCGCCGGTCTTGAGCGCCGCGATGCCGATGGCGAGCGCGACGACGAGCACCTGGAGCACGTTGAAGCTCAGCGCGGTCTCCGCGAGGGGGCTCCCGCCGGCCTGCTCGACGCTGGTCGACGCCTCGAGGCCGAGGAAGTTTCCGGGGATCAGGCCCTGGAGGAAGTCGAGCCACGACGCGGAAGCGCCGGCCTCGGCCGCGTCGGAGGTGCTGACCGCGGTGTTGCTCCCCGGCCGGAAGAGCAGCCCCAGCCCGATGCCGATGACGACCGAGATCGACGCGGTGATCGCGAACCACAGCAGCGTCTGGCCCGCGAGCCGGGCTGCGTTGCTGACCGTACGCAGGTTGGCGATCGAGGCGACGATGGCAGTGAAGACCAGAGGTACGACGACGGCCTTCAGCAGCGACACGAACGAGTCGCCGATCGTGGCCAGCGTCGTCGTCAGCCAGTTGGCCTCGTCGCCGGCCCCGGGGCCGATCGCTCGCGCGACCGCGCCGAGCGCGACGCCGAGGACGAGGCCCAGGATGATCTGGACCGAGAAGGACGGAAGCGGCAGCCGCCGTCTGGCGGGTGCGGTGGGGGCGGTGGACACGAGGAGCCTCTCCAGGGGTTGACGCGGTTCAGGACTCTGAACGTCCGGACCGATACGTGTCTTCCCTGCGTTCGCGCGTTGTGATCGGAGTCTCCACGCGCTAAGTCATGAAAGACGATCAATCATATTGTGTTTCATGCCCTGAGTTCGTAAGGTCTCAGCACAGATCGCTGATGCCGGCTTCTCGACCACAGGCAGGCGCTGTTCAGGTCAGCGAGATGACGCCAACCCGCGGAAACCCCGAGGCGTCGAGGAGATTCTCGATGTCATCAGGGTCGCTGGTCGCGATAACCGCTCCAGCGCTGGAGCTGAGTCCGGCGGTGGCCACAACTGTTGCGTCGACGTGGTCCGCGGACCCGCGCCCTGCCCGGGACAGGATGCGACCGACGACAGGGGCCAGCCGTTCGTCGGTCGCGACGACCTTGATGTGCCGGTTGCGGCCGAGGAACGAGCTCACCGCTGCCGCGTGGCTGGTTCGATACTGCTCGGAGAGCACTGCGGCAGTCGTTGCCAGCGGTAGCTTTCGTCGGGCGGCCTCCTGGAGGGCAGCGACCAGCACCGCGCCAGGATCCTTCCCGGGTTGCTGGAATCGCTCCTCGCCGGTGCCGACGTGGCTGCCGCCTGCCGCGATGAGTCGCGAGACCGCTTCCGAGTCGAGAACCAGGCTCACGCCGACATCCGACCAGTCTCGCCGGCTGGATCGTCAGCGCGGACCGAGTCGAAGACCGCAGCCACTGCCTCCCGCGTCTCGGGATCGGGCTCCCCATACGTATCGACGAGATCGGCAACGTACGCCGCGAGCGCGGCCTGGTCGTCACGCCGTCGCTTCTCGGCCCTGAGGACAGCGTTCACGGTCGCGGACAGCGCGGCCGGATCGCCCTCGAACTCCGCGACGAGGTCGGGGTCGAGGGTGATGGTCTTACGCACCTTGGGAGTGCTCATACCATCATCATACTCT
>NZ_JBOHDN010000137.1:0-8925 GCF_050699375.1 Nocardioides sp. | reverse complement strand
GCTTGGCCCGGATCGACGCCTCGATGGTGGGCCGGTCGCTGAACGAGCGCCCGGTCGCGCCGGGTCCGCCCTGGAAGAGCGTGTCGCCGGTGAAGACGCATCCCAGGGAGGGAGCCGAGAGGCAGACCGCCCCGGGCGCGTGACCGGGCGTGTGCAGAACGGTGAGGTCGGTGCCTCCGATCTCGATCACCTGCCCGTCGGACAGGTCGGCGTCCCACAGCTCGTCGGGGTGGGTGAGCTCCCACAGCGGCCGGTCGTCGGGGTGGAGCAGGATCGGTGCTCGGACGGCCTCGCGCAACGCCGGCGCCACACGTACGTGGTCGTCGTGGGCGTGGGTGCAGACGATCGCCTTCACGGTGCGGCCACCGACCACAGCCAAGATGTCCTCCACCGAGTGCGGCGCGTCGATGACCAGGCACTCCTGATCGTCGCCGACCACCCAGAGGTTGTTGTCCACCTGGTGCGTCTCGCCATCGAGGCTGAAGGTGCCGCTCGTGACCGCATGGTCGACGCGTACGCCCATCACAGCACCACCACCGAGCGCAGCACACTCTGCCCATCAGGGGCACGATGCATCTTCTCGAAGGCCGCCTCGATGTCCTCGATCCCGATCTCCTCGCTCACGAAGGCGTCGAGGTCGAGACGTCCCTGTTGGTAGAGGTCGACGAGCATCGGGAAGTCGCGGCTGGGGAGACAGTCGCCGTACCAGCTCGACTTGAGCGCGCCGCCACGGCCGAAGACGTCGATGAGCGGGATCTCGGGCACCGTCATGTCCGGCGTGGGCACGCCGACGAGCACGACGGTGCCGGCCAGGTCGCGGGCGTAGAAGGCCTGCTTCCAGGTCTCCGGACGACCGACCGCCTCGACGACGATGTCGGCGCCTTCGGCACCTTCGTACGTCTCCGAGCAGATCCGCCGGATCTCCTCGACCGGATCGGTCTGCGATGAGTCCACGGTGTGTGTCGCGCCCATGGCCGCCGCCCGCTCGAGCTTCTTGGCGTCGATGTCGACGGCGATGACCGGGCTCGACCCGGCCAGCGCCGCACCTGCGATCGCCGCCACCCCGACGCCTCCGCACCCGATGACCGCCACCGACCTCCCGCGGGTCGCGCCGCCGGTGTTGATGGCGGCGCCGAGCCCGGCCATCACACCGCAGCCGAGCAGGCCGACAGCTGCGGGCCGAGCCTCCGGGTCGACCTTCGTGCACTGCCCGGCGGCGACCAGCGTCTTCTCCGCGAAGGCGCCGATGCCCAGCGCCGGGGACAGCTCGGTGCCGTCCTCGAGGGTCATCTTCTGGGTCGCGTTGAAGGTGGCGAAGCAGTACTGCGGCTCGCCCCGCTTGCACGCCCGGCAGCTACCGCAGACCGCGCGCCAGTTGAGCACCACGAAGTCGCCGGGCGCCACGTCGGTCACGTCCGGACCCACCGCCTCGATCACGCCGGCCGCCTCGTGACCCAGCAGGAACGGGAAGTCGTCGTTGATCCCGCCCTCGCGATAGTGCAGGTCGGTGTGGCAGACCCCGCACGACTGGATCTTCACCACCGCCTCACCCGGTCCGGGATCGGGCACGTTGATCGTCACGAGCTCCACCGGTGCGCCCTTGGCGCGGGCGATGACTGCCTTGACCTGCTGCATGTCTTCTCCTCTCGAGCGCCGGAGGCATCCGGTGCTCGAGGATCATCCTCCGGGTCGGCCCGTCGCCTCGGCAAGAGGTGTCCGGCGCCGACCCGGGGTCACGACGAGGTTCCGTCGCGGAGGAGCTTGCGCTGCGTACGTCGCCCCTGCGCGACCACCAGAGGTGCCGCCGCGAGGCCGACCGCCGGCAGGGTGTCGGCCAACCTGGCCACGAGCCCGCGCCAGGCCGGGATGGTGGTCACCGGCCGAGGCTTGTCGAGCGCGTTCCCGACCGCCGCTACGACCTCCTCGGGCTGGAGCAGCTTGCCCGAGAACGACAGCGCCGAGCCGGGGTCGTCGAGCTTGTCGTAGAGCATCGGCGTCCAGATCCCGTCGGGGCAGATGCAGGAGATGTCGATGTCCTTGATGCCGGCCAGACGCAGGTCCTGGAGCGTGCTGAGGCTGAACCCGATGGCGGCGTGCTTCGAGGCGGCGTACACCGCCTCGCCCGGCACCGCGGTCAGTCCCGCCAGGGACACGATGTTGACGACGTGCCCTCCGGTCCCGCGCATCGCCTCGATCGCGGCGAGCGTCCCGTTGATGGTGCCGAGCGCGTTGACGTCGAGGATCAGCCTCCGCTGCTCGGGGGAGAGGTCCCACGCCGGGCCCGTGAACAGCACACCGGCGTTGTTGACCCATACGTCGAGCCGGCCGGCGGCGGCCACGACCGCGTCCCGGGCCGCCTCCACCTGGGTGGCGTCGCGTACGTCGACGGCCATGGCGGTGGCACCACGTCCGATCTCGTCAGCGGCCTTCCGCGCGCTCTCGACATCGACGTCGGTGACCAGCACCTGGTGTCCACGATCGGCGAGGAGCTCGGCGATCTGGCGGCCCAGGCCGCGACCCGCACCGGTGACGACGGCCCCGCCGGGAGTCCCGGTCGTCGCAGACCCGCGCATCACAGGCCCGCCTTGATCTGGCCGTAGTCGATCCCGCCGTGGAGGTAGGTGGGTACGACGGGCCAGAACCGCTTCCATGGGGCCAGCTCGGTGCTCGGCAGGATCTGCAGCCAGCGCGGATCGTCCTTGCACGGGTCGGCGAGGGTCTTCTCCTTGATCATCGAGTCGTACTGGTCGAGGGAGTCCTCCAGGGTGTTGGCGTTCGGGCACACCTCGCGGCCGAACTGCTCGTGGTACCTGCGGACCCCCGGGATCTTCGACAGCTCGGGCTGCCAGTTGTCGAGCGAGATGCCGTTCTCCGAGGAGACCCAGACGCCGTCGGGGGTGTTGATCACCAGCGAGTGGTTGCCGTCGGTGTGGCCAGGGGTCCACAGCAGCGCGATCCCAGGACCCAGCTCGATGTCGCCGTCGAAGGTCACGAACTTCTCGAGGTCGACACCCTCGAGCCCGTCCTCGACGTACCACGCCCACTGCATCGGGTGCAGCGACTGCAGGGTGGCCAGCTCGCGGGTGTGCACCAGCATCTTCGCGTCGCCGAAGAGCGGCTCGCGGGGAGCGGTCTCGCCCGGGATCGTCGCGGTGGACCCGAGGATCATCCGCGGGTCCTGGACGTGCAGGTGGTCGAAGGTGCAGAAGTCGATGTCAGCGGGCGTCAGGCCGAGCTGGGCCAGCACCTCGTCGGGCTCGTTGTAGTACTCGAGCATGAGCTTCTCGATGAGCTTGGCGCCGGGCACCTTGTCCATCAGCGCCTGCAGGTTGCTGTAGAACGGCGCCTCCGCCGAGCCCTCCGGCATCGTCGGCTCGAAGACGAGCGTGCGCGGGGTGCCGTTCCAGTCGTCGTACTGGATGACGATCATCCGGTTGATCATCGAGATCAGCGGCAGGGTCGGCACCGAGACCGCGTCGTGGAAGGCGTACTTGACCGGGTACGGCGCGGCGGCGACGTCGACCGACTTCACCGCGCGGACGATGCCCTGCTCCTTGAACCTGACCTTGTACGCCGCGGCCGCATCGCGCACGGCAGCGAGCCGCTCGCCGCGTGGCCAGACCTCGTGCACCCCGTCGAGCTCGGGGATGGTCCGGGCGCCGATCGCGCTCAGAATCGTGTCCGTCTCAGCGGCGGCTGTCTTGGTTCTGGTGGCCATGGTCTGCTCCTTCGTGGATCCTGCCTAGATCCCCATGATCGTCTGCGGACCACCGCCATTACTTGTTTCAGTGCGACAAAGTTCTCGACGGTGGCCCGGTGAGCGCAGGCCTGGCCGCGTCGCGCCGCAGCTCCCGCGGCGTGCACCCGAACCACCGGCGTACGGCGTGGCTCAGCGTCGACTGCTCCGTGAACCCGACCAACGTGGCCACCTGGGCCAGGGGCATCGCCGTCGTGGTCAGGTGGCGAAGGGTGGCGTCACGTCTTACCTCGTCGAGGACCGCCTCGAAGCTCGTGCCCTCCGCGGCGAGGCGCCGCTGCAACGTACGTGGGTGGAGGGCCAGCAGGCGTGCCACCGCCGAGACCGCCGGCGGGTTCGTGCCGAGCACCTCGGCGAGCGCCCCACGGACCTGGGTCGAGACTCGTTGCGCCGGGTCGTCGTAGCGCCGCGAGATGTGGTCGAGGGCGAGCAGCCGGATCGACTCGTTGGCGGTGGCGAACGCCTCGTCGAGCACCCGGCGGTCGACACGGAGCACCGCGGTCGTACGTCCGAACTTCACGTCGGCGCCGAAATAGTCGGTGTAGCGGCGCACCGGCGAGAGCGGCTGGTGAGGCAGCTCTACCGAGCGCAGGCCCGACAACCCGCCGACGAGCGTGTGCGCGATCCGGAAGAAGAGCCCCAGGCCGAGCTCGGTCGCCTGGGGTGAGTAGGGCGACTCGCGCAGGTCCTTGCGGTAGGTCAGCCCCACCACGCCCGGTCGCCGGTGCGGATCGGGTTCGACCGCGACCCGCAGGGCGGGGCTGTGGGCGTACAGATAGCGGGATCCGGTCTCCAGCGCCTCGGCCGCCGTCGGGCAGGCCTGGATGGCGACCGCCAGCGGACCCAGGATCGTCAGGTCCTGCGTCTCCGCCAGGCGCAGACCCAGATCCGGGCACCGCAGCTCGGCAGCCGCGGCGTCGAGCATCAGATCGTGCTCGGTGATCGGGATCCAGGCGTCCTCGGCATCGAGGGCGTCGGCCGGGATGCCGAACCGGGCGAGCAGCCGATACGGCTCACCGCCGAGCCGCTCCACCAGCGGCACGAAGCCCCGCAGGCTGGCGGCACGGATCGCAGGTCCCACCGCACCACTGTGCCCGATGCGGCGGTGCCGGAGAAACCGCGGCGTCGACGAGCGGCCTCAACCGCTCACGTGGTGGACCGTGAGGAGGCGACCATCCGCACACCCCCGTCGCCGTTGCGACGAGCCGCGGGCCGCAACCCGGCAGCGTCGCTCGCGCCTTCGTCGACGTACGCCCGACGCTTCTCGGCAAGACGCTTCTCGGCACGACGCTTCTCACCGAAGTAGGTCGCGGACACACCTATGTAGATGATCACGTTGATGGCGACGGCCATGATGACGAACCAGACGAGGTATAGATCAGCAGGCATCAGCGAGGCTCCTTTCGAGGACTTATAAACGCTACACTCACTGTATCGTAAATCGCCGGAAGGATATTCCCGACATGGAACGCGAAGCGACCCAGGCCCGAGGACGGCCGCGTCAGGCCAGCACCGACGAGCAGATCACTCGCGCCGCGACCGAGATCCTCCGCGAGCTCGGGCCCCAGGCCGTGAACGTCGCGTCGGTCGCCGCGCGGTCCGGCGTCGCGCGCACGACGATCTACCGGCGTCACCGGGACCGTCGTGAGCTGCTCACCGCGGCCCTGCGCCCCGTCGCCGACAAGGGTGAGGCACCCGAGCACCTGACCATCGTGCAACGGCTGGACTGGGTGCTCGCCAGCACCGAGGAGGTCCTCCAGCGCGCCATCGGTCCCGGTGGAGTGGCCGCCGTGCTCACCGACGCCGATCCCGAGTTCAGCGCGGCGCTTCGCGCCGCTCTGGCCAGCGCCCTGCGACCGGTCCTCGCCCAGGTCGAGGGTGACCTCGACCGGGGCGCACTCACCGCCGAGGTCGAACCCGACCTGGTGCTGTCGATGATCCTCGGGGTCTACCTCGCCGAGACGTTGCGGCGCGGCGTCCCCGACGAGACTTGGCGGACCCGTACGTCCGCGGCCCTCGGTCGGCTCCTCGGCGCGTCCGCGACCCCCTGAGGCACCGGACCGCGAGCCGTCGTTGTGCCTACCTATCGAGCCCGGTCGCGCGAAGGCTCGAGCTCGATCCCGAGGGCGGCGATGGCGGCCGCGAGCATGTCGTAGTGGCCGGCGAGAAGGACCAGCTCGATCGCCTCGCGCTCGCTGAGGTGCTCGCGCAGCTCGTCCCAGGTCGCGTCGGTGACGGTGCGCGTATGGACGAGCTCGTCGACGGCCACCAGGATCGATCGGCGGCGCGGCGTCCAGCCGTCGGCGCTCGCGCCCTCGGTGAGACGTTCGAGATCGACGTCGGTCAGACCAGCCCGCTTGCCGATGCGCGTGTGCTGACGGGCCTCGTACGTCGATCCTCGCAGGTGGGCGACCCGCAGGATGACCAGCTCGCTGTCGGCCCGGGGGAGCCGGCCTCCGGGCATCAGCAGGCCGGCGAAGGCCAGCCAGCCACGGAAGAGCCGCTTGTGGCGGCCGAGCACGAGGAACAGGTTCAGCGGCTCCGTCCCGGCCGCCCGGCCGGCGATCCGCGCCAGCAGCCAGGCGGCCACCCCGACCTCCCCCAGACGCCCCGGCCGCACGGGTCGTGACCGCGTCATCGCGTCTCCCAACGGATCCGGGACACCAGCCGGTTCGCGGCGCCCATGAGCAGCGAGTAGACCGGCGGCACATACCTCTGCACCCCGTGCAGGATCGCGATGTCAGGCGAGGTCTGCACCAGATAGCGCCCGCGGAGCATGCCCTCGACGATCCGCTCGGCGGCATGCTCGGGTGAGACGGCACGCTTGTGGAAGCGGGCGCGCAGTCGCTGGAACTGCGGCGTCGAGGTGTCCACCCCGGCGACCTGGACGCTCCCCGTCAGCGGAGTGGCCACGGCGCCCGGCGTCACCAGCGTGACCGCGATGTCGTGCCGGGCGAGATCGAAGCGCAGCACCTCCGAGACACCGCGCAGGCCGAACTTGCTCGCGCTGTAGGCGGCGTGCCAGGGCATCCCGATCAGCGCCGCTGCGGAGGCCACGTTGACCAGATGTCCTCCTCGTCCGTGCTCGATCATGGGCGGCACGAAGGACTCGATCACATGGATCGGACCCATCAGGTTCACCTCGATGACCGAGCGCCACTGCTCGTGGCTCATCCGTTCCACGGTGCCCCAGATGGCGATGCCCGCGACGTTGAGCACGGCATCGACCGCGGGCGTCCGGGCGTGCACCACCTCTGCCAGCGCACGTACGTCGTCGATCGAGGATACGTCGGCCGCGTGCGCCGTCGCCACCGTGCCGCCACGGTCCTCGATCGCCTTGCGGGTCGCCCGGAGACCGACCTCGTGGAGGTCGGTCAGATGCAGCACCGCACCGTCCTCGGCGAGGCGCTCGGCCACCGCACGGCCGATCCCGCTCGCCGCGCCCGTCACGAGCGCGTGCCTTCCGGACATGCTGCGTCGTCTCATCGGACTCCTGCTCGTCGCGTGGAGCGGCCAATGTATCGAGGAGGACGCCCTACGGGAGCGGATCGCTGCCGACGAGTGCGTTCACGCCGCCCTTGTGACGCTGCACGAAGCGGTAGTAGTCGCCGAGCTCGAGGCGGGACGCCGCCTCTTCGTCGATGAAGGCGGTGACGGTGGGGTGGAGCTGCAGGATCGAGGCGGGCCACCGCGCGGAGACCGCGCCCTCGACCATCTGGTGCACCGCCTCGGCCTTGCCGGCGCCGGTGGCCACCAGGAGGAGGTGCCGGGCCTCCATGATCGTCCCGAGCCCTTGGGTGATGCAGTGTCGGGGCACGGCCGAGCGGTCACCGCCGAAGAAGCGTGCGTTGTCGGCGCGGGTCTGCTCGGTCAGCGTCTTGACCCGGGTGCGCGAGGCGAGCGAGGACCCGGGCTCGTTGAACGCGACATGACCGTCGGTGCCGATGCCCAGGATCTGCAGGTCGATGCCGCCGGCCTCGCGGATCGCGGCGTCGTACCGGGCGCACTCGGTGACCACGTCGTCCGCGTCACCACGGGGCCCCACCACGGCCTCGGCACCGAAGTCGACCCGGTCGGCCAGCTCGTCACGGATGACCCGGGCGTACGCAGCGGGGTGCTCCGGCGGCAGGCCGACGTACTCGTCGAGCGTGAACGCGCGCGCCCGGGCGAAGCTCACCCGACCGTGAGCGCAGCGGCCGGCCAGCTCGTCGTACGTCGGCAGCGGGCTCGAGCCGGTGGCCAGGCCCAGCACGGCATCGGGACGGTCACGGAGCAGGTCCTCGACCAGGTCCGCGGCCGCGACACCGATGGCGGCCGCGTCGGGAAGGATGACGACCTCCATCAGTGCGCTCCCTCGACGGCTTCGCGGAACCAGCCGGTGATCGTGGTGGGATGGGTGATCGCGGTGCCGACGCAGACGGAGAACGCCCCGGCCGCCATCGCCGCCGCGGCGTCCTCGGGCCGGTGGATACGCCCCTCGGCCATGACGGGCGCGGAGCACTCCGAGGTGATCTGGCTGATCAGCTCGAGGTCCGGGCCGACGGTCCTGGGGCGCTCGCCGGAGTAGCCGGACAGGGTGGTGCCGAGGATGTCGGCCCCGGCCGCCTCGGCCTCGCGGGCATCGGCCGACGAGCCGCAGTCGGCCATCACCAAGACGTCGTGTGCGGCCTTGAGCCGGGCGATCGTCTCGGCGAGGGTGAGCCCGTCGGGCCTCACCCGGCGGGTGCCGTCCAACGCGACGACGTGCGCTCCGGCCTCGGCGACGGCCTCGGCGTGCCGCAGGGTCGGGGTGATGAAGACGCCGGCATCGCCGTCCTTCCACAGCCCGATGACGGGGACGTCGACAGCGGCGAGAGTGGCGCGTACGTCGGAGATGCCCTGCACCCGTACAGCTCGGGCGCCGCCTTCGACCACCGCGCGAGCGGTCCGTGCGGTCACGTCCGAGTCCCGCAGCGGCTCACCGGGATAGGCCTGGCAGGAGACGATGAGCCCCCCGCGCAGCAGCTCCAGGTCGATCATCGAAACCTTCCTTCGATCAGTGGTGCCTGGTCGTGCCCGAGCAGCTCCTGGGCCAGGGCCGCGGCGCCGAGCACGGCTGCGTCGTCGCCCAGCCCGGAGGCGAGCACCGGTGCGCCGCGCAGCGACGGCAGGACCTCGCGCGCGACCAC
>NZ_JBOHDN010000136.1:0-11566 GCF_050699375.1 Nocardioides sp. | reverse complement strand
GGCGAGATGTTCCGGATCCTCTCGCCGCTGGTGCCCGGCGTCTCGGTCGTCGGCCTCGACGACGTCGCGCAGTATGACGAGCCGGTCGAGGACGCGCCGACGTTCGAGGGCAATGCTCTGATCAAGGCGCGGGCCGGGTTCGCGGCCACCGGCCTGCCGACCGTCGCTGACGACTCGGGGCTGTGCGTCGACGCGCTCAACGGGATGCCGGGGGTTCTCTCGGCTCGCTGGGGTGGTCCCCCCAAGTCTGACGACCGCAACAACGAGCTGCTCCTCGCTCAGCTCTCCGACGTCCCCGACGAGCGGCGCGGCGCCCACTTCGCTTGTGCGATCGCCTTCGTCTGGGACGGCGGCGAGCTCGTCGTCGAGGGCCGCATGGACGGCCGGATCATCCGTGAGGTCCGTGGTGACGGCGGATTCGGCTACGACGTGGTTTTCGTCGCGGTCGACACCGAGGACGGACGTACGTCTGCCGAGCTGTCGATCGAGGAGAAGGACGCCATCTCCCACCGCGGCCGCGCCCTGCGCGAGATCGCCCCTCGGATCGGCGAGATTCTCGCTTGAGTGACACAAGGTCGAAGATCCCAGTCATATGGTGGCTGCGATCTTCGACCTTGTGCCGATGACGTGGTCGGATGAGCACCCGGAGGCCGGTCGCTGACCCCGGCTGGGACAGCGATGCGGCGATCGTCGACGACGTCTTCATCGACCGGACACCACGGCGACCGGAGGTGCGTGACGGCCTGAAGTGGGAGTGTCGACTCCTGCCCCTGATCGCACCGCTGCTGCCACTCGTCGTGCCCGTTCCGTACGAGGTCCCAGCGGACGCTGACGGTCCGTGGCGGGTTCGACACCGGATCGTTCCGGGCGCCGCCGCGCCACCCTCGGCCTTGACCCGGCGCGACGGAGTGGCCGTCGGCAGGTTCCTACGGTTGCTTCATGACCTGGATCTGGCGGAGCTCGGTCTCGCGCCAAGGTTCGACAGCCTTGCCGGCGTGCTGGTGCGGATGGAGGCGGAGGTCGTCCCGCTGCTGCCGGCGGGCTTGCGCGAGCGAGGTGTCGGATTGATCGCGGCCACTAGATGATTGATGCAGGGTCTGACCTGCTACGCGGCACCCGGCATCCACGCTGGCGGCGTTGCCGCCCTTCACAAGACGCCCAGTCTTCCCTCAGGGCGGCGCCTTGCCAGCGCGGCGCCGAGCGCCGCTCGCGACGGCCACCCCGTGCATCAATCATCTAGGCACACGACACCGTTGTCTCTTGCGCACGGCGATCTTGGGCCGGCTCACCTGCTGGTCGACGCAAGTGGCGTCTCCGGTGTCACGACTGGACCGACTCGTGTCTGCGGGACCCGGCGATCGACCTCGCTTGGACACTCAACGGCACTCCGGAGACGTTCCGTGAGGGCCTCCGTGGCAGCTACCGACCTAGTCTCGAAGAGGAGCGTCGGGCGCTTGTCTGGCACCGTCTTGGGCCGTGGCACGAGGTGCTCCACGGACTGGACCGGCGCCAACGCACCTACATCGAGTCCGGTCTCGCCGGGGTGATCGAGCGCCTCGAGTACGGCCGAGTCGGTCCGGGCGACTGAGCCCAGATCCATCGATTGCGGCCGTCGCGGGCGTTGTCGCGGACAACTTCCCGCCATGGCGGGAAACTGCGGCCCAGATTTGCGCCTGAGACGCGCAAAATCCCGCCATGGCGGGATTTTGGCGCCCTGAGTCACCGACGCCCGACAGTCACTGGTCGCTGCTCAGCTGACCTTCGAGGCCGATCTGCCAGTCGAAGAGGCCCTGCTCCACCAGGAGAGTGAGCAGGGCCTTGTCCAGCCCGGTCGCGATCGCGACGCCGATGAGCACCAGTACGATGCCGAGCACCTTGTGGAAGATGCCCTCCGGATCGATCGCCCACTTGAGCCTGCTGAGCAGCGCCCGACCGCCGACCATGACGGCGGCGAGCAGGAGCGTCAGGCCGGCGACGTACGCGATCAGGTAGCCGAGCCCGCGCAACGGCTCGGCGGGGAGGATTGCCGCCACGATCAAGGCGTACGTCGGGCTGCAGGCGCTGAAGACCGGGCCCATGCTCGCGCCCAGGAGGATGTCGCCGCCGATCCCGCCGCGGGTGCTCGAGCGGGCGAGGCGCTCCTGGGCGCGCGATCCGAGGCCGAGCCGGAGCGCCACCGCGTCCCACAGACGGGGCCAGACCATCACGACACCGAAGAGAGCCACGATCACGCCGGAGACGACGCTCCAGAACCTGGGTGGCACGTCGATCAGCAGGGTCGTCGACTTGAGCATGACGCTGAACACGATCACCGAGACGCCGAGCGCCGCCACCGCCACCCAGGGGCGCCGCTCGCCGGTCCCACGGGAGAATATGGCCGGCACGAACGCCACCACGCACGGCGCGAGCACCGAGAGGGCCCCGGCGAGGAACGAGGCGACCAGCAGCGTCACTTGGTGTTCTCGAGGATGGCGTCGACCGACTTGTCCTGGCCGTAGCCCGACCACAGCTTGACGCGTTCGCCGTCGGGGTCGACGCGTACGAAGGTGGACTGGATCGTCACCTCGTGCTTCTTGCGCAGGTCGGTCGCGGAGTCGTAGTCGACCTTCAGGATCTGCGCTCCCTCGGGGACCTCACCGGCCTTGATCGCCTCCTCGAACCCACGGCACTCCACGCACCACGGTGCGTGGAAGAAGAGGATGGTGTCGGCGTAGCACTCATCCGCCACCGCCTCGGGAGAGTAGTCGGCGTAGCGGCCCTCGCCGCAGGCCGCGCCCTCGGCCGGCGTCTCGGCCGGCGCGGACTCGGAGCTCGCCGGCGTCGAGGACGCGCTCGGAGTCGCAGGCGCATCGGCGGCGTCGTCCTCCGGGGAGCCGCACCCGGCGGCGGCGAGACAGACGAGCGCGAGCACGGCGACGATGCGGGAGTTCATGTGCATGGGTTCGGAGCCTATGTCCTCGAGGACGGCCGCCCCGCGAGGCAGTTTCCTCCCGCGCTGCTCACTGGAGCGCGGCGGTGAGGCGCAGCACGTTGTCGACGTACGCAGCGGCCTTCGGTCGCGCGAGCCACTCCTCGAGCAGCAGCTGGCGAGATATTGCCCGGTAGCCGTCCTCGACCTTCCGCATCTGTGCCACCGGGTCACCGTCGAAGAGCATCAGCGAGACCTCGTAGTTGAGCGCGAAGGAGCGCATGTCCATGTTGCTCGAACCGAGCACCGCGACCTCGTCGTCGATGCTGAAGTGCTTGGCGTGGAGGACGGCGGGTTTGGGGTAGAGGTAGATGCGGACACCGGCCCGCAGCAGCGCCTCGTAGTAGGAGCGCTGGGCGTGGTAGACCATGAACTGGTCCTTGCCCTCGCTGACGAACAGCTCCACCTCGACGCCGCGCCGGGCGGCGGTGGTCACGGCGTAGAGCAGGGACTCGTCCGGCACGAAGTAGGGGCTCGTGATCGAGATCCGCTCCCTGGCGGCGTAGATGAGCGAGGTGAAGGCGCGCAGGTTGTTCTCCGCGTCGACGCCCGGGCCGCTGGGCACGATCTGGCCGGTGACGTCGCCGGCCGGCGGCACCGGCGCCGCGAGCTCGGAGGTCAGCAGCTCGCCGGTCTCGGTGTTCCAGTCGCTGGCGAAGACGACGTTCAGCGCTCTCACCAGCGGGCCCTCGATCAGGGCGGTCAGCTCGACCCACTCCCGGCCGGCCTTGTGGTTCTTCGGCTTGTTGTAGCCGGGTTCGATGAGGTTCTGCGAGCCCATGAACGCGACCCTGCCGTCGACCACCAGGAGCTTGCGATGGTTGCGCAGGTCGGGTCGGCGGAGCTGGCCACGCAGCGGATCGATCGGGAGCAGCCGGCGCCAGTCGATGTCGGAGGCGTCGAGCCGTCTCACGAGCCGGCGCCAGGCCGGAATGCCTCGCGATCCCAGATGGTCGAGCAGGAGGCGTACGCGCACGCCGCGGGCGGTGGCTCGGTCGAGGGCGTCGAAGAACGGCTCGGTGACCTGGTCGCAGGCGGTGATGTAGAACTGCACGTCCACGTGGTCCTCGGCCCGGTCCACCGCCGCCGTCATCGCCTCGATCGAGGCTCCGTAGTCGGCGATGAGCTCGATCCGGTTCCCGGTCGTGGCGGGCAAGGAGCCGAGCCGCTCGTTGAGCTCGATGGTGGCCGCGTCGACCTGCGAGATCGACTGCGGGTGCGGCGTCTTCGGCAGGCCGGCGACATACCGGGTCACCTCCTCGTTGAGCGCCCGCTGCCGCTCGTGTCGGCGCCGGTCGAGCCGGGTCTGGCCGAGCAGCAGATAGCCGACCAGGCCGACTCCGGGGATGAGGAAGATCGCCAGCAGCCACGCCATCGCGGTCCCGGGACGGCGGTTCTTCGGCACCAGTCCCAGCGCGATGACCTTCACCGCCAGGTCGATGAGGTAGATGGAGGTGCCCCACACCCCAGCCGCTGTCATGCGACTCAGCATGCACCACGACCAACGGTGTGGGAATCTTCTGACATGGTCCGTCTCTTCCCTGCTGCCCGCAAAGTGATCGAGGCCGGCGAGGCCGACCCGCCGGTATGGGACGTGGACATCGCGGCCAAGCGCGACCAGGCGCGCAAGCTGGCCGCGACGGAGGCGAAGGAGGAGGTCGCGGAGGTCACCGGCATCGACGCCGGCGGCGTCCCGTGCCGGCTCTACACCCCTGAGGACGTACGCGAGGGGCTGATCGTCCACCTGCACGGCGGCGGGTTCGTCTTCAACGATGTCGAGGTCCACGACACCGCGAGCCGGCGGCTGGCCAACCGGACCGGGCTGAGGGTGCTGTCGGTCGACTACCGCAGACCTCCCGAGCACCCCTATCCCGCCGCGCCCGACGACGTCGACAGGGTCATCAAGTGGCTGCGCGACGACCCGCTCCTGGGCACGCTGCCGGCGTACGTCCACGGGGACAGCGCGGGTGGCAACCTCGCGCTGGTCGCGGCGCTGCGCAACCCGGGCACGTTCGCGGCGATGGTGCTCGTCTACCCGTTCCTCGACCCGTCGATGAGCACGCCGGGCTACGCCATGGAGGACGGCTGGAGCGAAGAGGCGGTGTGGTACTGGAAGCAGTACGCAGCCACCGAGGCCGACCTCCGCAACCCCGATCTCGGCCCCTATCTGGCCTCCGACGCGGAGCTCCGCAACCTGCCGCCGACACTGATCGTGAGCGCCGAGGGTGACATCCTCACCGACGAGAACGAGGACTTCGCGCTGCGGCTGGCCGACCTCGGTGTCGAGGTCGTCGCGTTCCGCGCCGTCGGGCAGATCCACGGGTTCTGGCGCCACGGCCCCACCTTCCCCGCGGCCGAGTCGGTCATGGTGATGACCGCGGGCTTCTTGAGAAGGTGGCCGTGACCGAGCCCTACGACGTCACCGAGACCCGGGCCGCCTACGACACGGTCTCCAAGACGTACGCCGAGATCGTCGACCCGGAGCTCACCGAGACCTCGTTCGACGCCGGCGTCCTCGACACCTTCGCGGCCTACGTACGCAAGGACGGTGGCGGGCTCGTCGGCGACATCGGCTGCGGGCCGGGGCGGATCACCGCCTACCTGGCCGAGCGGGGTCTCGACGTCTTCGGCGTCGACCTGTCGACGGGCATGATCGCGCGGGCCAAGGAGAGGCATCCCGAGCTCAGGTTCGAGGTCGGCGACATGGGGCGCCTGCCGCTCCGTGACGGCGAGCTCGCCGGCGTACTGGCGTGGTATTCGCTCATCCACACCCCGGCCGCGCGCCGTCCCGCGGTCATCGAGGAGCTCGCCCGGGTCACCCGTCGCGGTGGGCGGTTCGTGACGGCGTTCCAGGTCGGGGACGAGCACGTACGTCACATCGGTGCCTATGGTCACGACGTCACCTTCGACGGCTACCGGCTCCCGGTCGAGGCCACCGGCGCGCTGCTCGAGGAGGCGGGCTTCGAGGTCACCGCGACCGTGGTGCGATCCGCCGAGGACTGGGAGCGGACCCCGCAGGCCTATCTCGTCGCCCGCCGTCGCTGACGGGTCCCGTTAATCCCTGCGCGGAGGCCGGGGCGGCGGTAGGTTGCGCCTCATGACGCAGCAGCCCTACCACGTACCCCTCTTCTTCCTTCGCCAGAAGGTCACCCCCTTCGCCAACAAGTACGTCGCCCAGGCCGCCAACGCCGACGGCTCGGAGGGGCAGGTGCTCGCCTTCGCGCAGCAGAAGCGGCTGGCGTTCAAGGAGCAGGTGACCTTCTTCGCCGACGAGTCGAAGTCGCAGCCGGTCTTCGCGTTCAAGGCGCGCGCGGTGATGGACCTCAACGCCGGCTATGACGTCACCGACCCGAGCGGCGCGGGGCTGGGCTTCTTCCGCAAGGACTTCGGCAAGAGCCTGCTGCGGTCGACCTTCCATGTCGAGGGCCCGGGCTACGCCGGCACCGGTCAGGAGCGCAACCAGCTGGTCGCCATCCTGCGCCGCTTCACCGACGTCGACTTCCTCCCGGTCCACTTCGACTACGTCTCCTCGGACGGCCAGCCGCTGATCTCGATCGAGCGCCGTTTCGCGTTCCGCGACAAGTACACCGTCAACGTTCACGACCCGCGTATCGACTTCCGTGTCGCCGCAGCCGTCGCGGTCGCGATGGACGCGCTGATGCAGCGCTGAGACCGTTCCGCCGCGATAAGGTAACGAACATATGTCGATCGTGGGCGTGGTGCGGGCCGTCCGAACGGCATCGGACGGGACCTAGTCTGCGCAGGTCATCCCGGGAATACCGGAGCGGGGAAACTGTCTCCAGGACGCACGGATCGGCGATCGACAGCCGTTGAGATGTCGGCGAGGACGTCATACGGTCACGAGGTCTTAGCTCGACGCGGCGGACTCGGTCGACGCGTCGCACGCCCGATCGAAAGGTTTCAACACCATGCGACTGCGCACAAGAGGCTCGCGCGCACTCTTTGCCACGCTCGCAGCCGGGACTCTGCTCCTCTCCGGCTGTGGCGGCGACACTGACAGTGGCAGCGGAGGAGAAGACGGCAAGACCATCACGATCGCCATCGCCGGCGAGAAGCCGTACTCCTACATGGAGGATGGCGAGCCGACAGGCGCCACCGTTGCGCTTCACAAGGAGATCTTCACCAACCTCGGCTACGAGAACGTCGAGGCCGAGGTCGTGGAGTGGGACGGTCTGATCCCGGGGCTGAACGCCGGCCGCTACGACGTGGTCAGCGCCGGGATGTCGATCCTGCCGGAGCGCTGTGAGCAGGCATCCTTCGGCGATCCGGAGATCATGTACACCACGGCGTTCGCTGTTCCGAAGGGCAACCCCGAGGGCCTGGAGAACATGCAGGACGTCGCCGACTCCGACGTCCGGCTCGCCGTCATCAACGGCGCCATCGAGCAGGGCTACGCCGAGGGGCTCGGCATCGACGGCGTGACCACGGTGAACTCCGCCGAGGACGGCTACGCCGCGGTCCAGAACGGCCAGGCCGATGCCTTCGCGCTGACCGGGATCTCGGTCCGCACGTGGGTCGAGGAGAACCCGGACGCGGGTCTCGAGGCGACCGACTCCTTCGAGGCGGTCGTCGACGACGTGGTCCAGGTCGGTTCCGGTGCCACCGTCTTCCGCGACAAGGACTCCCAGCTGCGCGAGGACTACAACAAGGAGCTCGCAAAGATCACTGGTTCGACCGAGGCGTACGAGAGCGTGCTCGGCGAGTTCGGCTTCACCGACGCCGAGCGTCCGCCGGAGAACATCACCACCGACATGCTCTGCAAGGGAGAGCTGCCGACGGTGGACGAGTACGAGTCGGCGAACTGATCGAACGCCTTGTCCGACTTCTTGCAAGCAGTAGCTGACTACAGCCCCTACCTCTGGGAAGGTGTCCAGGTAACCCTGGCCCTCTCCGGAGGAGGGGCGGTCGTCGCGCTCGTCGTAGCTGTCTTCCTGGGCCTGTGCGCGATCAGCCCGATCGCTGTGCTGAGAGTGGGATCGCGAGTCGTCGTGGAGTTCTTCCGCGGCACCTCGCTGGTGGTCCAGCTGTTCTTCCTCTTCTACGTCTTCCCGCTCTTCGGGATCGACCTTCCCGGAATGTGGTGCGGCATCATCGGTCTGGGCCTCAACTACGGCGCCTACGGCTCCGAGGTGGTTCGCGGCTCGCTCAACGCCGTGGCCAAGGTGCAGTGGGAGTCCACCACAGCACTTTCGATGTCGTGGGCGATGGCGGTGCGACGGGTGATCTGGCCGCAGGCCTGGGGGCTGATGCTGCCCGGTCTCAACAACCTGATGGTGATGCTGATCAAGGGCACCGCAGTGGCGTTGTTGATCGGTCTGCACGACCTCACCTACTGGGTCGAGGTGATGCGTAAGGATCCCGACGTGGGCCTCTGGATCGCCTACGGCGTCGGCTTCCTGCTCTACTACCTGGTCGCGCTCGGCTGCTCCAGCGGCCTGCGGTTGCTCGAACGTCGCGCGCAGCGACGCCTCGGGCTCGCCCCGAGCAAGACCAGGACGACCCGCGCGACAGCAGAGGCGGTGGCCTGATGGAGTTCGATCTCGAGTTTGCGCTGGAAACCGTGGGTCCGTTGCTGATGGCGTTCCTCCAGGTGACCCTCGTGGTCACGGTGGCCGGCTCGGTCATCGCGGCCCTGCTGGGTCTGATCTGGGCGATCGGCCAGCGAGAGCTGCCGACGCCGGTCCGGATGGTGCTCACCTGGGTGCTCGACGTGATCCGAATGACGCCGTTGCCGCTGCAACTGCTGTTCGCGGTGGCGATCTTCATCTCGTTCGACGGATATCGCAGGTTTCCCGAGACCGACGTCGAGACCATCGGGATGATCATCGGGATCGCGGTCTTCTCTGTCCACTACTCCACGTACATGGCGGAGTCGTACCGCGCCGGTATCGAATCGATCCGTCTCGGGCAGTGGGAGGCGGCCACAGCGCTCTCGTTGCCGCGGACTCGGATCTGGCGAGCGGTGATCATCCCGCAGGCGCTGCGGGCCACGCTACCGTCGCTGGGCAACTGGGCGATCGCGATGTTCAAGGACACTCCGTTCCTGCTCGTCATCCTGGTCCCCGAGATGGTCGCCAAGGCCAAACAGCTGGGCGGGGCCTCCTACCAATACACCGAGGTCTTCACCGTCGCCGGCCTGATCTTCCTCGCGGCCAGCTACCCCACGGCCGTCCTGATGCGAAAGTTGGAGAAGAAGCTTGTCTACTGACCCCACCAGCCCGGGCGCGTCCACCGGGGACCAGCCACGGATCGTGATGGAGGACGTGGCCAAGAGGTTCGGCAAGAACACCGTCTTGGACGGGCTGAACTTCACCGTGGCACGCGGCGAACGTGTCACCTTGATCGGTCCGAGCGGGTCCGGGAAGACCACCATCCTTCGGCTGCTGATGACGCTGGAGGAACTGAGCGGCGGTTACATCTACGTCGACGGTGACCCGCTGACCTACGCCAAGCGCGGCAACCGCCGGGTGAAGCTGCCGAACAAAGAGGTCACCCGCATCCGCAAGCGGATCGGGATGGTCTTCCAGCAGTTCAACCTGTTCCCCAACATGACGGTGTGCGAGAACATCATCGAGGCACCGGTGCACGTGCTCGGCCAGTCCAAGGAGGAGGCGCGGGCCAAGGCGGTCGATCTGCTCGACCAGGTCGGTCTCCGGGACAAGGTCGATGCTCACCCGAGCAGTCTCTCGGGCGGTCAGCAGCAGCGGGTCGCCATCGCGCGCGCACTTGCGCTGGAGCCGGAGATCCTGCTGCTCGACGAGGTCACCTCCGCGCTCGACCCGGAGCTGGTCGGCGACGTGCTCGAGGTGCTGCGTGAGGTGGCCAGGGAGACCGATATCACGATGCTGCTGGTGACCCACGAGATGCAGTTCGCCCAGGATGTCTCCCACCGGGTCCTGATGTTCGACGAAGGTCGCGTCATCGAAGAGGCCAAGCCTGAGGTCATGTTCAACAACCCGACGCATGAACGGACCAAACAGTTCCTGCAAGCGGTCCTCTGACCTGACTCGACTCAGCTCGACATGGCGTCCACGTGTGGGCGGACCAGGTCCAGCACCTGCTGGTGGGTGGCGGCGTCGGCCGCGGCGATCATCCCGCGGCCCTCGTGGAGCCTGTTGCCCTCGAGGTCGGTCACGATGCAGCCGGCGGCCTGGCAGATCGCGATCGGCGCGGTGAAGTGGACGCTTCCCTCGAGGCCACCGCCCTCGGTGAGGCGGTCGTCAGTGACGTACGCCGCCCTTCGTCCTGCCGCGACCCAGGTCAGCGCGAGCGTGGTCGACATCACCCGTGGGCCGAACTTCTTGCGGAGCTCGGGATCGGCGACGAGCTGTCCGCCGAGGAACGGCTCGTCGGGCGTGCCGTCGCACTGGATGTCGATGAGCATGGTGCGTGGGGTCGGGGCGAGGACGGTGTCGCCGCCGCCCTTGCGAATCCAGGCGTCGGTGCCGTCGGTCCAGAAGGTCTCCTCGCTGATCGGGTCAGCCGAGACCGCTGTCCGGACGCCGTCGGGCGTCACCAGGGCGACGTTCACCGCGGCGAGCGGGGTCTGCGCGGCGTAGTTGAGAGTGCCGCAGAGCGGGTCGACCAGCCATCTGCGCTCGCTGTCGCCGTCGCTGCCTGACTCCTCGCCCTCGAAGGCGTCCTCGGGGCGGTAGGTCGCGATCACCTCCCGGATCGCCTTCTCCGAGGCGATGTCCGCCTCGGTCGCGAAGTCGATCAGCGACTTGTCGAAATGGCTCAGTTCGGTGCCGTACATCTCTCTGACGACCGCCGCCCCCGCCGTGGCCGCCGTGATCGCGACTGCTTCGTCTGGGAATGCTGCCCGGAACGCGTCGATCGCCGGATCTGGGATCGTCTCCGGCGCGTCGCCGATGAAGACCGCGACGACCTCCGCCTCGGGGTCCGCGTCGATTGCAGGCAGGAACGTGTCTCGCCAGGTCCACAAGTTGGGGTGGTCATACTCGACGTACGCCTCCGCGGGGGTGATCAGCTCGATCGCCCGCTCGAGGTCTTGCCTGGTGAGCCGATATGCCGCGGTCCCTCCGCGATGCCCCACCACCGTCGCCACCACAACCGCTGGCAGGCGGTGCCCGTAGGCGTTGACCACCGGGAAGTGTTCAGCGCTCGGGGCCGGCGCTGTCGACGGTACGAGACCCACCCCGTGCGCCGCCGGTGGCACCCATCCCTCGATCTGCTTCTCGAACCGGCCTCGGGCCGCGACGATCTCCGCCGGCGTCTGCCATTGCTCCATGGCTGGACGGTATCGCCAGGTCTCGATCTCTCGGTCTCCGGTGGTCGAGCTTGTCGAGACCAGGTCGACTCCGGTGGTCGGGCTTGTCGAGACCTCCCTTGGTTCCGGTGGTCGGGCTTGTCGAGGCCTCCCTGCCGGAATGCTCGCGCCGGCGGGTTGGTGTGGGCCGCCGACCCTTTCCTGGAGGGTGTTCTCGATAGGCCCCGGAGTCAAGGACGGGCCTACGGCCCGCCGGCTGCGCCGGCCGCTGCGCGGTCCTGGACACCGGGACCCATCGAGAAAAGACCTGGCTGATTATCGGGGCGGCGGCCCGGGTGTGGCGCGGA
>NZ_JBOHDN010000135.1:0-8487 GCF_050699375.1 Nocardioides sp. | reverse complement strand
CGGCGCATCCTCAACTCCGGGTCGCTGCTGGCCGCCGGAACCTTCGGCCGCACCGCCCTCATCCCCGAGGACACCCCGGTCGCGCGGCAGTTCGCGGACCAGGAGTGGGTGGTGACGTACGCCCCGGAGCCCGACGAGCCGGAGGCGCTGGCGGCGGCGATCCTGGAGGCCCTCGACGGGCAGGAGGAGCGGCATCGTGCCGCGCACGAGTTCAGCCGGACGTACACGCCCTATGACATGTCGCGCGACTATCTGCGGCTGCTCGACGGGCTGGGCCGGGACAAGGTGGAGGAGACCCGATGACCACGCCCGAGCTCTCCATCGTCGTCCCCACGCACGACGTCGGCCTGTGGGTCGGCGAGCTGCTCTCCTCGATCCTCGACGACCAGTCGACCGAGCAGGAGCCGATCGATCTGGAGGTGATCCTCGTCGACGACGCCTCGAGCGACGACACGTTCGAGATCGGCCAGGCGTACGCAGCGCGCGACCCGCGCCTGAAGGTGGTCCGCTCACCAGGCAAGGGCGGGGGACAGGCACGCAACCACGGCGTCTCGCTGGCGCGGGGACGTTTCCTCGCCTTCGCGGACGGCGACGACCTGGTGCCGCGCGGGGCGTACGCCGCGATGCTGCGCAAGACGCGGACCACCGGCTCGGACATGGTGGTCGGCCGGTTCTTCAAGCTCTTCAGCGACCGGGTCTGGTGGCCGGTGCGGGCGTGGCCGGCCTTCGACGAGGAGCGCACCCTGGTGAGGCTGGCCGAGGCGCCGTCGGCGCTGCGCAACCGGGCCTGCTGGAATCGGATCTTCCGGCGCGACTTCTGGGACTCGGCCGGCATCTCGTTCCCCGACGCGTCCCGGTCCAACGACATCGAGCCGATGGTGCACGCCCTGACCACGGCCCGCTTCGACGTCGTCACCGAGACGGTCTACGTCTATCGCGACCGGCCCGGCCCGGGGTCGATGACCGCGAGGTCGCACTCGCCCGCGGGGATCATCAGCTATCTCGAGCAGGAGCTGCGCTGTGCCCATCGGATCATCGAGCTCGGCGACCCGAAGGTGCGCGCGGAGTATGCGTCGCTGATCTTCGCCGCCGACGGTTGGATGGCGATCGTCCGGGCGCTGCGTGGCATGTCGGTGATCGACCAGGTGGCGCTCGAGCCCGCGCGGGTGCTGGTCGCCGAGCTGGTCGGGCTCTTCGACGATCCCAGCAACGACGACCTGATCGACCAGCTGGAGCGCGACAAGCGGTGGGGCTGGCGCCTGGTCGAGGCGGGCCAGTGGGCGACCGCGGCCCGGCTGATCGGCGAGGGGGTCCGCTGGCCCGCCCGGCCGGTCTCGGACCTTCTCGAGACGCTGCGGCTGCTCGCCGACAGCGGCGTGATGCCGCTGCGTACGCTCCGGCGGCCGCTGGTCAACGTCGTCTCGACGATCTCGATGGCCGACGAGACGCTGGTCGGGGACGATCTCGCCGACCTGGTGCTCAAGCATCGCGACCTGTTCACCGCGGTCGCCGAGGCCGCCGCCCAGACTTCCGCGGCGCCGAGCTGGCGCCTGGGGCGGATCATGGCCGCCCTCGAGGAAGGCCCGGAGCTGCTGCGCCAGGTGGTCTCGGGCGCCACCGACCCGGTCGTCGCCACCTCGCTCTCGCTCGTCGACGGTCGGGCGCATCTGCGGCTGGCTCACACGATGGTCGAACCCGAGACCCTCCGGGTGGTCTTCCTCCACGACCGCCGTCGCCGCTCCCTGGACTACGGCGCCGCCGAGCTCGCCTCCGGGCGGCTCGAGGTGGCGCTGCCGACCTCCGCGCTCTCGGGCGGGCGCTGGCGGATGCGGTTCGAGGGCCGCGACGCCCTCGGCGAGTTCGCCGGTCCGGTCATCATCCACGAGGACGTGATCGGCGAGCGGCTCGCGGAGCGAGCCCAGATCATCCGGCTCGACGGCCGCCCGCGCCACGGGATCGAGATCCCGTTCAGCCTCGGCGAGCGGGGCGTACGCAAGGCCCGCCGGGTGGCGGGACGGATCGTGCGGCGGGTCCGCCGGTGACGGCTCTCGCCGTCGCGCCGACCACGCCCGAGCAGACCACCCCGGTACGGGACAAGCGGCTGGAGATCCAGGCGCTGCGTACGGCCGCCGTGTTGGGGGTGGTGCTCTTCCACCTGTGGCCCGAGGCGATCCGAGGCGGGTTTGCCGGCGTGGACGTCTTCTTCGTCATCTCCGGCTTCCTGATCACCTCCCACCTGGTGCGGGAGGCCGCCAAGCCGGGCGGGGTGCGGCTCGGCGCCTTCTGGGCGCGCCGGATCCGGCGGCTGCTGCCGGTGGCGCTGCTCGTGCTCGTGTGCAGCGCGGTGGCGACGTACGTCCTGGTGCCGGAGGCACTGTGGCAGCAGTTCCTGCGGGAGACGGTCGCGGCCGCGTTCTATGTGGAGAACTGGCAGCTGTCCTGGGCCGCGGTCGACTATCTCGCCGCCGAGGACCCGCCCTCGCCCGCGCAGCACTACTGGTCGCTCTCGGTGGAGGAGCAGTTCTACATCCTCTGGCCGCTGCTGATCCTCGCGGCCGGACTGCTCACCCGGCGTCGGCCCGCGCTGCGGCTCCCGGCGATCCGGGCGGTCATCGTGGCCGTCCTCGTGGGCAGCTTCGCGGCGTCAGTCCACATCACCGCGACCGATGCTGCTGCTGCGTACTTCGTCACGCACACGCGCGCGTGGGAGTTCGCCGTCGGCGGGCTCCTGGCCGTTCTCCCGCTCTCCCTGAGCCGAGCCCCCTCGCGATGGGCGCCGGTCCTGGCGGTCGCGGGCTGGGCCGGGCTGCTCGGTGCGCTGATCCTCTTTCGTGAGTCGCTGCCGTTCCCTGGCTGGGTGGCGCTGTTGCCGGTCGTCGGGACCGCGCTGGTGATCTGGGCGGGCGTCCCGCGCGGCCTCGGCGCCGGCGTCGTCGGCAACCCGGTGGTGCAGTGGGTCGGCACCGTCTCCTACTCGCTCTATCTGTGGCACTGGCCGCTGATCGTCGTGGTCCCTGACACCGGGCCGGTGCTCGGCACCTGGCCGCGGGAGCCGCTGATCCTGCTGGCCACCATCGGGCTCTCGGCGCTCTCCTACCGGTTCGTGGAGACGCCGTTCCGCACGGGGCCGCTGCTGCGGACCTCGCCACGGGCCTTCGGGTTCGCCGTCCTGGGGATGGCCCTGGTCGCTGCCGTCGCGGTGCCCGGGATCGTGCACGGCCGCAACCTGGTCGAGAAGAGCCGGGAGCAGGCGAACGCGCTGGCCTCGGGTGACGTGGAGTGCTTCGGCGCCTCCGCGCTGCTCGGATCCTCGCCGGGGTGTGAGAACCCGGAGCTCGACGGGGTGCTGCTTCCGGCCCCGATCGCCCGCAAGGACGACACCGGCAACGCCTACGACTGCTATCTCACCGAGCGCCGGACGTACGCGCCCGATGCCCGTCCCAAGGTGTGCCATCTCGGCTCCAAGGCCCCCGACGCGCTCCGCGTCGCCCTGGTCGGTGACTCGCACGCCGCCTCCCTGGTCCCGGGGCTCTCCCGGGTCGCGACGAGCTCGGGATGGTCGGTCGACGCGATGGTCGCCAACGGCGGCGGACTGCTTGCGGCGACGCCGGACGACGAGCGCCGCGCCTACCGGAAGGCCCTGCTGGCGAGGCTGACCGAGAAGAAGGCGTACGACCTCGTGCTGGTCACCCAGCGGCGCAGCCCGTCGCTCGCGGCCGGCGAGCCGGACCCGGTCACCGAGCGACTGGTCGACGCCTGGCGCCCGATCCTGAAGCGAGGCACGAAGGTCGTCGCGCTCGCCGACAACCCGATGCTCACCTCGTCGGCGACCAAGTGCCTCGACGGTGCGGAGTCGCTCGAGGACGCGTCGGGGTGCGAGATGAGCCGCCAGGAGGCGTACGCCACCTCCGACCCGCTCGCCGAGGCGGTCCGTCGCGCCGGCCCGGGTGCTTCGCTGGTCGACCTGTCCGGTGCCTACTGCCGCGAGGATCGGTGTCCGCTGGTGGTCGGGCACGTGCTGGCCTACCGCGACCAGACCCACATCACCGCGACCTTCTCCAAGACCCTGGCGCCCTATCTGGTCCGGGCCGTCGAAGCCGGCCTCTGAGATGGGCCTCTAGGATCAGGCCCGATGAGCACTCCTGACCGCAACGTTCCCACCCGCGCCGACTACGTGCACTGGCGCACGATCACCACCCGCTGGCGGGACGACGACGCGTACGGGCACCTCAACAACGCGACCTACTACGAATACTTCGACACCGCGGTCAACGCCTATCTCTTCGAGACGACCGGTGTGAACGTACGCAAGCTGCCGCAGATCGGGATCGTCGCCGAGACCTCGTGCCGCTACCTGCGCGAGATCGGGTTCCCCGAGCCGGTCGAGGCCGGGCTGGTCGTCGACAAGGTCGGGACCTCGTCGGTGATCTACCGGATCGGGCTCTTCCAGGGTCCGGGCGAGGAGGCCGCGGCCGAGGGGCGGTTCGTGCACGTCTACGTCGACAACACCGGTGAGTCGCGTTCGGTGACTCCCTTGCCCGAGCCGATCCGTGATGCGGTCATGCCGCTGCTGCGGTGACCTGCGGCGGCGGAACTCCGCGTGACGCTTGGGCCAACCGTCGCGTGGCACCATTCACGCATCGTCGGCACTATGACAATCTGACCCACTGCAATTGGCTGATCTAGAGCGTCTTGGGGGACCTCTGTGGACGAAGAGTTGAAGCGCATCGCTCGTGGCGGCCTGCGCAGAGGGCGGGACCTGGCCCGCAAGGTCTACAACGACTCGCCCCTCTACAGCCGTGCCGACGACGTACGTCTGCTGGTCGACTGCCCTCTCTTCGACCACGAGTGGTACGCCGAGCAGGTCGGTGAGCGCCTCGACCGCAAACGGGCGGCCCGGCACTATCTCGAGCAGGACCCGAGCCGTCCGCTCGCCCAGCCGAGCCCGCTCTTCGACCCGGAGTTCTTCGTCGCGCGATTGACCCCGCGGCTGCGCAAGCAGATGGGGGAGCAGGACCCGTTCCTCTACTGGCTGCGCGCGGAGCTGTGGCTGCAGCCGACCCACCCGCTCTTCGACACCGACGGCTACACCGAGCGGCGCAAGACCGAGAGCTTCTACGGTGGCGCGATCGGGCACTACGTCGATCGCGGTGCTCGCAACGGACGGCGGGCCAACGACTGGCTGGCGCAGGTCGACGGCAAGTTTCCCGACCTGCGCGACTGGATCCGGGACCGCCGGTCGGAGTGGCAGGCCCGGCAGGGCGGCCCACGGACCTGGCAGCCGGTCATCGACCGCGAGGCGGCCATCAAGGTCGCACCCGGCCGCGCGCCGGCTGGGACCGTCAGCGTCATCGTCGACCTCGGCGCCTCCGACGAGCTCGCCCGAGCGACCCTGGACAGCGTCGCCGCACAGACCGGGGTGAGCACCGAGGTCATCGTCATCGACCGTGGCCTGACGCCCGACCTGACGCCGGCGATCGGCGACCTCGTCCCCGGCGCTCTGGTCGTGCCCGGGGACCCGGATCGTGGCGAGCCGGGGGTGGTCGCGGCGTTCGCGCGGGCCGACGGCGACTTCGTGGCGTACGTCGCCGGGGGAGAGGTCTGGAGGCCCGGTCGTCTCGCGCGGCTGGTCGCGGCGGCGGAGTCCGCCCGGCTGCCGCTGGTCGCCGACGTGCTGGAGCGACCGTGGCAGCCTGAGCAGCGGTTCGCCGTGGACGTACCTCCAGTTTCTCCGGGCCCCGACGTCCCCGGCGCCCTGATGCGGGTGCTGGTCTCGCGGCTGCTGATCTCGGCGTCGTTCCTCGACGAGGTCGGCGGACCGCGCGACGACATCGGCTTCGGCTGGGCCTACGACCTCGCGCTGCGGCTGACCTCGAAGGCGGTCGTTGAGGTCGTTCCCGAGGTGGGCGTCGAGCGCCTGCAGGGCATCAACCCGCGCCGTCCGCGCCGGGACCGGCTCCGACTGGACGCCTTCGACCTGGAGTCGTGGGAGGACGTCGTACGCAACCGGGCCTTCGTCGACTGGGCAGCCCTCGCCTCGCGGACGCCCGACCCGGACGTGGTCTCGATCGTGATCCCGACCTACGACGACTCGCTGCTGACCGTTGGCGCGGTCGAGGCCGTGATGGAGCACGGCGCGGGGTCGAAGCGGATCGAGGTCGTGGTCTGGGACAACGGCTCCTCCGCGCAGGTCTCCGCGGTGCTCGACTCGCTGCCGCTGCGGTTCCCCGAGGTGAAGGTGGTGCACAGCACCGTCAACCACAACTTCGCGCTGGGCAACGACTTCGCCATCCCGTACGTCACCGGGGAGACCGTGGTCTTCCTCAACAACGACACCACGGCGCTGCCGGGCTGGCTGGAGCCGCTGGTCGCCGCGCTCGAGGATCCCGAGGTGCTCGCCGCGCAGCCGCTGCTGCTCTATCCGAGCGGGTCGGTGCAGTCGGCCGGGGTCGTCTTCCCGCCGTTCGGTGGGTTGCCCTACAACATGCTCGCTGAGTATCCCCGCGAGGACGCCGCCGGGCTCGAGGGTCACCGGCTCTCCGCCCTGACCGGTGCGGCGCTGGCACTTCGCTATCGCGACGTCGTCGCTCTCCAGGGGTTCGACCCGATCTACACCAACGGCATGGAGGACGTCGACCTGTGCCACCGGCTCGCGTCGCTCCGCCCCGGCTCGTTCCGTGTCGTGACCTCATCGGAGGTCGTGCACCACGAGTCGAAGTCGAAGGGCCGCTTTCTTCGGGCTCCACGCAACCGGCTGATCTACCTCGACCGCTGGGCCGGGCGCGTCGAGCCTCGTGACGACGTCGCGGCCTGGGCCGCGTGCGGCTATCAGGTCGTCGGGCGGGCTGCTGCCGGGGAACCCACCGGCCCTGCGAAGACGTACGCCGCCACCCGCCCGATCCTCGCGCCGATGCCGCGCGTCTCGGTCGTCGAAGGCGTTTCGCGGCTGCGCTGGTCGATCAAGATCTCTGCCCCCGGGGCGCCGGAGGGGGAGCGGTGGGGTGACACCCATTTCGCCCGCGCGCTGGCCGGCTCGCTGCGTACCCTCGGCCAGTCGGCGGTCGTCGACCACCACTACGAGTGGGAGCGGCCGAGCGGGCAGGACGACGACGTCGTACTCACCCTGCGCGGCCTCTCGCGCTACTTCCCCTCGCCCGACGGCCGGATCAACATCGGCTGGGTGATCTCCCACCCCGACGCGGTCACCCGCGCCGAGGCCGCCGGGTTCGACCGGCTGCTGGCCGCCGGGCCGCGGTGGGCCGAGCGGATGTCCGCGCGCTGGGGGATCCGCATCGACCCGTTGCTGCAGGCCACCGATCCCTCGCAGTTCAACCCGGACCGTGCGCTGCCCGACTCCGGCCACCCGGTGCTCTTCGTCGGGACCTCTCGTGACGTCGAGCGACCGATCATCCACGACGCGGTCTCGGCGGGGCTGCCGCTGTCGGTCTACGGCCACGGCTGGGAGTCCTACATCCCGCGCCACTATGTCAAGGCCCAGCACATGCCCAACGGCCGCCTCGGGGCCGAGTACCGCGCCGCCGGGGTCGTCCTCAACGACCACTGGACCGACATGCGCGAGGACGGCTTCATCTCCAACCGCCTCTTCGACGCCGTCGCCTCCGGCGCCCGGGTCATCTCCGACGACGTCGTCGGTCTGCGCGACGTCTTCGGCGACACCGTGCAGGTCTACGAGACCCTCGAGGACCTGGTGAAATGGTCCTCGATGCCCGACCCCTCGGTCGTCTTCGGCACCGACGAGCACATCCGCGCCGAGGCCTCCCGCATCCACCGCGACCACGGCTTCGCCGCCCGCGCCCGCTCCCTCCTCGACATCGCGCTCGAGGAGCGCGCCAAACGCGGCCTCTCCTAGCCGAGAAGTCACTCGTGCAGGCCGAGAGGTCGCTCGTGCAGGCCGAGAGGTCAGTTGTGCAGGCCGAGAGGTCACGTACGAGCGCACCTGCCAGAGTGTCCGCATGACGAAGCTATCGGTGATCCAGCTGCGGGAGCGTGACGCGCTGGTCCGGGACGTACGCTCGCTCTCGCCTGACCAGTGGCGCTCGTCGACCCTCTGCGGAGAGTGGGACGTGGAGGAGGTCGTGGCTCACCTCGGCGCGGCCTCGCGCCTCTCGTTCCCGGGCTGGCTGCGCAGCATGATCGGCGCCCGGTTCGACCCAGACGTACACAACCGGCGGCGGCTGGAGGAGTTCCGCGGCGCCTCGCCTGAGGAAACTGTCGCGAGATTCGCGGAAAGTGGCCCGATCGGGCTCCCGCGCAAGGAGAGCGCCGGCGGGCTGGGGGAGATGATCGTGCACTCCGAGGACATCCGGCGCCCGCTCGGCATCAAGCATGATCCCGACCCGGAGGGACTCCTGGCCGTAGCGACCTTCTTCGCCACCAAGGACTTCGCGGTCAACAGTTCGACCCTGGTCTCGGGACTCCGCCTCCGGGCCGTGGACGCGGAGTTCGACGCCGGCGACGGCCCCGAGG
>NZ_JBOHDN010000134.1:0-17599 GCF_050699375.1 Nocardioides sp. | reverse complement strand
GGTCACCCCGATCCTCCGAGGGCCTGAACAAGCGCTGACTCGGCGCAAATGTCCCGCCGGAGCGCTAGCGGAGGTGGGACCTTTGCGCCGCGTCGGCGGCCGTGCGCAAAGCGAAGCGAGCCGAAAGCGAAGCGAAGCGAGCGAAAAGCGAAGCGAAGCGAGCGCCTAGGAAAGCGAAGCCAGCAAATGCACCTGAGAAG
This sequence comes from Nocardioides sp., assembly GCF_050699375.1. Classification (GTDB taxonomy): domain Bacteria; phylum Actinomycetota; class Actinomycetes; order Propionibacteriales; family Nocardioidaceae; genus Nocardioides. Next base: position 17,399 of record NZ_JBOHDN010000134.1, on the reverse strand, counting down.
CCAACGGCAGATAGTCAGCCCGCGTAGAAGCCCGCTGCTCGAGATCAACGAGCGCCGCCCCAGCCCCAGAGTCAAGATCAAGCAGCGACCCAGGAACATGATCGACGAAGACCCGCACCCCCCGAACGTCGCGAACCGCGAACCCCGCAGCATCCAGAAGCCCAGTGACCTCCTCGAGCGAGAAGCGACGACCTGAACGCCCCTGCGGAGCGGTGTCGTCGATGAGCTCGGCTGCCTGGGCGAACTGACCGCCCAGAGCACGGGAGAGGACGGCGGCGGTGCGCTGTGCGACGAGCAGGCTGAGAGTGCCGCCGGAGCGGAGCACGTCGCGGATCCCCGCCAGTGCCGCCGCGGGGTCGGGGACGACCTCGAGGACGCCGTGACAGAGCACGAGGTCGGCGCCTGCCGGGTCGGCGACGTCGGAGAGTGCGGACAGGTCGCCTTGGAGCGCGTCGACGGAGACGCCGGCTTCGCGGGCACGGCGGTCGAGTGCGGCGAGCGCGTCGGGGCTGGGGTCGACGACGGTGACGTTGTGACCCAGCCCGGCGATGCGTACCGCTGAGGTGCCGGTGCCACCGCCGATGTCGAGGACGTCGAGCGTGCCGGCGTCTGGGACCGCCAGAACCTGGTCGAGCGCGTCCCAGACGGCGACGGTCCGGGCGCCTGCCCGACGACTGGTTGATGCGGAGCCAGCTGCCATGCGCCCAAGGGTAGGCCCTGTGTACGCATCACCTGAATCAGCCCACGAGGCGGTCGTGCCGAAGCCTGGCGACGTGGGAGGTGTGCGCCATCAGGCCCAGGGACTCCTCGACGACGGCGAGGAAGCGGTCGGCGTCGCGTACCTGGTCGTCGGCTTCCTCGGTGGTGACCGCCCGGATCGAGCCGGCTTCCGCGGCGGCCCGCTTGGCGGCCCCGGCAGCGAAGAAGTCGGCCCACTCGGAGAGCTCGGGGGCGAGCTTCTTCAGCCGGACCCAGGCATTCCAGGGGCGGCGACGGCCGGCCCTGCTCGCGGCCTCGACGGGGTCGGTGCGGGCTGCGATCAGCGCCGCCGCGGCCTGCAGGGCGGCGACATGGGCCATGGCGTACCTGCTCGGCGCGTCATCGGCGGTGATGGCCTCCGAGAGCGACTCGGTGGCGCGGAAGAGGTAGTTGTGCGTCGTCGCCGGCAGCAGATGCATCGGGTCGTCCTTCTCCATCAGGTCGACCCCGCAATGGACGGCTCCGGCGGGCGTCGGGGGTCGAGGACGACGCCCGCCAGAGCCTGTTTGTTCGAACATCTGTTCGAACACGAGATCAAACTACACCCCGCCACCGACAGTCACAAGACGTTTCGAGGGCGGGGCGTGTCGAGGCCGAGAGGCCGCGTGCGAAGCCGGGTTCAGTCCTCGGCGACGGCGCCGCGAATCCGGTGCGGAGGGTGGATGTAGCGCGTGTTCGCCGGCAACCACATCACGACCAGCAGCGCCGCGGCGAGGACGATCGCGATCCACGTGAGCACGCTGATGATCACCGGCGGGCCGGTGAGGATGCCCCCGACGCTGGCCACCGCGGAGATGAAGACCAGGAAGCTGATCACGATGCGGGCCCACTCGAACCCGTTGCGGAGGAAGACGGTGAGCACCCCCATCATCACGGCCATCACGCCGAACAGGGTGATCGCGGGTGCGATGAAGGCGGGCGCGCTGACCCGGTTGTCGGTGGGCGGGTTGATCAGGGCGTCTAGGCCCTCGGTCTCCAGGATGCGCTTGGCCGAGGGGTTGCCCTCTGCCCAAGCGCGCACCAGGTCATCCGAGCGCAGCACCATCACCACGACGACGACCGCGCTGAAGGCGATCAGGCCGATGACCAGCCGCACGGCCCACGTCATCTCGCGCGGAACGGGCTCGGCCGCGAGCGCTGCCACCTCGATGGCATCCTCCGCGTCCTCGCCCACGACCACACCTTCGTTCTCGTCGGGTGTCGTCATGGTCATCCGGTCTCCTTGCGCATGGGGGCTTCTTCGACCAGCCCATTCTGCCGTACGGAGCACAACCGGGATAAATACGGGATCGGATAGCGCTGCTCGACGCACGCGTAGGCCAAGATATGGCACATGGAATCTCTCGCGCTGACGTTCTCCAGCGGCTGGGCCAGTGGCATCAACGCCTACCTGGTCGTGCTGGTGCTCGGCGTGGTGCAGCGTACGTCGGGCGCCGAGGCGATCCCCGACGTGCTCGGCACCTGGCCGGTGCTGGCCGCGGCGGGGCTGATGTACGCCATCGAGTTCGTCGCCGACAAGGTGCCCTACATCGACTCGACCTGGGACTCGATCTCCACGGTGATCCGCCCGACGATCGGTGCCGTGATAGGCGTCCTGCTCGCCGGTGAGGCCGACTCGCTCAACGAGGCCGTGGGCGGCGTCGTGGGCGGTACGTCGGCGCTGATGTCCCACCTGGTCAAGGCGAGCGAGCGCCTGGCGGTCAACTCCTCCCCCGAGCCGGTCTCCAACTCCGTGGTCAGCCTCGCCGAGGACGGTCTCGTCCTGGGTGTGGTCTGGTTCGCGACCGAGCACCCCCTGGCCGCGGCCGGGGTCGCCGCCGCCCTGCTGGTGGCCGGACTGGTGCTGGTCTACCTCATCATCCGAGCCGTACGTGGTGGCTGGCGCAGGCTGACCCGGCGCAGGAGACACGGGAGCGGCCCGTCAGACCGATCTGGCCCGTCAGGTCCGTCCTCGGACGGCACCACCAAGCCCTACCCCGTCCAGTGACCGGCGTCGTCGTCCTCGGGGGCGGGTACGCCGGCCTGGCCAGCGCCGCACGACTGGCCAAGATCGGCCACTCGGTGACCCTGCTGGAGGCCTCCGGCGAGCTCGGCGGCGCCCTGGTGCCGGTTCGCGAGGAGGGCTTCACCTGGGACGCCTCGGCGACCTCGACCCTGCTGCCCGCGGTGATGCGCGACCTGTTCCGCAAGTCCGGGCGGCCGGCCGAGCGCGAGCTCGAGCTGGTGCCCCTCGACGTCGTCCGCGAGCACCGGTTCGCCGACAAGACCTCGGTCGCGGTGCCCGGCGGCACCCGGGGCGCTCAGGTGGCGGCCTTCGACAAGCTGGGCGCGGGCCTGGGCGAGCAGTGGGCCGACTACGTCGCGCGGTTCGGCGAGGACTGGGAGGTGCTACGCCAGCACTACTTCGAGGTGCCCTGGGAGCCGGCGGCGCTCCCGTCCGCCGTCGCGGCGCGGCTCCGGTCCCGCGAGACCCTCCACAAGCGGCTGCGCAAGACGTTCAAGGACGAGCGGCTGCGGCTGGTCGCGGGTCACCCGTTCGTGGCCGCGGGGCAGCAGCTCCGCGACGTACCTGCCTGGGCGGGGCTCACCGCCTACCTCGAGCAGCGGTTCGGTTCCTGGCGGGTCGACGGCGGGATGGGCGTGGTCGCCGAGGTGCTCGCCGACCGGATGGCCACGCGCCGGGTCACGGTGCGGACCGCGACCAGGGTGGAGGACATCGTCGTACGCGGCGGCCGGGCGGTCGCGGTGCGGACCACCGCGGACGAGATCGACCTCGGCCCGGACGGAGCGGTGGTGGTCGCGTTCGACCCGCGCTCCCTGCCGGCCCTGCGGCCGCTGGTGGACCGTACGCTGCCGGCGATCCCGCCGTTGACCTTCCACCTCGGCCTCGGCTCGCTGCCGGACCACCTCACCGACCTCCCCGACGAGCTGGTCCTCCACGGTGAGCCGACCCTGGTCGTACGCACCCGCGGGCAGGCACCCGAGGGACGGCACGCCTGGACGGTCCACTCCTACGGCAAGCTGATGGAGGACGTCCTGCTCGCCCTGGCCCGCCACAAGATCGACCTCCGCGAGCACGTCGTCCACCGCGTCGACCTGGGCGCCGCCGAGCTCGTACGCCGCTGGCGCGGGTCGCCGCTCGGGGTGAAGTGGGCGGGGCGCGACACCGTCTTCCAGCGTCTCGGGCCGAGGACCCCGATCGAGAACGTGTACGCGGCCGGAGCCCACGCCACACCAGGCTCGGGCCTCCCCTTCACCGGCCTCTCCGCCGCCCTCGTCGCCCAGTCCATCGGCCCCGCCTGACCCCCGCACCCCTCCGCCGAATCGGCACATCCTGACCAGAACCAATGCCGAGTCGGCTCGTCATGACGAGCCGACTCGGCGTGATCTGTGGTCAGTTCGAGCCGACTCGGCGAACCGGGGACGGGCTTGTCGGGACCTCGCCGCTCAAAAGGTCTCGACAGGCTCGACCAGGGGCTCCGCGTTACACCGTGACGTTGAGCTTGGCGAAGATCTCCAGCGTCGCCTTGGAGCGGTTGAGGGTGTAGAAGTGCAGCCCGGGCGCGCCTCCGTCGAGGAGCTCCTCGCACAGCTCGGCGGCCGCGGCGATGCCCTCGGCACGGATGTCGGCGGGGTCCGGGCCCGCCGCGGTGATGCGCTCGACGACCTCGTCGGGGACCTCGGCGCCGATGAGCTCGCTCTGGCGGCGGATGGCGGCGAGGTTCAGGATCGGCATGATCCCGGGCAGGATCGGGAGGTCGACGCCGCGAGCGCGGACCCGGTCGACGAGTCCGAAGTAGTCCTCGGCCCGGAAGAACATCTGGGTGACCGCGAACTCCGCGCCGGCCCTCGCCTTGGCGACCAGCACGTCGGCGTCGGCCTCGATCGACTCGGCGCCCGGGTGGCCCTCCGGGAAGGCGGCGACGCCGATTCGGAAGTCACCGCGCTCCTTGGCCAGCTTCACGACATCAACGGCGTAGTCGAGGCCGTCGTCGGTCGGGATCCACTCGGCGCGTGGGCCCTCGGCAGGGTCGCCGCGCAGCGCCATCACATGGGCGACACCCTGGCCCGCGTAGGCGTCCAGGATCCCGGCGACCTCGTCGCGGGTGTGGCCGACGCAGGTCAGGTGGGCGACAGGCAGCAGCTCGGTCTCGGCGGCGATGCGCCCGGTGATCGCCACGGTCTTGTCACGGGTGGAGCCGCCGGCGCCGTAGGTGACGCTCACGAAGGTCGGGCGGTAGGGCTCCAGGGCACGTACGGCATTCCAAAGCTGCTCCTCGCCGGCCTCGTCCTTCGGTGGGAAGAACTCGAATGAGAACGAACGTTCGCCTTGTCTGATCAGCTCCGCGAGGGAGCGTCCACGTCCAGTCACCATCGGGCCATCTTAGAGGTCTCGCCGGCTGGCGAGGCCGTAGCGAGCGACGCGAGACGTGTGTCCTGGCAAGGCGCCGACGCGAGGCGGCCCGGGGTTGGCCGGTGAGCGGTGGCAACGCCGCCAGGGCGCGCGGATCGTGACGCGCAGCAGGCCTGGCCGGCCGGCGAGACCTCTAGGTGGCCTAGGCTCGTAGAGTGAATGAAACGTGGGACGCCGATGAATTCCGCCGCCGCGTCCAGGAGGCTCTGCACGCCTTCCTCGAGGCACAGACCGAGCGGTTGGCTCCGCTGGGCGACGAGGTCGAGCCACTGCTGCGACGGGCCCGCGAGTCCACCTCCGGAGGCAAGCGGCTGCGGGCCGCGTTCTGCTACTGGGGCTTCCTGTCCGTCCGCCCGTCTCCCTCGGTGACCGAGGAGGAGTCGCTCGTACGCGCCGCTGCCGCGCTCGAGCTGCTCCAGGCCTCCGCACTGGTCCACGACGACGTCATCGACGACTCCGACACCCGGCGCGGCGCACCGGCCGCCCACCGCGCCTTCGAGGCCGACCACTCCGCCGCGGGTTGGCCGGGCCGGTCCCGCGCCTACGGCGATGCCGCCGCGGTGCTCCTCGGGGACCTGCTGCTGACCTGGTCCGACGAGCTGCTGCGTACGGCTGGGTTCGGGGCCGCCGAGACCGCCGCCGCGCTCGGGGTCTTCGACCACACCCGCAGCGAGGTCGTCGCCGGCCAGTTCCTCGACATCACCGTCCAGGCGCGCGGCGCCGCGGACGTCGAGGCCGCCATGAAGGTGGTCCGCTACAAGGCCGCGAAATACTCCGTCGAGCGCCCGCTCCACGTCGGCGCCGCCCTGGCCGGCGCCTCCGGCGAGCAGATCGAGGCCCTCTCGGCCTACGGCCTCCCCGTCGGCGAGGCCTTCCAGCTCCGCGATGACCTCCTCGGCGTCTTCGGCGACCCCTCGGTCACCGGCAAGCCCGCCGGTGACGATCTCGTCGAGGGCAAGCGCACCGTCCTGATCGCCCTGGCACTGACGGGATCGGCCGCCCCGGACGCCGAGCTCCTCGACCGCGCCCTGGGCCAACAGCTGAGCGTGGACGAGGTCACCCGCCTGCGTACGGTCATCGCCTCCTCCGGCGCCGAGCAGCAGGTCGAGAAGACCATCACCGAGCTCGCCGACCAGGGCCTCACCGCCCTCGACCGCGCCAAGTCCGCCGGCACCATCGACCCCCGCGCCGCCGGCGTCCTCCGCGCCCTGGCCACAGCGGCCACCCAGCGCACCGTCTGACGCCGAGACGCCGCAGTGTCAGAGGCTCCCGGAGGGCATCTGGAAGAGGACCTTGTCCGATGGACTGTCGGAGCCGCCCATGGGCTCCATGGTCACCATGAGGTCGCCGTCGGCCATGGGGATGGCGACGGCCATCTGGTCGTCGAGGACGCCGGCGGACTCCATGCCGGCCTGGGTGTGCCACCAGACCTGGTAGGTCATGCCGGTGGGGCGGTCCAGGTGCGCCGTGTCGACTGCGACCATGTGCATGTCGTGGGACATCGCGACCATGAGCTCGCCGTCGGAGGTCTCCTGCTTGTGCATCCGCGCGTCGGGGGCGGAGATGACCTGCGCGGCGGTCATGGCGGGCGGGTCGTCGTCGCGTACGACCACACCGACCGTCACTCCCGCCCCGATGATCACCGCGGCGGCAGCGGCCACGGCGCCGAGGATCCAGCGGCGACGAGTCCGGCGGGCGGCGTCGACGACCGGCGGCAGCTGCGGCGTCTCGGAAGCCGTACGCCGCACGCTGGCGCGCAGGGAAGCAGGAGGTGTCCGGGCGACCTCCTCCGCCAGCGACGCAGTGGTCGGGCGCAGCGAGTCGACCTCCTCGCGACAGTCGGCGCAGGTGGCCAGGTGCGCCTCGACGTCGGAGCGCTCGACGGGATCCAGGGCGTTGAGGAGATAGGGGCCGACCAGGCCGTGCACATCAGGAGCCATCGCGTACCCCTCCTCGATCTTCCTCGGTCTCCGCTTCGGCCAGGCAGTCCCGAAGCCGGATCAGACCGTCCCGCATCCGCGACTTCACCGTCGGCAGCGGCCGCCCGAGCATCTCGGCGACCTCGCGATAGGTGAACCCCTGGTAGTAGGCCAGCCGCACGGCCTGCGACTGGAGCGGGGTGAGCGACTCCAGGCAGCGACGTACGCCCTCGTGCTCGGAGGCCAGGACGACCGCCTCCTCCGGGCCGGCGACCTCCACCGGTTCGCGCCGGGCGACATGCTCGTCCCGGACACGAGACGCCTCCGAGGAGCGCACCGTGTCCACGGCCCGCCGGTGTGCGATCGTCAGCACCCAGGTCCGCACCGAGCCTCGTGAGGCATCGAACCGGGCCGCCTGGCGCCACACCTCGACGAACACCTCCTGGGTCACCTCCTCGGCACGCGAAGGGTCCCGCACCACTCGCCTGGCCACGCCGTAGACGAGCGGGGCCAGGACGTCGTAGAACCTCTCGAACTCGTCCAGGTCACCCCCGGCGACCGCGGCCAGCAGCGCCGCCGGATCCGTCTCCGGCGGCGATCCCTCACCCACGACCCGCAACGCTCGCGGCACGCGCACTCCCCTCCACAGCTGGTCGACCATGGTTCGCCACCGACGAGTGAGAGGATTGGTCCCATCCGACCATCCAGCGGCTACGAATCCACAGCATGACATCCCGCACCCTCCCCGAGCAGCGCGCCTCGGGCCTCCCTCCGGCGGCAGGCATCCCGAGCGGCCCGGTCGCGGGCATCGCGGCGGGCGTGCTCGGTCTCGGCATCGCCGAGCTGATCGCGGCCCTGGTCCGCGGCGCCTCTCCCCTGCTCGCGCTCGGTGACCGTGTCATCGACCTCACCCCGCGCTGGCTCAAGGAGGCGGCGGTCGCCACCTTCGGCACCGCCGACAAGCCGATCCTGCTGGCTTGTGTCGCGCTGGTGACGCTGGCCCTCCTCGCCGTCGCGGGCGCCCTGGCCGTACGCCGCCTGGTCCTCGGCGTCGCGACGCTGCTGGTCCTCGGGGCCGTCGACATCGCGGCCCTCCTCGCCGATCGTGCGGGCAACGGCACCGGCGGCGTACTCGCCCTTCTGGCCGGCCTCCTCATCGGCTCGCTGGCCCTCGTCCATCTCACCCGCGAAGCCCGGGCCGCCGGGCCCACGCCCAGCCCGTCGCCGACGGCTGCCGGCGAGGCGGTCGCGCCGACGGGGTTCGACCGGCGCAGGTTTCTGGTCACCGCCTCGGCGATGACGGCGGTCGGCGCGGCCGGCGGGGTCGGAGCACGGGTGATCACCTCCCGCCGCCTCCCAGCGCCGACGGTGGCGATCCCGGCGACCGTCTCCCCCGCCGCGCCGCTCCCGGAAGGGGCCGCGCTCCGCATCGACGGGCTCACGCCCTACCTGACCCCGGTCGACGACTTCTACCGGATCGACATCGCCCTGCTCACCCCTCGCCTCGACGTCGCCGACTACCGCCTCAAGATCCACGGGCTGGTCGACAACCCGGTCGAGCTGACCTACGAGGACCTGCTCGCGATGCCCCTCTACGAGCGTCGCGTCACCATCGCCTGCGTCTCCAACACGGTCGGCGGCGACCTGATCGGCAACGCGACCTGGACCGGCGTACGCATCCGCGACGTCCTCAAGCGCGCCGGCCTCGACCCCGACGCCGACGCGGTCAAGTCCACCGGCGCCGACGGGATCACCATCGGCACGCCCCTCGAGGCGCTCACCGACGGTCGCGACTCGCTGCTCGCCATCGCCCAGAACGGCGAGCCGCTGACGCGGGAGCACGGCTTCCCCGTACGCATGGTCGTCCCCGGTCTCTACGGCTACGTCTCGGCCACCAAGTGGCTCACCGAGCTCGAGGTCACCCGCTTCGACGACTTCCGTGCCTACTGGACCGACCGGGGCTGGTCCGCGGAGGGCCCGATCAAGACCGAGTGCCGCATCGACATCCCCGGCGAGGACGTGATGGCGGGCGAGCGGACCGTCGCCGGCGTCGCCTGGGCGCAGCACCGTGGGGTGAGCAAGGTCGAGGTACGCGTCGACGACGGCCCCTGGGAGCCCGCCACCCTCGCGACCGAGGACAGCATCGACACCTGGCGCCAGTGGACCTACCGCTGGGACGCCACCGAGGGCGAGCACCGGATCCAGGCCCGGGCCACCGACCGCACCGGCACCCCGCAGACCGCCCAGGAGGCACCACCTGCCCCCGACGGGGCCAGCGGCTACCCCACCCGCACGGTCAACGTCGGGTGATCCGGACCGAATCACGTAGACGACGTGGGAACTCCGGTGTCACTGGGTGACTTCAGGACTCCCACGTCGGGAGGTCGAGGCGGCCTCAGCCCAGGTCGGCCACGGCGACTTCCGGGCCGTCCCCGCGCAGCAGCACGGTGAACGCGGGCCGGTCCTCGGAGATCTCGGCGGCCCGGTCTCGCAGCACGCGGAGCACCTTGGCGAAGACCTCCGGCGATGCGTACGCCACCGCGCCCCACGTCTCCCACAGCAGCACCGTGGGGGCGGAGACGTCGCGCAGGCAGTCCCACAGCGCGTCCAGGTTGCGACCGAAGTGGGACGGGAAGCCGAGCGCGGTGCCGATGGCCCCGAGCACCTCGTCCTTGGTCTCGACGACGTCGGAGACCTGCGCCAGCGACCAGCCCGCGGCGGCGACCGACTCGGAGAGGTCCGCCGCGGCCAGCTCGGTGTGCCAGCGGTAGACGCCGGGATCGACCTTCCCCGCGAGAAGCCCCGCCAGCCCACTCATTCCGCCACGCTCATTCCATTACCCCCGGTCGATCCGTGAGAACGACTCGTAGTGGTCCTCGGTGTAGTAGAACTCTCCACCCTCACCAGTGACGATACGCCGCGCGCCACGGTCGTCCGATCCTGGCGTGGGGACGGTGTATTCCGCGTAGTAGCCGGAGGATTCCTCCGGCAGGATGCCCTCACGGTTGCCGAAGGTGGTGCCGTCCTTGTCCGGATACGGGAACGGTCCGCCGGCGTCGATCAGCTCGAGCGTCTCCACCCCCTCGGGCGGGAGGTCGGACTCCGCGATCCACGCCAACCCGCTCCCCGGGTCGGTCCCGCCGCCGCCCGGGTCCCCGCCGTCCCCCGGATCGGTGCCGCATCCGGCGAACAGCGTCATGAGCAGCGCGGTCAGCACCGCTGCGAGGACCGAGTTGAGCTTCACGTACGTCGTCTCCCGAGAATGTGACGGATCAGGGCGGGCCTAGAGTGCCATCGCCTGGGCCCGGCGCTTGACCTCCGAACCACGGTTCTCCCGAAGCGCGTCGATCGGCCGGCCGGGAAGGTCGTCGTCGAGGAAGAGCCAGGCGATGATCTCGCGGTCGTCGTAGCGGCCGTCGTGGAGCACGTGCAGCAACCCGCCGAGCCCCTTGACCGGCAGTCCGTCCTGGATGAACAGGGCCGGGATGCGCTGGCCCTTCACGCCCGGAGGCACCGCCGCCGCGAGCTCGTGCTCGCGGATCATCGTACGCACCTTCCCCACGGTCACTCCGAGCTGCGAGGCGGCCGAAGCCCAGTCGATCCACTCTTCGACCAGGACACCCAGATCCTGCTCTGCCAACGTCACATCGCTCATCCCGCCACCCCAATAGCGCAAGCGCCAGAATACGGAAATGGCGGCCTGAGGCCCACGGTCACTCGCTGACGCTCGCTCATAACGATCACATTACCGGCCAGGGTAGGTGTGCCGGAAAGTCGTGAGTGGGACCCGCTGGTCCGTACCATTGCCCGGTCCGGAATACTTCTCCAACCGGAGACAGGAGGAACGCGTGGCTAGTGAAGCGGACCCCCGCGACAGCGTCGGTGGGCGCTACGGCGGAGGCTCGGCTACCGCTTCCGACCCTCTTTTGGGCAAGGCCCTGGGAGCGCGTTACCGGATCGTCGAGAAGGTTGCCAAGGGCGGGATGGCGACGGTCTACGTCGCCCACGACATGCGGCTGGACCGCATCGTCGCCGTCAAGGTCATGCATCAGGACCTCGATGAGGAGGGCAACTTCGGCGAGCGCTTCGTGAGCGAGGCCAGGTCTGCCGCGAAGCTCTCCCACCCCAACGTGGTCGCCGTCTACGACCAGGACGAGGACGACGGCGTCGCCTTCCTCGCGATGGAGTACATCGATGGCCACACCCTGCGCGACACGATCGCCTCGCAGGCGCCGCTGGGCGCGGCGAAGGCGCTGGCCTACATCGAGCCGATCCTGAGCGCGATGACCGCGGCCCACGCGATCGGGATCGTGCACCGCGACATCAAGCCGGAGAACGTCCTCATCACCACCGGCGCTGCCTCGATCTCGCAGCGGGTCAAGGTCGCCGACTTCGGCCTTGCCCGGGTGATGAACAACAACTCCAACGACGCCACCACCGGCACCCTGGTCGGCACCGTCTCCTACCTGGCGCCCGAGCTCGTCACCGAGTCCAGGTCCGGGCCGCGTACGGATGTTTACGCCGCCGGAGTCGTCCTCTACGAGCTGCTCACCGGACGCAAGCCGCACAGCGGCCCCAGCCCCGTCGACATCGCCTACAAGCACGTGCACGAGGACATCCCGCCGCCGTCGAGGGCCGCGCCCGGGATCCCCCGTTACGTCGACGCCCTGGTCGCCCGCGCGACCGCACGCGACCCCGAGCTTCGCCCGGCCGACGCCGGGGTGCTCCTGCGCATGGTCAACCGCGTCATGGCGACCCTGTCCTCGGGCATCTTCGACGACCCCGACCTCACCGCCGATCTGGCGCTGCCGACCACGGCCGGGGCCGTCACCGGAGCGGCTGCCGCCGAGCTGGCCGAGGCCGCCGGCCCGGACTCCCCGGCGTCGGCACACGACGAGGCCGGCACCGAGTCGACCGCCGTGCTCCCCGCGCTCTCCACGGGCCCCAACAGTCACCCACCGGGTCGTCCCCCGGGCCCCGCCGGCCCACCTCCGGGCACCGGCCTTCCCGCCGGCACCCGGCTCTCCCTGGCCGAGCCGGAGGAGAACGTACGCATCGCCCCGACCCCCACACAGCCCAAGCAGCGCGGGGGCATGCCGGGCAGATGGAAGGGCCCGCTCGCCGTCGGCGCCGCCGTGGTCGCCGTAGCGCTCGTGGCCGCCGGGCTGTGGTGGTTCACCGACGGCCGCTACGAGCGGGTGCCCGCGGTGGCCGGCATGACCAAGGCAGAGGCCACCACCGAGCTGCAGAACGCCGGCTTCGACGTCTCGGCCAACACCGAGTTCTCCGACACCGTCAAGAAGGGCACGGTGATCGACTCCGACCCTGGCCGTGGCGACAAGTCACTGCCCGGCTCGACGGTCGAGATCAGCGTCAGCAAGGGCATCGAGGAGTATTCGGTGCCCAAGGTCAAGGGCATGCTCGCCGACGACGCCCAGGACGCGATCCAGGACCTCGGGCTCACCGTGGGCGACCCGATCGAGAGGTTCAACGACGACGTCCGAGAGGGCCACGTCATCAACTCCCAGCCGCGCGCCGGCACGATGGTGCGACCGGGCAAGGCCGTGGTGCTGGTGATCAGCAAGGGTCCCGCGCCGGTCGACATCGTCGACTGGACCGGCCGCAGCGCCGACCGGGCCAAGAACTCTCTCGAGGGTGACGGCCTGAAGGTCGAGATCCAGGAGGAGGAGAGCCAGGAGGTCCAGCCCGGCACCGTGCTCAGCCAGAACCCCAGCTCCGGCACCCTCCCCAAGGGCGAGACCGTGACCCTCGTGGTCGCCAAGGGCCCGGCCGCGGTGCCGGTCCCCAACGTCGTCGGCAGCAGCAAGGACGCCGCCAGGCAGACCCTCGAGGCAGCCGGGTTCACGGTCAGGGAGGAGCGGGACGAGTTCTCGCTCGGGCTCAACTTCGTGACCCGGCAGGAGCCCGCCTCCGGCGAGGCGCCGGCCGGCTCCGAGATCACGATCTGGCTGAACTGACCTTGACTTCACACGCTGCCTCCGCGGCTCGGAACCCGATCGGCACCCACGTACAGGTCGGAAAAGGCCTGGTCACGGGAGCTCTCGCCAACACCGACGCGGTCGGCGGCGAGACGCTGCAGATCTTCGTCGGCAACCCACGAGGCTGGGCGCTCTCGGCCGGGAAGCCGGCCGAGGACAAGGCGTTCCGGGCCGAGCTCGAGCGACGCGGGATGCGCGCGTTCATCCACGCCCCCTACCTGGTCAACCTCGGCTCGCCGACACCCGCGACGTACGAGAAGTCCGCCGCTCTCGTCGCTCACAACCTCCGGCGTGCCGCCGACATCGGCGCCGAGGGAGTGGTCATCCACACCGGCTCCTTCGTCTCGCCCGAGGGCGACTCGAGCGAGAAGTACGCGGCCGCGATGAAGCAGGTGCGCGAGGCGCTGCTGCCCGTGCTCGACGACATCGAGGCCGAGGACGCGCCCTGGCTGCTCCTGGAGCCGACCGCCGGTCAGGGACGTTCGCTGTGCGCGGGGGTCGAGGACCTTCCCGCCTACCTGGGGGCCGTCGACTTCCATCCCAAGGCGGGGATCTGCCTGGACACCTGCCATGTCTTCGCCGCCGGCGAGCCCTTGGACGACCCCGGTGGCGCCACCGCCTGTGTCGACCGGATCGTCGAGATCGGCGGCCCCGGGCGGCTTCGGCTGATCCACGCCAACGACTCCAAGGACGTACGCGGCAAGCATCTCGACCGGCACGAGCAGATCGGTCGCGGCCACATCGGCACGACAGCCTTCGAGGAGCTCTTCGCGCATCCGGCGACCGAGGGTGTGCCCTTCGTCCTGGAGACGCCGGGCTCGCGTGAGGCGGACAACGCCGATCTCCCGCTGCTGCGCGATCTTCGGGCATCGGCGCAGGCGCTCAGGCATGTGACCTAGTCTTGGGACTGCACGGGAGTGATCTTCGACGCCATGGGGGTGGCATGACCAGCTGCGCACAGTGCGGTTACCGGCTCTCCGGCCAACCGACCTGCCCGATCTGTGGTCTCGCGATCGCCACGGTGCCCGAGGCCGAGGTGTCCCCCGCGACCGGGTCCGCCGAGCGCGTCCCCGACCAGGCGCCCGAGGCCGGCTCCACCGACGTAGAGGAAGGGGCACGACCCGTGTCCACAGCTGCGAACGACGACGTCACACCCGAGACCGACGAGCCGAACGGGTCCACCGCACGACGGCAACCGGTCGAGACGGTCGCGCCGGAGACTCCCGAGGACGACGTGCCCGACGCGGAGCAGACCTCACTGAGCCTGCCCCGGATCAGCGCCTACGGCGACCACGACCACCCCGGCCCCGCCGAGTCGATGGCTGCCGAGGCGCCCCAGGACGAGACGACCGGAGCGAGGTCGAGCGGCGAGCTTGCTCGTCCGCTCGCGCCGAGCGAGGGAGTAATCGCGCGAAGCGCGGAGCCCACCGAGCGCACCTCGATCCGCCGCCCGCCCGAGGTCGACGAGCAGCTCGACACCCAGGACGAACCTGGCGAGGCCACCGTGATCCGTCCGGCGTTCGCTCCTCCCACCGCTCCCCCGCCTACCGCTCCGCCGCCGGCACAGGCACCTGCCGACGAATCGGTCCCGGCTGCCTCTTGGGCCGAGGACGCCCCCGACACCGGCACGGTGTCCGCACCGACCGACGAGGACGCCGTGATCCCGTCCCCGGAGCCCTCACCCATCCCGGACCCGGACCCCGAGCCCGTGCCCGTTCCGGAGCCCGGTCCCACGCCCGGGCCCCCTCCGGAGCCCGTTCCCGAGCCAGGGCCCACGCCTGGGCCCCCTCCGGAGCCCGTTCCCGAGCCAGGCCCCACCCCCGGGCCCCCTCCGGAGCCCGTTCCCGAGCCTGAGCCGGTCTCCGAGACAGCCCCCGAGCCGAGTCCCGATCCCGTCTCCGCCGCTGAGATCGCGCCCGAGACCGACCCGGTCTCCGAGACCACGGCCGAGGCGACGTACCAGCCGTTCGTGCAGCCCTCGGGCATGCTCGTCCAGGAGTCGAGGAACGGGCGTGCCCGCCACTGGGCACCGCCCGAGGAGGCGCAGCCGGAGCAGACCTACGACGCCGAGCCGGCCTACGCGAGCGGCTATGCCACCGAGGAGGCGTACGCCACCGACGACGCCGGTGTCTGGCAGCCCGGCTTCGGATATCCGAGCGATCAGGACTATGCCGGTGAGGACGCGCAGGACTACGACGTCCAGCAGGAGTACGTCTCCTCGCTGATGGCCTCCGAGGGCGAGGACAACCCGTCGACCTGGGTGGTCCTGCTGTGGGTGGGTGCCATCTTCATGATCCTGCTGCTGGTGCTCGGCATCTGGCTGATGACGCTGTAGGCCCCGGCCCGCCTATGCCGAGGATCATCGTCGCCGAGATCGGCAACGACGAGCAGCGCAGCCAGGCCGTCGAGATCTGGCGGGCAGCCAACGCCGCCCGCCGCCGAACCGCCACCGAGGCCAGGGTCCGGCGGGTGCGCGAGAACCTCGGCGCGGCCGAGCTGGCGCTGCTGGCCCACTACGGCGCCCGCCCCGCAGGCATGCTGCTGGCCGAGACCTACCTCGTCGACGGCGTACCCCTGCCCGGGTTCGGCCACATCTCCATGGTCTTCGTCGACCCCGCGGTGTGGGGCTCGCACGTCGGCACCGAGATGATCCGCGACCTCCAGGCACGCGGCTGGGAGGGCCTCAGCGTGTGGACCCGCACCGACAACCGCCGCGCCCAGCGACTCTACGAACGCACCGGCTTCACCGACACCAGCAACCGCAGCACCCTCCACGACGGCGACGAGATCATGCAGCTCGCGTGGGCGGCCCAGGACGACTGAGCGTCGTCCCAGTGCAGGTCTGAACGAAGTGGCCCGGGGCGGCGCTCAGCGGGACCGGAGCATCTCTGCGACCTGAAAGGCCATCTCGAGCGACTGGACACGGTTGAGGCGCGGGTCGACGACGGACTCGTAGCGGTGCACGAGACCGGCCTCGTCGAGCTCCTCGCCGCCGCCGATGATCTCGGTGACGTCGTCGCCGGTGTTCTCCACCAGGATGCCGCCGGGGACGGTGCCGAGGGCGTGGTGGACGTCGAAGAAGCCCTGGACCTCGTCGAGCACGTCCTCGAAGCGGCGGGTCTTGTAGCCGTTGGAGGTGGAGAAGGTGTTGCCGTGCATCGGGTCGCTGATCCAGGTGACCTTGACGCCCTCGGCGGTGATCTTCTCGACCAGACCGGGCAGACCGTCGCGCACCTTCCCCGCACCGAAGCGGGTGATGAAGGTGAGCCGGCCCTCCTCGTTCTTCGGGTTGAGCTTGGCGGCCAGCGCGAGCGCGTCGTCGGGGGTCGCGGTGGGACCGAGCTTGCAGCCGATCGGGTTGTTGAGGTGGCGGAAGTACTCCACGTGGGCGCCGTCGAGCTGGCGGGTGCGCTCACCGATCCAGACGAAGTGGCCCGAGACGTTGTAGGGCGTCTCGGTGCGGGAGTCGATGCGCGTCATCGCGTGCTCGTACTCCATCAGCAGGGCCTCGTGGGAGGAGTAGAAGTCGACCCGGTGGAACTCCTCCGGGTCGGCGCCGATGGCCTCCATGAACGCGATCGCGCGCTCGATCTCGGAGCCCATCGCCTCGTACTTCGCGCCCACGGGCGAGTTGCGCACGAACTCGGAGTTCCAGGTGTGCACCTGGCGCAGGTCGGCGTAGCCACCGGTGGTGAAGGCGCGCACGAGGTTCAGCGTCGAGGACGAGGCGTGGTAGACGTCCAGCAGCCGCTGCGGGTCGGGGATGCGGGACTCGGGGGTGAACTCGAAGCCGTTGACCGCGTCGCCGCGGTAGGCGGGCAGGGTCACGCCGTCGCGAGTCTCCATGTCGGAGGAGCGCGGCTTGGCGTACTGCCCCGCGAGACGGCCGATCTTGATGACCGGGACGGAGGCGGCGTACGTCAGCACGACGGCCATCTGCAGCAGCACCCGCAGCTTGTTGCGGGTGTTGTCGGCGGTCGCCTCAGCGAACACCTCGGCGCAGTCACCGCCCTGCAGGATGAACGCCTCACCGCGGCCGGCGGCGGCGATCGAGCTCTTGAGCTGGTCGCACTCCCCCGCAAAGACGAGCGGCGGCTGGTTCCTCAGCTTCTCGACCGCCGCGGCCAGGGCGACCGGGTCGGCATAGGTCGGCTGCTGAAGGGCTCCGATGGCGTGCAGCTGCTCGAGGGAGGGGAAGGCGTCGTTCACGAGCCTCAGAGTACGCGGATCACCCCGTTGTTACGAAGTCATCTCAGTCCTGAGCGCGTACGCCGCGGGGCCGGCGTGCGCCTGATTCAGACGTACGCC
>NZ_JBOHDN010000133.1:0-26892 GCF_050699375.1 Nocardioides sp. | reverse complement strand
GCCCAGCGGCGTCCCGTCCAGCGGCGTCCCGTCCGGCGGCGCGCCCTCCGCGCGGGCGGGCGGACCCCCGCCTCCGCATCCGGTCGCGGCTCAAGACCCATCGGAGATGACGATCGCCCCGGGGATGGCGCGGCCCGCCGCACCCGGACAGCCACCTACTGAGCCGACCGGACCCGATCTGCTGCTGGTCGCCGAGGGCAAGGAGCACCGCTTCCGGCACCCGGTCACGGTGACCATCGGCCGGGCGGCCGACAACTCCGTGGTGCTCGAGGACCAGGGCGTCTCGCGCCAGCACGCGCGCCTGGTCGCCAAGCCAGGCGGCTGGACCTTCGAGAACGGCTCCCAGACCGGCTCCTTCCTCAAGGGCAAGCCGCTGGTCAGCGAGGGGATCGACGAGGAGACCGAGATCCGCCTCGGCCACCCGGTCGCCGGCGAGATCCTCAAGATCATCCCGATCTACGCTGCCGAGGTCGAGGTTGCCCGTGCTGCCGCGAAGCGTCGCAACAAGCTGTTGCTGTGGGGTGGGATCGGCGCCGCGGCGGCGGTAGTGGTCATCGGCCTGGTGGTCGCGATGTTCGTGATCCCCAACGACGACCCGGCGGCCCAGGACACCGGCCTGACCAAGGACGAGCTCAACAGCGCGCAGCGAGCCGCCGTCTGGATTACCTACGCACCGACCGCGGACACGATCGCGATGGGGTCGGGCTCGATCGTCACCAAGGACGGCAAGATCCTCACCAACGCCCACGTCGCCGACCCGGCGAAGATCCCGGAGTACGCCGCCCGCGGCGAGGTCTCGCCCGAGTCGGTGAACATCCACCTGACCGACCCGGCGGAGGGCTACAAGGTCGGCGAGCCCGACTACGTCGGCAAGGTGATCGAGTCCGACGGCGAGATCGACAGCGCGGTCGTGCAGATCACGGCCGACGCGGACGGCAACCAGATCGACCCCGGCTCCCTGGACCTGCCGACGATCTCGCTCGGCGACTCCGGCGCCGTCGAGCGCGGCGACTTCATCGCCACCATCGGCTTCCCGAGCCTGCCGAAGGAGAGCTTCAGGGACAAGGAGGGCGCGTTCTTCCAGCCTCCGACGGTCGCTGAGGGCAACGTCGCGACGATTCTCTCCTTCGAGGGTGAGGATCGGGCCGTCTTCGATGTCACCGCCCGCATCTCCGGCGGCAACTCCGGTGGTGCCGCGGTCAACGACGACGGCGAGCTCGTCGGCGTACCCACCTCCATCGGCTGGGACGAGAGCAGGGTCATCACCGGCCAGGTCATCCCTCTCGCCCAGCACGTCTCCGTGCTCGAGGCGGCGGGGGTGAAGGTGCCTGCGCCGTCGAGTTCCAGGTGAGTCCGCGACCTCGGTAGTAATCTGCGCCACATGACTGCGCTGCACTTCTCCGGACCGGTCCTTCCCGATGGAGAGGCGCGGGACCTGTACGTCCTCGACGGCCGCATCACCTATGAGCGGCCGTCGGGGGCGGAGACCGGGGCGTCCGGCTGGATCGTGCCCGGTCTCGTCGACGCCCACTGTCACATCGGGCTCGGGCCCGACGGCGCCGTCGACCGGGAGACCGCCGAGGCCCAGGCGATCGCCGACCGTGACGCCGGTGCGCTGCTCGTCCGCGACGCGGGCTCGGCCGCTGACACCCGTTGGGTCCAGGACCGCGAGGACCTGCCGCGGCTGATCCGCGCCGGGCGCCACATCGGACGTACGAAGCGCTACATGCGCAATTACGCCGACGAGGTCGAGCCCGACGGCCTCGTCCAGGCCGTCGAGCGGCAGGCGAGGTCGGGCGACGGCTGGGTCAAGCTGGTCGGCGACTGGATCGACCGCGCCGAGGGTGACCTGAAGCCCTCCTTCCCGGCCGAGTCGTTCGCCGAGGCGATCAAGGTCGCCCACGACAACGACGCCAAGGTCACCGCCCACTGCTTCGGCCACGAGGTCCTCCCGGGATTGATCGAGGCCGGCATCGACTGCATCGAGCACGGCACCGGTCTCAGCGTCGACCTCGTCGAGACGATGGCCGAGCAGGGCACGGCGCTGGTCCCCACGGTCGCCCAGCTCGAGATCTTTCCCGGTCTGGCGGCCGCCGCCGAGGCCAAGTTCCCGACGTACGCGGCGACGATGGAGGATCTCTTCGCCCGCCGCCGCGAGACGATCATGAGCGCGTACGAAGCTGGCGTGGCGCTCTATGCCGGCTCCGACGGAGCCGGTGACCAGAGGCACGGCGTCATCCACGAGGAGGTGCTCGCCATGCGTGACCTGGGGCTGCCCGCCGACGTCGTCCTCGGGGCCGCCTCCTGGCGCGCCCGGGAGTGGCTCGGCTGGAACCCCGGTCTCAGCGAGGGTGACCCCGCCGACTTCGTCGTCTACGACAGCGACCCGCTCGCGGACCTCACCGTCCTGGGACGTCCCACCGCCGTCGTACTGCGGGGAAAGGTCTACAGCGGCTGAGCCGGATCCGCCGCCGCGTTTCCACGCGTAAGGATTTCTCGTGCCAGATCGACTCTGGCAAACTGAGGAGCGTGTCCTGTGCGCAGGGACCCTCTCACCCAGCGCAACAGTGCCCGCCGAAGCTGCCTGACGGGTGTCCCCACACCGACACGGGCTCCTTCACCCATATTCGATTCCAAAGGAATACCACCAACAGTGGCTGTCAAGATCCGCTTGAAGCGCCTGGGCAAGATCCGGGTTCCGCAGTACCGCATCGTCATCGTCGACTCGCGCAAGAAGCGCGACGGCGCTGTCATCGAGGAGATCGGTCTCTACCGTCCCAAGGAGGAGCCGAGCTTCATCCAGGTCGACTCCGAGCGCGCCCAGTACTGGCTCGGTGTCGGCGCGCAGCCGACCCCCGCCCTCGAGGCGATCCTCAAGGTGACCGGCGACTGGCAGAAGTTCAAGGGCCTTCCGGGCGCCGAGGGCACCCTCCGGTTCGCCCCGCCGAAGCCCGACAAGCTCGAGCTCTTCAACAAGGCTCTCGCCGAGGCGCACGCGTCGGCTGGTTCCGAGGCCGTCACCAAGAAGGCCAAGAAGGACGAGAAGGCCGAGGAGCCCAAGGTCGAGAAGGCTGAGGCCGTCACCAAGAAGGCCAAGAAGTCCGACGAGCCCAAGGCTGAGAAGGCTGAGAAGGTCGAGGAGCCCAAGGCTGAGGAGACTCCCGCCGAGGAGCCCAAGGCTGAGGAGCCCAAGGCCGAGGAGACTCCGGCCTCCGCTGAGGCCGAGGCCTGAGCAGCATGCTCGCCGAAGCTCTCGAGCACCTCGTCCGAGGAGTCGTCGACAACCCGGACGAGGTGAGCGTGCGCGACAAGCAGCTTCGTCGCGGCTCCGTCCTCGAGGTCCGGGTCCACCCCGACGACCTCGGCAAGGTGATCGGCCGCGGTGGCCGCACCGCCACCGCGTTCCGTACGGTCATCTCCGCGCTGGCCGGCAAGGGCGGCGCGCGGGTCGACTTCGTTGACGTCGACGGCGGTCGCTGAGCATCAGGCACGTCCACGATGGGCGCCACCCCTCCGGGGGTGGCGCCCATCGCTCATTTCGGGCGCCTGATCCCGTGTAACACGTCGTTCGTAGTACTACTCGCCCTATCAGAACGACCGGATAGTCCTACGAACAGCGTGTTACCCGGGATCGGCCGCCGCACGCCGAGGAGTTCGGCCCCACGTACGCCACCCTCTAGGCTCACCTCGTGGAGTTGATCGAGGTGCTGGTCGGACGGATCGGCAAGCCGCATGGCATCCGAGGGTTCGTGACCGTGGAGGCGCGCACCGACGAGCCCGACCGGCGGTTCGCCGAGGGAGCCGTGCTGCGGACCCAGCCGCCCAAGGGATCCGCGTACGCAGCCAAGCAGCTGACCGTGGAGGGTGCCCGTTGGCACGGGCAGGTGCTCCAGGTCGCCTTCGAGGAGATCGCCGACCGCAACGAGGCCGAGGCTGCCCGCGGCACCCTGCTCTTCGCCGACGTACCGGCCGAGGAGTCACCCGAGGACCCCGATGAGTACTACGACCATCAGCTGATCGGGCTGACCGCCTTCGACGAGGCCGGCCGCGAGCTGGGCACGGTGAAGTCCCTGGTCCACGGGGGAGCGCAGGACCTGCTGACGATCCGCACCCCTGACCGGCGCGACGCGCTGGTGCCGTTCGTGAAGGCGCTGGTGCCCGTGGTCGACCTCGCGGAGAAGAAGGTCGTCATCGCCGACCGCCCCGGCCTGGTCACGCCGTTCCCCGAGGACGAGGACGACACGAAGTGAGGCTCGACTACCTCACGATCTTTCCTGACTACCTCGACCCGCTGCGGCTGAGCCTGCCCGGCAAGGCGATCGAGTCCGGGCTGCTCGAGATGCATGTCCACGACCTGCGCGCATGGGCACACGACAAGCACCGCACCGTCGACGACACCCCCTACGGCGGTGGCGCCGGGATGGTGATGAAGCCCGAGCCGTTCGGCGAGGCCTTCGACGAGCTGGCGATCGACGGGGCGACCGTCATCGTGACCACCCCGAGCGGCGAGCCGTTCACCCAGAAGCTCGCCCGCGAGCTGTCCACCCGCGAGCGGCTGGTCTTCCTGCTCGGCCGCTATGAGGGCATCGACCAGCGGGTGCTCGACCACGCCGCCACCCGTGCCGAGGTCCGCGAGATCTCCCTGGGCGACTACGTCCTCAACGGGGGAGAGGTCGCCGCGATGGCGATCACCGAGGCCGTCGTACGCCTTCTTCCCGGGTTCATGGGCAACGCCGAGTCGCTCGTGGAGGAGTCCCACGAGGACGGCCTCCTGGAGTATCCGGTCTATACGAAGCCCGCGTCGTGGCGCGACCTGGAGGTGCCGAAGGTGCTGCTCAGCGGCGACCACAAGCGGATCGCACAGTGGCGCCACGAGCAGGCGGTCACCCGCACGGCCGTACGCCGCCCCGACCTGCTCCACGCATCCCAGGCAGAGTCTGAGTGGGAGATCGGGCCCGCGGTCCGTGCCGATGCCCCCGAGCTCTACACCCTTCAGCTCGCCTGCTGGGTCCAGGAGATGAACCTCAACCCCGGCGTCGAGATCCCGCCGCTGCACGAGACGCTGGACGACGCGGTCGCCGCGCTGGAGACGCACGAGACCTACGTGGTGCGCTCCGCGGGACGGCTGGTCGGCTCCGTACGTGGTCGGCTCGTCGACGACGTCTGGGAGATCGGACGGCTGATGACAGCCGCTGATCTGCAGGGACGGGGTCTCGGGCGGCAGCTGCTCGAGCACATCCAGGCCGTCGCCCCGGCGAGCGCGCGGACCTTTCGGCTCTTCACCGGGGCCAGGAGCGAGCGCAACCAGAGGATGTACAAGAAGGCCGGGTTCCGGCTGCGCCGCGATCTCGAGGCCCCGCCGGGCGCCGTCATCATGACGAAGACTCATGCACCTCGTCGGTGACGGAACGGTGACCGACAACTCTGTTACTTTCCTGTAACACGGGGAAACAGCCTCTGAAACGTTGCGTCGCAACGATGCCGGGCAATACGTACGACGAGCGACGTGGCTCGCCTGACGTCACAGCCACATCCCGAGACTCAACTATGAGGCACTGAATGTCTGTCGAACTTGCATGGCAACTCCTGTGCGCGGCCCTGGTCATCTTCATGACTCCCGGCCTCGCGTTCTTCTACGGCGGCCTGGTGAAGGCCAAGTCCGTCGTCTCGATGATGATGCTGAGCTTCGGCTCGATGGCCGTCGTCACGATCCTCTACGTCCTCTACGGCGGCACCGGCATCGCCGGCAACGGCACCAGCGGCGGCACCAAGCTCTTCGGTAACCCGTTCGAGGACTTCGGGATGACCGACCTGGTCAACTCCGCGGGCAGCGGCGACGCCGGCAACCTCTTCGGCGGGCACGCCTTCCTGGTCGCCTTCTGCATCATCACCGTCGCCCTGGTCTCGGGCGCGGTCGCCGACCGTGCGCGCTTCTGGCCGTGGATGATCTTCGCGGTCTTCTTCGCCACCTTCGTGGTGTTCCCGACCTTCCGCTGGATCTGGGGAGTGGACGCCGACGGCAACTTCTACGGCTGGCTCGCCAACAACGTCTACGGCCTCGGCGGTGCTCTCGACTGGGCCGGCGGCACGGTGATCCACCAGTCCGCAGGTGCCGCGGCGCTGGCGCTGGCGCTCGTGCTCGGCCGGCGCAAGGTCGGCTTCTCCAAGGAGGAGACGGTCGCCCACAACGTACCGCTCGTGCTGATCGGTGCGGCGATCCTCTGGTTCGGCTGGTTCGGCTTCAACACCGGTGTCTTCGGCGCCGACGAGGGTCAGACCTCGCTGATCTTCCTCAACACCATCCTGACCCCGGCCGCCGGTCTGATCGGCTGGATCGTCGTCGAGCAGTTCAAGGACGGCAAGCCGACCGCGGTCGGCGCCGCGTCCGGCATCGTGACCGGTCTGGTGGCCATCACGCCGGCCTGTGCGTTCGTCAGCCCCGTCTGGGCCCTCGTGCTCGGTCTGGTCGCCGGTGCCATCTGCGCCCTGGCCGTGGAGCTCAAGTTCAAGCTCGGCTTCGACGACACGCTCGACGTGGTCGGCATCCACCTGGTCGCAGGTTTCATCGGCTGCGTGTGGGTCGGCATCTTCGGCATCGAGGCGCTCACCGGTGGCAGCCTCGTCTTCGGCGGCAGCTTCAAGCTGCTCGGCGCTCAGGTCCTCTCCTCGCTCACCGTGATCGCCTTCTCGTTCGTGGTGGCCTTCGTCATCGGCTTCGCGATCGAGAAGACCATCGGGTTCCGCGCCAAGGAGGAGGACGAGGTGGCCGGCATCGACACCGTCCTCCACGAGCCCGGCTACTCCGAGCTCGGCTGAGCGATCACCTCATCGACGAGGCCCGTCCCGGTTCGCGGGGGCGGGCCTCGCGGCGTACGCGGTGTTCCTTCAGCAAGGTATGCAGGTCAAGGCGCACATCCCTAGCGGACCTCCGCGTGGGATGTGGTCCTTCGGCTGCATACCTTGCTGAAGGAACAGACCTCACCGCGGTCCGTACGGCAGCCGCCGCGCCTGCTGCTGGATCCGGGTGCTGAGGTCCTCGACCTCGCCCAGGACCGCAGGCGCGAGCCATACGGGGGAGCGGCGGGTGCGCTTGGCGCCGGTGAGGATGCCCGCCCGCTCCAGGCCCTCGATCGTCTCGGTGGCGTCCTCGAGGCCGATGCGCTCGGTGACGAGAGCGGCGTTGAGGATGGGCTCCTCGGTGAGCAGGTCGAGAAGACGGTACGCAGCGGACCCCGGCCGTGGGTCGCCGGCCGCCCCGCCCCAGCCGCGCCGGATGCGCTCCAGGGCCTCAGCCGTCTTCCACGACTCGGTCGTCGCGATGGTCGTCGAGGCGGCGAGCATCGCGATGATCGTCGCCGCGGAACCGGCCCGGTAGTCGTTGAGGGCCGCGAAGTAGCGGTCGCGGTGCGAGACGAGCGCGGAGGCGATCGGCACGGCCAGATGCCGAGACGAGCGCCGTCTCCGTAGAACGGCGTGGATCAGCGCTCGGCCGATCCGGCCGTTCCCGTCGATGAAGGGATGGATCGACTCGAACTGAGCGTGCACGATCGCGGCCTGCGCGATCGGGGCGAGGTCGTCGCGGTTCGCGAAGGCGACCAGGTCCTCGATGTAGTCGACGACCGTCTCCGGCGGGGGTGGTACGTGGAGGGCGTCGCGGGGCGCGTAGTCGGAGCCGCCGACCCAGTTCTGCACGGTGCGGAACCTGCCTGAGCCGGCCGCCTCGTCCGGGTTGCGCACGAACAGGTCGCGGTGGGCGCGCAGGATGGCGTCGGAGGTGATCTTCCGGGTGGTGTCGGCTTCGCTGATGAGGCGTTGCATCGCCTGGGTCGCCGAGGCCATCGAGACCGCCGAGGCGTTCGCGCCGATGCCGAGCAGCGCACGTCCGTAGTCGGACAGGCTCGCCTCGACGTGCTCGATCTTGGAGGAGTCGATCGCCTCGGTGCGCAGCTGCAGATGGTTGAGACCGGCCATGGTCCGCCCGTGGACGAGGTCGAGATGCCGCAGCGCGCCGGCGCTGGCGGTCGTCATCGCGCCCACCGGCCGCTCCAGCACCAGGTCGAGGTCGGCGATGTGGGCCGGCAGCGCCACAGTCACCTCGCGGAGCAGCCTGTCCGCGCGCGGGCCGCGCGGGATCCGCTGGCGATAGGGGCGCGTCACATAGGTGTGCGGTGGCCAGTCGGAGTCGGTCACGGGGGCATCCTCGCACGAGCGCCGAGCGCCTGCGTACGTCTCCGCGCTCCGCGCGGCTACTCCCTCAATTCTCGGCGGCCCGCGGCGTTGTGGCAGAATTGCTAGCCGGTCCAGTCGGCCGAAGCATGCTCCGAAGAACACACCCGGAGGTGTCGCGACGGGCTCCTGCCACAGGGGGAACCGTACGCCGCCGGCCAGCACGACTGGGCCACCCGCCAAGACTGCCCCTCCGGGGGCCTTTGAGAACCGCGATCGGCCTGTGGCGAGCGCGAGGAGAAATGATGAGCAACGTACTCGCTGAGGTCGGCAACGCCGTCAAGCGCGACGACCTGCCGGAGTTCCGCGCCGGTGACACCGTCAAGGTGCACGTCAAGGTCATCGAGGGCACCCGCTCGCGCGTCCAGGTCTTCCAGGGCGTCGTGATCCGCATCCACGGTTCCGGCATCGGCCGCACCTTCACCGTCCGCAAGGTCTCCTTCGGCATCGGCGTGGAGCGCACCTTCCCGCTGCACTCCCCGATCTTCGAGAAGATCGAGGTCGAGACCCGCGGTGACGTCCGCCGCGCGAAGCTCTACTACCTGCGCAACCTGCGCGGCAAGAAGGCCAAGATCAAGGAGCGTCGCGAAGCCTGAGCCCCCTGAAGAGATCGCGTGGCGAGGGACACCTCCTACGCGACGGCGACCCTCCCCGCGCGATCTCTTACACAGCGAGTCGATGAGGCTCGTTGTGGAGGGAGTCTCTAGACTCACCGCGTGACTTCGAACGACCGCGACCCCTCCGCCGGAGCCGGGCCCCAGGCCCATTGGAACCGGCCCGAGATGGGGGGATCGCGGTCGTTCTCGTCTTCTGCCCAGGCGCCACGCTGGACCCCCGAGCAGCAGCGGCCGCCCAGCGGCCATCGACGCGAGGAAGAGCGCAAGCCCGGCCTGTCGGCCTGGCAGGAGGGCATCGTCCTGGTCGTGCTGGCGATACTCGTCGCGATCATCGTGAAGGCCCTGTTCGTGCAGGCTTTCTACATCCCCTCGGAGTCGATGGAGCCTGGCCTGCAGGGCGGTCCGTCGGTGTCGACCGACGACCGGGTGCTGGTGGAGAAGCCGTCCTACTGGCTGGCGGGTACGCCGAAACGCGGCGACGTCGTGGTCTTCTCCGACCCGGGCTCCTGGCTCGGGGTCGATGAGGCGGCCGGCCCGGACAACCTGGTCGGCAAGGCGCTGTCGGTGATCGGCCTCTATCCCGAGGGCGGCCACCTGGTGAAGCGGGTCATCGGCGTCCCCGGCGACGTGATCGTGTGCTGTGACAAGCAGGGGCACCTGCAGGTCAACGGGATCTCGATCGAGGAGGAGACATACGCTCGGCCCTCCAAGACCAAGTGCGGCCGCCCCAACAAGGAGGGCGCGTGCTTCGGGCCGATGCCCGGCTCCCGGCACTGGGAGATCGGCCCCGTCCCGGAGGGCTCGCTGTTCGTGATGGGCGACAACCGGTCCAACTCCGCCGACTCGACCGTGCACATGTGCACCGCTCAGGAGACCGACTGCGCACTGGTGCCGTGGGTACCGGAGGACAATGTGGTCGGCAAGGTCGTCGCGCTGGGCTGGCCGCTGGACCGGGCGAAGTGGATCCACCGCCCCGACAGCTTCGAGGGTGTGCCTTCCGAATGAGTGCCGCGCCCACCCTCCGCGTCGAGCGGTCGATGCTGCGCGAAGGCGTCACCCATCTCGGTGCCGTCGACGAGGTGGGGCGCGGTGCGCTGTGCGGACCGGTCTCGATCGGCATCGTGGTGATCTCCGCCGCCAGCCGGACGGCACCCCAGGGCGTCCGTGAGTCCAAGCTGTTGACCCCCGAGGCACGCGAGACGCTCGCACCGATGGTGCGCCGGTGGGCGGTCGACTCCGCCGTCGGGCACGCGCTGGCCTCGGAGATCGACGAGGTCGGGATCATGGCCGCGATGCGGCTGGCCGGGCAGCGAGCGCTGGGCGCGTTGGACGTACGTCCCGATGCGCTGTTGCTCGACGGCAACCACAACTATCTGACCCCTCCGGTTCAGGAGGGGCTCTTCGGCGAGGTCTCCGAGCTGACCGACCTGGTCGAGGTGCCGCCGGTGACGACGATGATCAAGGCGGACATGAAGTGTGCCGCCGTCGCCGCCGCTTCGATCCTGGCGAAGACCTCGCGCGACGCGCTGATGGTCGCGCTGCACGATGAGTTTCCCGACTATGCCTGGGCCGACAACAAGGGCTACTCGGCTCCGGCTCACGTCGCCGCGCTGGAGCGCCTGGGACCGTCGGCCTATCACCGGCGCTCGTGGAGTCTTCCCGGCGCTTCGCGGGTGTTGGCCCTAGAGTCCTAGGCATGAGCGAGCGTCAGCGAGCGAACGATTACCTCAGGCCGGCGCGTCCGTATTCTTCGCTCTCTTCTACGGAGGCGGCGGCATGAGCGCGGAGGATCTCGAGAAGTACGAGACGGAGATGGAGCTGACCCTCTATCGCGAGTATCGCGACGTGGTCGGCATCTTCAAGTACGTCGTCGAGACCGATCGCCGGTTCTATCTGTGCAACCAGGTCGACGTGCGGGCGCGTACGGACTCGGGGGATGTCTACTTCGAGGTGTCGATGAACGACGTGTGGGTGTGGGACATGTATCGGCCGGCCCGGTTCGCGAAGGGCGTCAAGGTGCTCACCTTCAAGGACGTCAATGTCGAGACACTCAACCCGCCCGACATCGACCAGCCACTGGACTGATCGCGGCCCGTCTCGGGCCAGCTGCTGTCCACAGGGTGGTTTCGATCAGCGGTTATCCACAGGTGCCCCGAAACCTGCTCGGATTGTCGGTGCTCGCGATGAGTCTGGACCTCGAAGCCGAATGGCAGGAGGTCCATGATGAGTTCAACGGCGCCAGCGCGGATCGCGTTGGGAAACTACGGCGAATCTGTCGCCGAGAGGCATCTGGTCGAGGCGGGCATGACCGTGCTCGACCGCAACTGGCGGTGCGACGACGGCGAGATCGACCTGGTCCTGCGTGAGGACGACACGCTCGTCGTCTGTGAGGTGAAGACCCGCAGCCATGATGGGTGCGGCACTCCCCATGAGGCGGTCGACAAGACCAAGCTCGACCGGCTGAAGCGGTTGGCGATGGCCTGGCTCCAGGAGCATGACGTGCGAGCGCCCGGGATCCGGATCGACCTCGTCGCGGTGATGCACGCGCCCCGCGGGTCGGCGTTGGTCGAGCACGTCAGGGGCCTGTGATGGGTTACGCACGTGCGCATGGCGTCGCGCTTCGAGGCGCGGTCGGCCACCTGGTCGATGTCCAGGCGGATGTCTCGCCCGGACTGGTGGGAGTGACGCTGGTCGGCCGCGCCGACAGCGTGCTGGCCGAGGGCCGTGACCGGGTGCGGATGGCGATCATCAACTCCGGGCTGGAGTGGGCCGCGACCAAACGGATCACGGTCCTGCTCTCGCCGGCGGACCTGCCGAAAGGTGGCTCCCACTACGATCTTGCGATGGCGTTGGCGATCCTCGCGGCCAGCGGCGAGCTCGAGCCCGGCGGCCTGGAGCGCACCGTCTTCATCGGTGAGCTGGCCCTGGACGGTGGGCTGCGACCGGCTTCCGGCGTGCTCCCGATGGTGCTGGCCGCCTCGCACGCCGGGATCGCCCGGGTCGTGGTGCCGGAGCCGCAGGTGGCCGAGGCGCGGATGGTGCCGGGGATGGAGATCCTGGGGTTCCGTTCGCTCGCACAGGTCGTGGCGGAGCTGCGCGGCGAGCCCGTGCCCGAGGCCCCGCCGATCGCGATCGGCACCGGTGGCAGTCTGCTCGGTTGGCGGGGCGAGCGGCGGCTCGAAGACATGGACATGTCGGACCTGCGTGGCATGCCCGAGACCCGCTACGCGGTCGAGGTCGCCGCCGCCGGTGGTCACCACCTGCTGCTGAAGGGGCCGAAGGGCTGCGGGAAGACGTCGATCGCCGAGCGGATCCCTACGATCCTGCCCGACCTCTCCCGCGAGGAGTCGCTCGAGGTGATGGCGGTGCAGTCGCTGGCGGGCGTGCTCGACGTGGATCAGGGCCTCCTCACCAGGCCGCCGTTCGCGGCCCCGCACCACGATGCCTCGAAACCGGGGATCGTCGGTGGAGGCTCCGGCCGGGTCCGCCCGGGTCAGGTCTCGCTCTCCCACGCCGGCGTTCTCTTCCTCGACGAGTTTCCGTTGTTCCGCAGCGACGTCATCGAGTGTCTGCGTGAGCCGCTGGAGAGCGGTGACATCACCGTGTCACGAGGAGAGGAGTCGGTGACGCTCCCGGCCCGTGGGCTCGTCGTGCTCGCCGCCAACCCCTGCCCGTGCGGCAACTTCGACGGCGGAGTCACCAAGGACGGGTGCATCTGCCGCATGAACGAGCGGACCGCCTACACCCGCAAGGTCTCCGGACCGATCACCGACCGCATCGACATCACGCGCACATTGCGGCCGATGGCCGAGCAGAACCGTGACCCGTGGGGATCGGAGACCAGCGCCGTGATCCGCGAACGGGTGACCGCGGCCAGACGGCTCCAGCGAGAGCGCTATGCGGAGTTCGGGTGGCGACTCAACGGACAGGCCAGCGGGATCGCGCTGCGCGACAACTGGCCGCTGCCGCCTTCGGCCGAGGCGCTCATCGACTCGCGCATCTTCTCCGGTGCTTTGACGCGGCGCGGTGCGGTGCGTGTGCATCGTCTGGCGTGGACCGTCGCCGACCTCGCGGGGGTCGAGTGGCCGGGGGTCGCCGAGACCGAGGTCGCGCTCGCCCTGCGCTCTGGCGGCAACCTGTCGGTGGAGACCTACGAGGGCAGGTCGGCGTGAGCACTGCGACGGCGTCAGCCGACTTCACAGACCTCGAACGCGAACGCCTGGCCCGGATCGCGCTGACCCAGTTGATAGAGCCCGGCTCCCCGTCGCTCGACACCTACCTGGTGGGGTCGACGGCGACCCAGATCTACCAGCGGTTCGCGGAGGAGGATCCGGCGCTCGGCGACGACGCGCGAGACGCGAGGGCCCGGCTCGCCGAGATTCACCCCGACCGCGATCTGGAGCTGGGGGCCCGGGCCGGCTTCCGCTATGTCATTCCGGGCGATGAGGAGTGGCCCGTCCAGGTCGAGCGCCTCGCTGGACACGAGCCCGTTCAGAACCGCACAGGGACACCGCTGGGGCTATGGGTGCGGGGGCCGCTTCAGCTCAGCGACCTCGACCGGTCGGTCGCGATCGTCGGCTCGCGGGAGGCGACCGCCTATGGTGCCGATGCCGCGGCCCGGATCAGCGCCGATCTCGCGGTCCATGACTTCGTGGTGATCTCCGGGGGAGCGGTGGGGATCGACGCGGGCGCGCATCGCGGCGCGCTCACCGGTCCGCCCGGGAGCACGGTCGCCGTGCTCGCCGGTGGCGTCGACGTGCCGTATCCGTTGCGCAACGAGCGTCTCCTGGACGTCATCGCCGAGTCCGGTGCGGTGATCTCCGAGATCGCTCCTGGCCGCTCGGTCACCCGGTTCCGCTTCCTCAAGCGGTCCCCTTAGGGTTACCGTCGCTCCATGAGGTCAGTGATCTACACCCGGGCGTCTCTCGACCAGACCGGCGAGGGCAAGAGCAACAGTCGCCAACGCGGCGAGTGCCTGCGCCTGATCGAGTACAAGCGCTGGGATCTGGTCGAGGTTGGCGGGCAGTCGTCGGTAGATGACATCTCCATATCAGCGTACGGCGGGAAGCTCCGTCCGGGCTGGGAACGCATCCTCAAGATGATCGAGGCCGGCGAGGTGGATGTAGTCGTCGCATGGCACCTGGACCGGCTCACTCGCAACATGGCGGACCTTGAGCGACTGATCCTCCTTTGCGAGGAACACGGCGTGCTCGTGGCGACCGCTACGGGCGATATCGATCTCACCAACGACACAGGGCGCATGGTCGCTCGCATCCTCGCCGCGGTGGCAAGGCAAGAGGTTGAGCGCAAGGCCGCTAGGCAGAAGCTCGCTCACGTCCAGCGTCGCTCCGAGGGCAAGCCATGGCTTGGTGTGAAGATCCTCGGCTACAACCGAGACGGCTCCGTCAATGAGGTCGAGGCCAAGGCGATGCGGCAGGCCGCCGACGACATCATCAACGATCGCGTGGGCATGGCTGAGCTCGGGCGCCGGTGGACATCGCAGGGACTCACCTCGCCATACCAACGCATGAACGACGACGGCACACGCAAGCCGTGGACGCGACGCGGCATCGCCAACCTGTTGACCAATCCGCGGATCGCTGGCTACGTCACTTCCGTCGAGAAGCCCTCCAACAAGGTCACGGTGCTCGGACGGGGCGGGTGGGAACCGATCTTGGACGAGACGACGTTCACCCTGCTCGGGGCGAAGCTCGCCGATCCTGGACGGCGTACGGGCACCGCCACGACTGGACGACTGCCAGCGAACTTGCTTACAGGGATCATGCGGTGTGGGACGTGCGGGAAGACCATGAGGGCCGGCAAGGTGAGCTCAACGGGACCGGCGTACGTCTGCGGTGACTCTCATGTCTCCGTTGGTCGCGAGGTCGCTGATGAGTTCGTCAGGAGTGTGATCGCGGCAACCGTCGCTGCTGTGGCGCCGGGAAGCGTCGTGGGCGACCACGGGGCGCGTGCGAGCACCGAGGACATCGCCGAACAGGTCGAGGCGCTGCGAAGTCGGCAGGCGACCCTCACGCGCGTCTTCGGTGGTGGGTCGATGCCAGAGCGCGAGTATGAGGCCGCCATGGGAGATCTCGGGGCCCAGGTGAAAGCCCTGGAGGCTCGCGGGCAAGTGGTTGGGCAGGAGATCGAGTGGGAGAAGGTTCGGGCCGAGTCTGTACGCGGATTCCTCTCTCAGTCGATGGCAGACCAACGCATCGTGCTGGACAGGCTCGCGGAGGTCACTCTTCATCGTAGGATCGGTAATAGGACCGACCCCAAGGACCGCATTGAGATCTGGGTCAAAGGGAAGCGTGGAGACGCTGAGATCCGTATTCCGGGAAACGTCATTGAGGGTCGCGAGAAGTGAAGGCGAGCCGATGAGCCGTGTAGACAAGATCCAGATCGGTCCGTACGTCATCTTCGTGGACAACGAGCACGCCGGAATCGTGCTTACTCCGAAGGCGTCGAGCAAGGGCGTGCACGTCCCCGGCTCGCAGGGTCCGCAGGGTGCCGAGTGGGACACGCTCGTCCGGTCTCTACGTACGCGTAGATGGGCCGTAGCGGAGAGCGGAGTCGGCTCGCCGCTCGATGTGTCGCCAGCGTGGTCGGATCGTGTCGTCTACGGCCTCCGCAAGGTGACTCAGAACCCCGCGGGCTCGCCGGTGAAGGACCCGGCGTACGACGCGGCTCTAGCTGCCCTGCTGCGTCTGTACGTGCGCAGTTAGGCCCGCCTGCCCCCCAACCGAAGCCCCGTCATGCCGTCGAGCGTGGCGGGGCTTTGTCGTGCGTCGCGATGCAACGCCCTGAGTGTGCTCGGAACTCCCCGGGTCGGGCACTAGCCTCAACTCTCGTACCGCTTACAACATATTGGGCGGAGAGTCAATAGGCCTAACGGCCCTACCGCGGGAGGAGTGCATCACATGCTCGACATCATCAATGCCGAGGACTCGGCAACCATGCTCGGTCTGCGGACGACGACGTTCCTGGCCTATCGCCGAGATGGCCGTATCGAGATCGAGCCGGCTGGCCGGTTCGGCAACACGCTCGTGTTCGATCGCGCCGAGGTCGAAGCGCTGGCCGAGGCACGCAAGCGAGCGGCCGCATGAGCCACGTCAACGAGTACGAGACATCCGTCAACCACGTGACGATGGGCTACGAGAAGGACGAGTACGTCGTCGTCGAGTCGTCGGAGAAGACCGTCATCTCGGCGCTGGAGTCGAAGCCAGAATCCTTTGAGAAGGTCTGGGAGGACAACACTCCGGGTCTCCCGCGTCTGGTCCGTTTCCGCATCTCCATCACCGATGTGAATTGGGCAGGTCTGGCTAAGCGGAAGGGCTCTCCCCGTCCGCACTTGCAGGAAGCGCGCAGGGCGGCACTGGGGAGCGTTTCTAGCCCATCAACGACGGTCGCCGCATGACGCGGCAGGAGTCGGACGCCCTCACGGGAGCCGCGAAGGCGTCGGCTGGCGTCCACCGCAAGGCGCTGGCGCTTGTCGGAGCTCAGATAGGTCCGTGGCGAGTCGTGTCCGTCGAGGGGCCTTGGTTCGAGGTGATCAGCACCAAAGACAAGTCCACACGGAAGCTCCGGGCCGTCGATCTGCTCGACCTCTGGGAGGGAGCCCGGAGGAATGGCCACACGGCGGTGCTGCCGAAGGCAGCGGAGCCCGAACGGCTGATCGACGGCATAACCACCTACGAGTTCAGCACCGACTAGAGAAGGAGACACAGAAGTGATCGGAGTACGTGGCGAGGTTCTCGCCGAAGCACACGAGACCTGGACTGGCCCGGGCGGCTTCCGCCTACTGCCTCGCGTGCCCAGCATGAAGAAGAGGGTTCGCGTCGAGGTGCCGTTCGAGATCGAGGTCGTGGATGGTTTCGATGCGGTGAAGAAGCGCAAGCGCGACCGTGCCCACGGCGAACGTACAGCCTTCCTCGGACGCGTCGACTACTGCGACGAAGCCGCGTAGATGGCCATCGAGGACCGCACGATCAGCGACTACCCCGGGTCGCTGCTCATCGGCACGTGGTGGCAACAGGCCGAAGGCTACCGGTTCCAGATACAAGAGGTGCCCTATCGCGTACGCACCGCAGGGAACAACCGGACGAAGGTGATCGTGCGTTGCGGTACCTGCGGAGCCGAGTTCAGCAGGCCCGCCACGAGTGTGATCCGACTGAAAGCCAAGTGCATCTCTTGGTCCTGCCGGGGTGAGGACGAGGAAGACGTCTCAGAGGCCGTAGAAGGCCCCTAGGAGGCTCGTAGGGGTCGAAGTGGACCACGGAGACCCTGGAGGGCTCTCAGATCTGCTCTGAGTGGCTCTAGTTCCCGATTCACACGTAAGTCAACCAGCACATCCCGGACTCGTCAATAGATGGCGACCGGCGCGACCCTGCCGAAGGCGTAGGGCGCAGATAGGAATCAGCAGATCATGACCAACACCAACCTGGCTCTCTCGGCTCACGAGAAGTCGAAGCAGAAGGCCGACGACGCAAACAAGCGCGTGGCTGAGCTCCAGCAGGCTCTCCAGCAGCTGATCGAGGATCGGCAGACCCTCGCAGCGTCGTACGACCCGACCACCAAGCAGGCCGAGAAGACGGCCTTGTCCGTCCTCGCGCTGGACTATGGCGTCGAGCGGCTGCGCTCGCAGCAGGGTGGGCTCATCCAGAAGGCGGAGCAGACTGCGCGGCGTGCCGTCGAGGCCATCGTGCCCGAGAAGCCGGTACTGGCCGAAGCCGTCACTTACACGCTGGGGGAGAAGATGTGGGCCACGAAGGCGGAGGCCGTTGTGAGCCATGCTCCGGCCAAGCCGGCCGAGGTCGAGAAGCCCCTCGTCTACATCGTCCAGAAGGGCACCCACACCGTCGGCCGGTACGGGAACGTCGGTGGCGAGGTTGAGCTCGTCGCCTATCTCCCCAAGTACGTTTCGTTCAACCGCGCCATCGATGGGCGCAACCTGTCGATGGAGATCGGTCGCGCCCTCCCCGGAGTTCCGCTCCAAGGCTCGGGCTGGCGGCAGATGTCAGCGTCGATCGGCGAGGACAACGTCGTCCGGCTGGCC
Organism: Nocardioides sp.; assembly: GCF_050699375.1. Classification (GTDB taxonomy): domain Bacteria; phylum Actinomycetota; class Actinomycetes; order Propionibacteriales; family Nocardioidaceae; genus Nocardioides. The sequence goes on along the minus strand of NZ_JBOHDN010000133.1, from coordinate 8,994 downwards.
TTCTCTGTGCTCAGCGTCTACCCCGAGAAGCCGGTGCTCGGCTCGATCGCGGAGGGCGTACTGGAGCGGATGATTCCGCTTCGGGGGTACGGCCTCGGTGCCAGCGACACCAAGGGCATGGTCCGCGTGGCGTCGGTCGAGAAGGTCGGCACCACCACGAAGGCCAGCGTGGTGCTCTCCTACTCCGAGGCATCGCCGGGCGTGGTGAACAACGCCTACATCGCGGCGCGCCAAGCCACCCACGAAGCCCGTGGGCGTGGACTCGTCGGCAAGGTGATCCCCGGTGCCGGCCGAGTGGTCACCTTCGACCGTGTGGAGATCTCTAGCAACGTGGACCAGGTCAGCAACCGACCGTACGTCTCGTTCCGGTACTTCGTCACCGCCGAGTCGGTGGCGGCGTGACCTCGCGGCGTACACGTCGAGTTCTGGAGCGTCTGGGCATTGACCCGGGCTCAGGCGAGGACGTAGCGCCGGAGGCTGACCTGGCCGAGGAGGACGTGAACCTCGCTGGCGGCGTAGACGGCAATCGGCCGCGTGGCGATCGACGGGCGTACGGCTCGATCGACGGCCGCAGGCCCGGGCACCTGCTGTAACCCACCAAGCCGGGGCGGCTGCGTTGCGACCGAAGTGGTTCAGCGTGGCGCGGCCGCCCTATCAAGCCGGGAAGGGCTGGCGAACAACAACCAGTCACGTGGGGCGCCGGCCCTTCCCCAACTCAACTACTACCGAAGGAGGAAGACATGAGCACCACACAAGACAAGTTCGCTCGCCAGATGTCGCGCGTTCTGCTCGCCGCCGATCATGGCGGCATGAGCGCCCACGTGGAGCCGATGTTCAAGAAGGTCGCAGCCGACCACCGCGACAACCCCGCGGCCGTCAGGTTCTGCGCGAGGGTGATGGCCGGCGAAGGGGTGATGTCGTACTCCGCGATTCTGACCTGCAAGCGGATGCTCAACTGGCCGACGCTCGCCGTTCGCCTCGTCGATGGCGAGTACGTGCTCGCTGAGGAGGACGCTGCATGAGTAGACCAAGGAATCGCAGCGAGGATCTGAGCCCTGCGGGCGAGCGCCAGCGCAAGAGCCGAGGTGTGTCGATCACCAAGGTTGAGGCACTGCCGCTGATGGCGGTCGAGCCCAACCCGGACTGGCACCGAACAGCCATGCTCATCTGGGCATCGGCTCAGGCCAACGGCGCCGCGGCGTACTGGCAGACCACCGACGTAGCGCAGCTCTATCTCACATGCGAAGCGGTGAACGGCTGGATCCGGCAGGGCGAAGGCGGCTCTAGCCCGCGGCGCTCGCCGGAGATGCTGCGGACGATTACACAGAGCCTGGATGCGCTGATGTTCACCGAGACAGCACGCCGGAAGGCCGGTATCGAGCTCGTGCCAGAGAACAACGACCTCACTCCCGAGATGGCTGCGCTGATGGCCGAATGGGAGAAGGAGGACGAAGCCCTGGAGGCCGGCGATCTCAACGCCGAGGACGACGACGAGTAGCGCGTCCGCATAGGTGGCGCAGCCGCACATAGACCGCTGGATCGGGGCGCGCCCTGGAGTCCACCGCGGGTTCCGAGCGTCGCTGGGGAGTGGCGCCGGCAGGTGGCCCGCGGAAGTCGAGGCGCCCCCGGTTCAGCATCAATACATACATCGAAGTACGACCAACGAAAGAGGGGAATCAAGATGGCCAAGGTTGACATCAACTACACCTTCGGTCGGCTTACCGTCACCGAGGAAGCACCGACGCACGTCACGCCCAACGGGACGCGATTCCGGATGTGGCGATGCGTCTGCGTCTGCGGCGTGGAGAAGGTGACGCGGGAGGCGCGCCTACTGAGCGGGGAGACCGTCTCGTGTGGATGCCGTGGCCGCGAGGTACGAGCCACCATCGGCGACCTGAACAGAGGTGCGGGGGCACCGACATACCACGCGATGCACTCGCGACTTCGGTTCACACGGGGGCCGGCCAGCAGCCACCCTTGCGCCGATTGCGGCAATACGGATCGGATGCACCAGTGGTCCTACGTACGCGGCTGTCCGGGCGAGCTACTTGGCGGGGTGCGGGGGCGACACAAGAACCCAATGCCGTACTGCCTTCACATCGAGCACTACGCGCCGCGTTGCCGGCGCTGCCATGACGCACTGGACACCTCGCCGCTGGCCAGTGTCAGGCGGCTGCGCTCGATCATGCTGGCCGAAGGGGGCGACGATGCCTGACCGCGGACTGTGCGATCGGTGCGGCAAGCCCTCCGCGATGTTCAGGGGCGGATGGGTGTGCACCAACTGTGGTGCCGAGCGTCCGCACGACCCGGATCGCGACGAGGGGCCGAAGCGCAAGCCTGATGGGTACTGGCGGCGCGGCGGAACGAAGGGGCCGGATCGTCGTGGGTGAGTACGGCACGAGCTGCGACTTCGAGGAGCACCCCGCCGGCTGCCAGTGCCTCGACATGAGCATGAAGGATCTCGTCATGAGTGGGGATGATCGCGACTGGCCCAAGGGTGGCGATGAGTGGTTCCGGACTGACTGGCGCGCCGAGATGCTGGCGCTCGACCCCAGGGGCGCCGTCCTGCGGAAGGCGTGGGGGTTCTGCGTCTTCTACTTCGACTCCGGCAAGCCAACGATGACCCTCGCGGCTGCAGCGTACGGGATCAAGCGGGATACGGGAGCCGCGCACATGCAGCGATGCCATGACGAGGGCTGGATCGTGGCGCACGGCTCGCCATTCCAGATCGGCAAGAAGACAGCGAGGCGGATCTACTCGCGCCGGATGTTCTGGGATGCGCCTGAGTTCGTCGCGGAGAGCCGGCCTGGAGGCCAGTTCGGCAGGTGGCTGGAGCCGTACGGCGACTTACTCGAAGTCGCCCCGGTGGTCTACATCTTCAGTGGAGAGATTGCCGCCTGATAGTCGGGACTGGTGTCTCAGAAAAAAATCGGGCACTTATATAGAGGCGAGGCGCCAAGGGGTGAAGGGGCGGGGGACCGCTACGCGGCTTCGGTCGCTAACGCTCCCTCAACCGCTCCGCCCGCGTAGCGCGAACCCTTCTCTCATCCCAATCACTCTCAACATATTCACGGGTCAGCAGGCGGCGAGAGGGTCGAGCAAGCTCTCCCCCTACGCCCCTGGCGAGGCTGGCAGTGGCGAACAATCTGACAAGCAATCTGCTGGATCTGGTCGGACAATGTCCTCCAACCGTGCGAAGCCGCCGAAGCCGGATCTAGATCTGATCGAGCGAATCCACCTGGAGGGCAAGTTGATCTTCATCTTGTCGCCACCTTTCTTGTCCCGCCGCTGGCACGCTGGGAACGACCCGGCAAACCGTCCTTCGGACGCCGCGCCACGCGTTGACAGGCCCTCGCGGCATCGCACTGCGCCGTGATCTGGCGATATCCATTACATCTGAATCGTGGGTAATTAAGACCTGGCAATGTCACAGGGCGGCGCTCGCTACCACATCCCGGTGGGGCCGGCCTGGAGCTCAGGGGGTCATCCCCCACCCTCGCCCCGACGTGGTCCAGGTGCTTCGCCAGTGGCCGGAGGATGCGACGTACGACGCGCGTTGCGTGGTCGGTGGGGGATGGGTCCACTTGATAGGCGTACGTGTCTTGGGTCGCGTCTGTTGTCATGGCTCATGGGGCAAGGCGCGACGCTGCGACCATCGGTGCTCTGATCTTCGCCATCGTTGCCACCCTCAACGCGTAGCCCTTCGTCCTCGCGTGGATGGACGCGCGCTCACCTCTTCGCAGCATGGGCAGATCAATGTCTACCGAAAGTGTGAGCTTTGGTTGCTTGACAGGTGGTTAACCACCATGTGACGATGGTGTCTCCGGATCGAACTAGCGGACCGGATCACAGGGTGGTTAACCACCACATCGAAAGGGCAGAGACATGAAGATCAGCACGCGGGACGTGAGGGCGATCGGCAAGGCCATCGCCAACAGGGAGGCGTTCACCACGCACGGAGCCATCCGGGGCGAGGGTGGACGCGTAGGCATCTGGGACGCTGGCAGGTTGCCTGCCGAGTACGTGGACGGGTTCCTCGCGAGTGAGTACGCCATCTACTCGTACGCAACCCCCATCGCGTGGTTCGGCGGAGGTCGCTGGACCGTGCCTGACACGAAGTACAGCCTGACCACCACGCGTCACCAGGCCACGGTTCGCGGTGCGCTCGCAGCGGCTCAGGTCGTGGTGTGGCGCAACCTCGCCGCCGAGAAGGTGTCGGCATGAGTAAGGCAGTAGCGGAACTCATCGCAGCCCTTCCGGGCTCGACCTTCGACAACACCGGGGGTGGGTGCATGGTCGTGGCGTGGCCCGCTGGCAATGGTGGCGCAATCGTCATCACGGGCATCTACGGACGCTCCGGAGGTGACAACTTCTCCCGGGGTGACGACCGGACCAATGTCGCGGATGACAGCCTGACCGGATTCGACGCGTGGTTTCACCCCGCATGGTTCGACGGAGACGGGGCGTACGACTCGGAGGATGGTCAGCAGGTCTACACCTCCGACGACTTCGACGCCACGGGAGATCTGGACATCAACGGATGGTGGCCCGATGACGAGTACGAGTTCACCTGCGCACAGAACGAAGCGCACGCCGTGGCAGAGGTGCCGCGCGTGGCAGTCACCGCGCATGACTTCGCCCGCAACCTTCGGATGGGGAAGTGATCGTGATGGAGACCAACACGCACACCCGTGACGCGCACGGTAGGCACATCGCCGCCTCCGACGTCGCAGCGTGGGACGGAGACACGGACGTTGTCCTGCAGGACATCGCAGACGGATCTACCCACATGCTCGGCGTACGTCTCCAGTCTCAGGAGGACCCCGACACCTTCATGAGCGCGTGGCTCAACGTAGAGCAGGCGGCAGGGCTCGCCGAGACTCTGGCTACCTACATCGCGGAGGTGCGACGCCAGAACGTCAACGCGTCGTGTGCGGCGTTTGAGGCACTCTCTCCGGCCGAGCGTGAGCAGGTCCGTCACGACGTCGCCGCCGAGACCATGGGATTGGGGGAGTAGGCCATGTGGGCCACGGAGGATCTGGAGCGCTGCGAGCGACGCACGCGAAGATGCGTGGAATGCGGCAAGGCAGTCCCCAAGGACCGGAGACGGCCGGAGTGCTCGGCCTGCCTCGACCTCGCCGCCGATGCCGAACGGATGAGTGCGGGGGAGTGGGTGCCTGTAGGAGGCGTACTCCAATTCGTGCCTGCGGCATGTAGCGACTGCGGTAGCCCGCATGGTCTCCGTCCGCTGAGTCTGCTGACAGATCCGTCTGCCCGGTGGCTGTGTGCCGATGTCGACGCGTGCGTGCGTCGCACGGTTCAGGCCGCCTACTGGCTCACACGTCAGGCGCGGAGGGTTGCGGCGTGAGCGCGGGCAGGGTTCCGAGTCGGGCGATCGTTGCCACTCGGACAATGCCGTCCGGCGAATACGCCGCCGTAGTTGTCGATGGCGAGGCGAGCACGCCGGAGTGGACGGGAGTCTATTACTGGGAGTCGTTCGGCGAGTTCCTGCGCGACGCCACCGAAGGCGACACGTGGTCGCGCGCCACGGTGAGCATCGCGACAGACACGCTAGGCGAAGCGCTCGCAGAGTTGGGTGCGTAGCCCTGGGAATGAGGGTGCCCCTCTGAGATGGACTAGATCCCAGAGAGGCCCCCGAGTCTAGGACTTGGACACGGATGGAACTGACAAGATGACGCCCATGGCGAAGGACCGGAAAGCAGATCGACACCAGGGCCCACCACTTCGGGGCGTACGCGTCTCCGATGAGCTCTGGGAGGAAGTGAAGGACGTTGGCCGGCGCAAGGGCAACGAGACGATCACCGAGGCCGTCACCGACGCGCTAGAGCGCTATGTGGGGTGGCGAAGCAATGATGACTAGGAGACCGGAATGAGCATGACCGCGAAGACCAGTGCAGAGAACATCCATGACTTGTTGGTTGACCTCGCCGTCGAGGCGCAGACCTGGCTGGAGGCGATGGAGTATGACAACACCGCTGAGCCTCGGAGCCTGATGACCGCCATCGACGACTACACAGATGCCGTACGCGCGCAGGGGGAGTCAGAGAGTGTCCTGGAGTCGCTGAGGGCACGTACCACGACCATGGAAGAGATCGAGAAGCTCAAGCGTCGCAAGGACTAGTTTGGGGGCTACTCCCGGTCTGGCTGGGGTCGCCCCGCCTGCCGGTTGAGCGCATCGGCCATGAGTTTCCGACGTTCGTCGCCGGAGAGCGGAAGGCACGGGGGATGACTGCCAGCGGGTCCCCATCGGAGACCGCACGTCTCGCAGTCCATTGCATCCATCTGTGACACTCCGTACCCCGTCGTTGGCCAACCTGGAGCCCGGGGCACCGCTAGCCCACAAAGGGTTCGGTTTCGGAGGCAATCCTCACCAGCAGCGCCCCGGGTGAATCCAGAACATCACCACTCAGTGGGACGCCTACACCGCGTCGCAGGGACGTTTGGGACGTCTGCCGGTAGGCTGGAAAGCGTCCCATCTGTCTATCTCGGTTCAGGGGTCCCCGTGGCGAATGAGCGTCTGCTGGCTGCGATGCAGAGGGCCGAGGTGACCGCGAGGGATCTAGCAACACTCACCGACAGGGACCCGAAGACCGTGAGTCGTTGGGTAGGCGGTCGGGTGCCTCATCCTCGCCAGCGGTTCATCGTGGCCAAGGAGCTCGGCGAAGATGAGGAGTTCCTATGGCCAGGTGCTCACCGGAAGCCACAGAGCACGGCATCGGCAACGGGCGAGGTGGTCGCCACCTACCCCTATCGCTCGAACATGTCTACCGATGCATGGTGGCGTCTGATCAGCTCAGCAGAGCACCAGATCGATCTACTGGGCTACACGCTCTACTTCCTCGCCCTCGACCATCCTGAGTTGGTGCCGGTTCTCCTCGACAAGTGCGCGAACGGCTGCAAGGTCCGCGCCATCATTGCCGATCCACGCTCGACGCACGTCGCCTACCGAGACGCCGAGGAGGCTCAGCCGATCACGCTCGTTGCCCGGATCGGTACGACGATGAAGTACTTCGGGCCGTTGCGCGAGTGCGAGAGCTTCGAGATGCGGTATCAGGACCTACCGCTCTACAACTCCGTGTTCCGGTTCGACGATCAGATGCTCATGACTCCGCACCTACACGCCACCACGGGTTCCTCCGCGCCCATGCTCCACCTGCGGCGCCTTGCACCCAACGGGCTGTTCTCCCGATTCTCGTCTCACTTCGAGAGCATCTGGGCCACCACAACCGAGATCCCCGATACCGCTTGGCCCTAGGCTGGCAGGCATGGGACGAGTCGACTACTGGAACGACCCGAAGGCACCGAGGCCGAATTCGATGGTCGTAGCGGCCTCTGCCGTCGTCACCGATCCGGACGGCAAGATTCTGCTCCAGAGGCGAGTAGACAACGACCTGTGGGCACTCCCCGGAGGAACGACAGAGTTCGGTGAGTCCGTTCGCGAAACGGCAGTCCGCGAGGTGCGTGAAGAGACCGGCTACGAGATCCAGGTCGACTACGTGATCGGGATCTACTCCGACCCGACACACGTCTTCGCTTACGACGATGGGGAAGTGCGGCAGGAGTTCTCCGTGTGCGTCAAAGGTGACGTCGTGGCCGGCGAGCTCCGGGTAAGCGACGAGTCCCATGAGGTCGAATGGTTCGAGCCATCAGCGATCGCAGAGCTAGAGATGCACCCACGCATCCGCGCGAGGGTGACCGACTACCTTGGCGGCGCAAGGGCTGCGCTCAACCCATAGGCGGAGGCCACCGAATGAACGAACATCTGCAAGCCCTACTGGACAACGTCGCCGACAGTGCTCGCCAGTGGACCGAAGCCAAGGCCGTCCTAGAGACACTCGCCGCCAACGAGTGGGAAGCGGGCGACCTACCCGACGCGGAGAACCGGCTACATGAGCAACTAGTCCACGACGTACTCAGGTTTGCCGATGACTATCGGGCGTTTGAAACGCTCGCCGGCGACCTGGGTGACTAGGGGGCCGAGGCCGGCTCCGCAGCAGTCTCCTTCCCCGGAGGTGCGTTGAGAGCCGGCCTCGACCGGGGTACTACCCGTCAGGCAGCATTCCACCTGCAGATCCGGAGGCTGTCGAGGTTGTTCGCGGTCGTCGCGTCAGCGGTGCTGCGGAGGCTGCCCCGCCCACACGGGCAGTCGTACTTCTTGACTGATGCCGTGTATCCGCTGGCCTCCGTGTAGAACGTGTCCCCGCGGTCGATCTTGTCCCACACCTCCCGGACGGTCCACGACGCGTTTGCGCGGTCGGGGTTGGTGCCCGTGCCCACGCTCTTGATGTGACCACCCCGGCTGCATCCGGTCTGCTCGGTGCAGACCACCTGATATCGACTCATGTGAGTTTCCGTTTCCCCTGCGTAATGCGGGCCTTGTTGCCCGCCACAAACAACGATAGGGACGCCCGCCGACATTTGAGTCATAGATACCCCTGGGCGTGTCGGAGGACTGACGCCAAGCCGGCTGGGGTGGCGAACGCGCAGTGACCTGAAAGTACATAGGTTGCTGTCTCGCAACCGGCTCATCGCTGCCCTGGCCCGGGGCACCGTCGTCGTGGAGGCCGCGGCACGCAGCGGCTCCCTCAACACCGCTCGTTGGGCCTACAAGATCAACACCCCGGTCATGGCGGTGCCCGGTCAGGTGGGTGCGGTGACGTCGGTCGGCACCCACGAGCTGCTCCGAAGCGGGACGGGCACGCTGGTGACCGACGCGCTCGACGTACGCGAGCTCGTCGGCGATATGGGCGAGGCTCTCCCGGAGGAACCTCGAGGACCGGTCCGCCGCCGAGACTCGCTGACCTCCACCGAGAAGCAGGTTCTCGACGCTGTCCCGGTGAGCAGCGCGTCCTCCCAGATCGACATCGCGAGGTCGGCGTGCCTGCATCCGAAGACCGTCGGCACCGCGCTGAGACGCCTGGAAGGTCTCGGTCTCGCCGAGCGGTTCCCACAAGGGTGGCAGCTGGCCCCGGG
>NZ_JBOHDN010000132.1:0-9371 GCF_050699375.1 Nocardioides sp. | reverse complement strand
ACGGCCAGCGGCCGAGCGATGCTCGCCGCGTTGCCGGCGACTCAGGTCCGGGCGCTCTATCCCGACGCGGACGCCTTCGCCTCGGGGGCAGGCCCGCGTTCGCTGAGTGCGCTACGCCGGCTGCTGACCGACGTACGCCGGCACGGGTACGCCTCCGAGTACGGCGAAGTCACGCCCGGACTGACGTCGGTCGCCATGCCCGTGCTGGACCACAACGCTCATCCGGTGGCCGCGGTCACGGTGACCTTCCCCGAAGGCGAGGCCACCGAGGCGTACGTCGCGCGGATGGCGAGCGAGGTCGCCGCAGCGGTGCGGGAGCTGGGACGGCGGATCGGAGCAGGAATCCAGGGGATCTAGGTCCAAGGTCAAGTCTGGGATCGCAGACTCGAAGCCTGCCGGACGCCTAGGCCGCGAGGGGTGACAAGCCTTCCAATGGAGGTGCAGGTCACATTCGTCACGACTGAGGAGTCACCATGGCCACACCCGAGGCTGGTGGCGGCATCGAACGCCGCACCATCGATGTCATCCCGGCAGGTGAGCGCCACGGGACCACCCGGAGTCAGTTCACTCTGTGGTTCGGCGCGAACATGCAGATCACCGCCATCGTCGACGGCGCGCTCGCCGTCGTCTTCGGCGCCGACGCACTGTGGGCGATCATCGGACTGCTGCTCGGCAATGTCTTCGGTGGCGCGGTGATGGCACTCCACTCAGCCCAGGGACCGCGGCTCGGGTTGCCGCAGATGATCTCGAGTCGGGCCCAGTTCGGCGTCTATGGCGCGGCTCTGCCACTGGTGCTGGTGGTCGTGATGTACATCGGGTTCGCGGCTACCGGCACCGTGCTCGCCGGCCAGGCCATCAACAACGTGCTCCACGTGGACGCGCCGGCCGTGGGCATCCTGATCTTCGGCGGTCTCACCGCGGTCGCCACGACGGTCGGCTACCGGTTCATCCATGTCGTCGGTCGCGTAGCGACGGTGGTGGGCATCATCGGCTTCACCTATCTCGGCCTCCGCCTCATCGCCGACTACGACGTGTCGGCGGTCTTCGGTGTCCGTGGCTTCGAGGCCGCGACCTTCCTGCTGGCCGTCTCGCTGGGCGCGGGCTGGCAGCTCACCTTCGGGCCGTACGTCGCGGACTACTCGCGCTACCTGCCGGCCGATACCCCGGAGAAGGCCACCTTCTGGTCGACCTTCCTGGGCAGCGTCCTCGGATCACAGTGGGCGATGACCCTCGGCGTCGTCGTGGCGTCGCTCCCGGTCTCGGCCGGCGGCATCGACTTCCTGACGAACCAGGTCGGCTTCATGGGAGATCTCGCCGGCGGCGGCGCCATCGCCCTGTTGATCTACCTGGTGATCGTGGTCGGCAAGCTCGCGGTCAACAGCCTCAACGCGTATGGCGGCTTCATGACCATGCTGACCGTGGTCTCCGGCTTCGCTCGGATGCGAGAGGTCTCCGCTGCGGCCCGGGTGCTCTACATCAGTCTCTTCCTGGGCACCTCTGTGGTGATCGCCGTCTTCGCCTCCGCGGACTTCCTGGACAACTTCAAGAACTTCGTCCTGGCGCTGCTGATGGTGTTCACCCCGTGGAGCGCGATCAACCTCACCGACTACTACCTGGTCTCCAAGGAGCGCGTGGACGTTCCCGCGCTCTACGACCCGAAGGGCCGGTACGGCGCGTGGAACGCGACCGCTCTGGGCTGCTACGTGCTCGGCGTCGTGGCACAGATTCCGTTCTTGGCGCAGAAGCTCTACACCGGGCCGGTCACCGAGGCGCTAGGTGGTGCCGACATCTCCTGGATCGTCGGCCTGATCTTCACCGCGGCGGTCTACTACCCACTGGCGAAGCGGACCAGCAACCCACCCTCGGCGATGATTCTGCCCGGGCCCGCCCCGGTATCCGCTCCAGTCGGATAATTCACTCTCTTCTTCAACGGCAGACCACCCCGCGCGGTGAGCGGGGTGGTCTGCCATTGCCCGCGCCGACGACCGATGGCGTGGGGGAGTGCTTGTCAGGTGGGCTGGCCGGCGAGACCGTAGGCCGCCTCGTGGCCGGAGTCGGGGACCTGCATCTCGAAGGTCTCGGTGACGACCGTGTAGTCGAAGTACCCCATTCGCGCGATCGGCTTGATGCGCGGGATGTCGAGCCTGCCGTCGGGCGTCAGCACGTTGTCATCGATGTGGATCCGCTCGACCTTGGCGAACACGATGTCGATGGTGCCGACGTTGGAATCGCCCGTCATGCGGTGGGTTGCTCATCAAAAAGTCGGCCGCGTTGTTTGACCACCGGGCCCGGCGGGGGCTTAATCATCCCTAAGTACGTCGGCGATTCTGAAGGGGTCAATCGGGTGACCAAGTTCAAGTTCGCGCACGCAGCGACGTCGATCGTCGCAATCTGCGCACTATCGACAGCCTGCTCCACAGCTGAGGAGCCAGCAGCGGGCGAGGCGAGCGCGACCAAGAGTAAATCGACCAAGAGCGAAGAACCGGAGGGCTGTCTCGCCTGGTCGGTGCCCTGTTCCCGGGCGCCGTCGGCATCGCCGTCATCTGATGTGTGGCCGGCGGCATCCACAGTGTCGTACAGGGGAGCGTCCGTGAAGCTCCCCGACAAAGGCTGGGTTGCGGTTCCGTCAGACAAAGACATGCCAGTGTCGCCGCCGGGATCCGTGGACAGCGATTCGTCCAGGAGCGCCGCGAGAGTTTACGACGACAGCGATCCGAACCAACGCAAGAGCAAGGTGACAGTCAGCCTGGAGATGGCTGAATACGACCCGCATGCGTTGGGCAGTGACCTGAGTGTCGACGATATGCGGACCCAGACCACCAAGTCTGACTTGGAGAACCGGAAGATCTTCGGGGTAGCGACCCAGGAGCCGTCGGTCAACCAGGCCGGCGTCGTGTTCGACGTCATCGCGTCGGGACAGAAGTCGAGCTGGAAGGCAGACAAAGGCAAGATTGTCACCTGGCAGCGGGAGTACAACGGCGTGGTGGTCCACAAGGGCGGAAAGCTCGCTGACGGCGTCACAGTGATCATCGAGTGCCGAGCAGAGTTCTTCACCGAGGCGAAATGCGCGAGTCTTGCCCGCACGGTCTTCTCGACGCTGCGTGTGAAGAAGAAGTGAGCAGTCTGCATCCGTCAACCTCTCGGTTCTTGGCGCTTGGGATGCCAATCTCGGGGTAGGGTCCTTTACGTTGTGGCGAGCTTGATGTCGCCGGTCGGGTAGTGGTCGTGATGTTCTCGGGGGTCAGATGCGTTCGGTCCATCTTCATCCGCGGGGCCTCGTTGCCCTGGCGGGCACGGGTGTGTTGTTGGTGAGCCTGCTTGCGGGTTGCGGTGCCGACGGGAAGTCCGGCGGGGAGGATCCCGGCAATGCGGGTAACGCCTCGGGTTCCGTGGCGCCTTCGCCGAGCGCGGCGGCCAAGGCGCCGGTGGTCGGCGACATCGATGGGGATGGCGACGGGGACGCGGTGTTCGAGGCAGCTTCCTTGATGGACATGATCTCGGACGGGTCGGTCTTCGAGATGGCATCGAGCTCGCTCTCGCAGGCACATCCAGAAGCAGTTTGTGACTTCGACGGCGACCACGTCGCCGACGCGGTCGTGCGGGACATGGCTCCCAAGGGTCAGACGGTCGACACCTTCAAGGTGGTTGATGCGTCTGGGAAAACGCTCGCGGGAGTCAAGCGGGAGCGCAAGGTGAAGGGCATGTATGTCAACGCCGTTCATTGTGGGGACTTCGATGGTGATGGCCGTCCTGACCTCGGACTCGAGGAGGACATCTACTTCGCGCGTGAGATGAACAACCCAGACATCCACACAGTGGAGACGATGGAGGTGCGCTTCACGGTCCACCGCCAGGTCACGCCGGGGAAGTTCGGCAAACCGGAGACCTGGCTCGAGACGGAGACCCCCAGGGGCGAGTCGGTGAACGCCGTCTTTGACACCCACTTCGTGGTCGGTGACCTCAACGCTGATGCCAAGGACGACGTGGCGCTACTCGTGGACTACACGACCGCCGAGTTCATGTCAGGCGGGTTGGGCGCAATGTGTGGACACCTCGCGGCGTACTCCAACGGCAAAGCGTTCCGAGACGGGCCGGTTCAGAAGTTCGTCAGCAAGGAGCGCGGAGGTAGTTCTGTTGAGGAAGCTGGGATCGCGTGTGACGCCGTCCCCGCAGACACCGACGGCGACGGTGCCGAGGAACTGGTCGGTCTCGACGGTGCCGGCAAGGCGGAAGTGTGGTCTGCCAAGAGCGGCAAGTGGAGTCGTACGAAGGCGAGCAACCGGCCGAAGCGCGGGGGCAAGGAGGGTGGCATGCCGACCGCGGCCACCGATGTCAACGGTGACGGACTCACCGACCTGATCTCGATCACTGGCTTGGACACAGCGTCAGTCATGCTGCACGCGGCAGAGGCCGACGGCACCCTGGCTGCGCCGAAGGAGATCCTCAAGCTCTCGATGGGCGAGACCCGTTACTCGATGGTGCCCACCCGCATTCAACCACCCCGGTGACCTGCGGTCAGCCGTCGACCGGCGGGACGGACGCGCGTCTAACCATCCTCTTCCTCCGTCTTTCCACCTGTTTCTGGCGCAGTCGGCACGCGCTCTGCTTCTGGGTCGTCAGGTAGTCGCCACAAGGGATCCTCGCCGGGCTTGGCTCGGTCAACGGGAGTGTCAACGCCGCCTTCCCTCGCGTTGTATTCGCCGTTGACGATGCGGACGAGATTGTGGAGCGACTCGGAGTCGTGGTCGAGGGCGGGGTCCGCGGCTGCGACCTGCTCCCGCGTGGCGATGCGTGCGATCGGGGCAATCTGCGTGAGCTCGTCACGGGTGTCGCTTGCTCGGGCGTACGTCTCAGCCGGGACTTTTGCTCGGACCTTGGCGCCCCGATAGCGTTACCTGCGTGACGGAACAGCAGCTACCGCCTGTCGTGTACGCGCCGACCTTCACCGACGACTCGGGCAACAACAGACTACGAATGCATCAGATGTCGGACGGCACAGTCGCCCTGTTCGTGTATTCCGCGATCGACCGTCTGGCAGCTCAGTACGGCGATGGCGCCGCGTGGGTCTTGATGTCGCCTGCACACCTGGAGGCCGCGTACGACGCGGCACCGTACGACAAGCTGTTTGTCGACCGCGCACTGCACCCCGGCGGTGAGCAGTCGTGAGTGTCAAGATCTCCCATGCCGTTGTCACGAGTGTTCGCGGTTCCGTCGACAAGGGTCGGGACGCGATCGAGGGCACGGCGTCGTCTGCGCCCAAGTCCGTCGACGCTGGTGAGATGAGCGCGATGATGAACGGCATGCTGTCCAAGATCACAGACTCCGCAGCGACGGTCTCGGACTTACTGGCAGTCGTTGGTGACCGAGTCGATGATGCTGCTAGGAACTTCTGGACGGTCGACGCTGAGGCGGCCGCTGAAGGCTCGCGCCAGAAGGGTTCGATGTGACGATCGAGACCGAGATCAAGGGAAGCCCGGGATCGATCGAAGCAGCGGCAGACTGGCTGAAATCGAGGCTTGGTACGGCGATCGACACTGCTGGAAACGGTATGGCAGACGCACGACGTGACGCCGGCGCCGATTGGGATGGCGATACGAGCGAGGCGTTCCAGGGAGCGATGAAGCGCGGCGCCACCGAGGCGCTCGACTTCCACAGCACGATCAAAGGCATCAGCACGTGCTTCTCGGACTATGCCGGAACCCTCCGCTCTTGCCAGAGCGATATGGCCGACATTCGGGACAAGGCCGGCGGTGGCGGTCTGGCCGTCCACGGGATGACGATCGCCGATCCCGGGGCCGGGCCCTCCCGCCCCGGCGAACCCGCGCCAGGCGCCGATGTCGCAGCGCACAATGCCCAGGTTGATGAGTACAACGCACACCAGGACAAGGTCCGCCTCTACAACAGGCTTTCCGAACGAGCCGACGGAGTCTGGGGCCGCATGAAGGCAGCGTGGGATGAAGTCACGGCGAAGGACCGAGGCATCAACAAGGGCACCCTTACAACTGCAGCGGACATCGCTGGTGGTCTTGCCGGCGCCGTCGGCGAATTCCACGGCAGCATCCTCAAGAACACCGCTGATACCTTCGCCAAGCAGCACGCCGACGACCTTGCACGCCTGAAGGAACAGGCAAATAGTGGCAGGTCGATCTTCGATGCCTCGAAGTACTACGACGACTTCGACACGGCGAAGACAGGCGTCGCCTCGACGGCCGATGACCTGACACGTGCTGGCAAGGCGTTGCGGCTGGCCAAGGGCTTGCCGCTCGCGGCTGGTGGGGCGCTCTCTGGCGTCGGCATCTGGTACGACATGAAGTACGGCGGCGAGAGCGGAGAGCAGGCTGCCGTCTCCAACCTCGGCGGGTTCGCCGCCTCCGTCGGAGCAGGTGCAGTGGTCGGTACGATGATCGGAGGTCCGGTAGGTACCGCTGTCGGTGTCGTTGTCGGTGCTGGAGTCGGCATCTTCACCTCCGGCATGCTCGACGGCCTGTGGGACCACGACGGAAACGTCGGCAAGGCGTTCGTCGCGGGTCTCGATGCGGTCGGTGACACCGGAGCCGACATCGCTGATGCGGCTGGCGATGTCGGAGGCGCGATCGTCGATGGATTCGAGAGCGTCTTCTGACATGAGCAGCAACAGATTGCGTGGGATGCAGGACGCCGCCAGAGTGATCGCTGGGATCCTCTTGGTGGCTCTTGGCCTCGGGGCGTTGCTAGGAAGTGCGCTGGCGTGGTCAAGCGAAGGATCGGGCTGGGTGCTGGCGATCTTCGGGTGGGTGCTCGTCGTCGTCGGCATCGCGAGCTTCATCCGTGCGATCGGCGACGCGCGGGATCGTCGTAAACCCATGGCGCCGACGTTGAGTGTCGTTGCTGGCGAGCAGGCGTTGTTCTTCCCGCGTCGTGGGACACGCTCGACCGTTGCGTCGTGGACCCTGGTCGGCATCGGTCTGGCGCCGCTATTGGGGTCTGTCGCCGCTTTCGTCGCGGGAAGCATCCCTGTTGGCATCGCGCTCGCCGCCCTTGCGGCAGTGTTCGTCTGGCTTGGGTCCCCGCACCAGGTCGAGGCTGGTGGATTGTGGGCGACTCCGTCTGGCTTGGTCCACGCGCATGATGGCACCAAGTGGACGGTGAGGTGGGCCGATGTGCGCGGTGCCACTGCTAGCGAGCCGTTCGGCATCACCGTTGGCGAGCGACCCGAGACACATTGGGCTGTGTCGCAGTTGCGGCGCTGGACGCCAATCTTCAAGCACGACAATCTCTGGATCGACGGACGCGACATGGCCGGCGATCCCGAGCTTCGCTACTTCGTGGTGATGAAGGCGCTAGCCGACCCCGGATTCCGAGCCGCGCTGGGGACACCTGCATCGCTGCCACCCGCGGACGCCTGACGGTCTCCTCGGCCCAGTTGCCGGCGGGGTCTGTTGGTCGTCGACTAACGGTTCGAGCGATTCGTACTGGTCGCACACTCTCTTCACACGCGACGATTGCGCTATGGGTAAGAACCCCGAACAGCTGAACCAGAAGCAGGTCGATGTGCTCGGCTGGATCAGCGACGGCTGTCCAGCAGGCGTCTACGAGGACGGGCATGAACACAAGATCACTGCCCAAGCGTTGCAACGCCGTGGGCTTATCAAGATCAAGGGCCGAGGCCCGACGTGGACCGCTGCGATCACTGCGGCCGGTCGTCGCTGGATCGCCGATCCACCGGCCGTCGTGCTGCCAGACGAGACTGAGGCCGATCGACTGATCGCCCAGGTTCTCGACGCCGGTGGTCGGCTCGTGGTGCATGGTGAAGGTGACGTCGTGGCGGCGAACGAGCGCCTCGTCCGTATGAGCCTGAAGTCGGCGAGTCGCCCCAGGGGCAAGAAGTTGTCGATGAGCTGGGTCGGGAGGTACGGGAGAGGCCCGATCGCGATCGAGCTGGTCGAACACTTCGACGACCTCGTCGATGCGGTCCCCGTTCCGGTACCTGAACGGATCGGCAAGTATCACCCCGCTGTCCGAGCGTATGTGAGCGACAAGGAGTGGCACTACGTCACTCCGGACCACGTTCCGCGTGCGGCTCGTATCCTGCAGGCGCTGGCCCGTGAGGCCGAGCGGCGCGGCATGGATGCATGGCACCCAGCGTCGGCGCTGAAGGGTCGACCACCGCATGAGGTGGGCAAGGTGCGAAAACTGCACCTCGCCGTGCAGACGCCAGCTGGCGAGTACACCATCCAGGTCAAGGAGATCGCTGGCCCCGGAGCGGCCCAGCTCGGCCGGAGCTGGGAGCGCGGGCGGAAGCCAGTGCCCGCTTGGATCGACACCCGGAACTGGGAGTTCATCAGCACGGGGAAGCTCGAACTCGTGGTTCACGGCCAAGGATTCGGCTACGACGGCGCTCACTACCGAGACGCCAAGTCCACCAAAGTCGAAGACCGACTCCCCGAACTGTTACGCGCCTTCGAGGTCCAGAGACTTCGTGCGGAGTGGCAGGAGCAGGAGCGTAAGCGAGAGGAGGCCGACCGCCGGCGGCGCTGGGAGAGCGCCATGGACTCTGCCAAGGAGAAGTACGTCGAGCACGCCAAGTGGGAGCACTTCATCGAACGTTCGCAGGAATGGCACGCGATCAACCGTCATCGTGCCTTCCTGGAAGCCGTCAGGGACGAACTGGATCGGTATGTTGGTGAGGACCGGGTCGCCATCGAACAGCACCTTGTCGAGGTCGAGAGCGCGCTGGACATGCGCGACCCTCTTAGAAGTCTCGAGCGAATGGTTTGAGCAACTACGCCGGCAGCGGGTGCGACAGGCCCAACGGCGGATGAAGGCGAAGTCCTGGCCGAGGCCAGACCTCGTCTTCACAACCGGCGTTGGCACCGAGCTGGACGCCGCCAACGTGCGTCGAACGTTTCGTCGTGCGTTGAAGAAGGTGCCGAGCCTCAACCGCGAGGATTGGACACCACGAGAGCTCCGCCACTCGTTCGTTTCGGCGCTGTCCGAACACGGTGTGCCGATCGACGAGATCTCACGTCTCGTCGGTCACAAGGGCGGGAGCGCCGTCACCGAGCGGGTGTATCGCAAACAGATCCGTCCGGTGATTCAGACCGGCGCCCAGGCCATGGACGAAGTCTTCGGAACGACTGTGAAGGATGCGTAGGGCGAAGCGTTTGTCACTCACTTTGTCGCTCAAGCGCGACTGGCGTCCCGAATGTGGACAAGGAGAAACCCCGCCGATCCGGTGTTTCACCAGGTCAGGCGGGGCTTTCGGTGGTGGACGATACTGGGTTTGAACCAGTGACCTCTTCCGTGTCAAGGAAGCGCGCTACCGCTGCGCCAATCGTCCGGGGTTTGTTCAGTTTACATCAGGGTGGTGCTTCGAGGTGGGTACGGGATTT
>NZ_JBOHDN010000131.1:0-2863 GCF_050699375.1 Nocardioides sp. | reverse complement strand
CTTGTTCGCGAACATCTCGGCGACGTAGATCGTGCCGGAGTGGCTGACCGCGACGCCGGTGGCGCCGAGGAACCCGCGAGCGACCTGCTTCAGGTGCCCCTTCTTGGCGTCGATGCTGAAGACGCTCCCACGCGCACCGAGCTCAGGACCCTCCGGACCGCCGGGCAGGCTGGACACGTAGAGCCGTCCACCCGGGCCGGTCTCGACATCGGTCGGGACGCCCTCGAAGTAGTAGGTCCTGTCGACGAAGCACGGGTCGAGCCCGAATCCCTCGACCACCTCCGGAGTGAAAGTGTAGGGGATCCCCGGCAGCGTCGCGACCGTCTTCACACGACCCGAGGAGGAGACGGACAGGACCGTGTTCCCGCCGGCGTCGGCGACGTAGGTGCTGCCGTGCTTGGTGGCCGTGGCGTACGGATGGGAGTCGATCCCGCCCTGGTAGGCCGCGGGCGCGCCGATCTCGGCCGGCCACTTCGCGTCGCACTCGGGGTCGCTCTTGCGGAACCCGTAGGACGTACGTCTGTCGGGGTTGTGCTTCGTCTCGTGGGCGTTCAGGTCGGCGACTGTCCTGACCTTGCCGGAGGAGTAGAGCCGCTTGAGCCAGCTGCCGGTGTTCTCGAAGGTCTCGCGGTCCGAACGGGTCACGACGAAGGTCACCACGCCGTCGTCGACGGACAGGCCACCGACCTCGTAGCCGTTGGGATCGGTGTAGATCAGCTTCGGCGCCTTGCCCGCTCTGACCTTCAGGATCTGCCCGCCGAAGTTCGAGGAGACGTACGCCGTGCCGTCATCGTCCACGGCCGCGCTGAGCGGGGTGAGCAGGTCGGATGCGAGAACGCCGGTGGGCAGCCCGGGGTTGGGACGATGGGCCTGTGCAGCGGGTGTGGTGGCGATGAGTGCCGCACCAATGGACAGTGCGGCAGCCGCCGTCAGCCACCGTGGAAATCTGGACATCTGTGCCTCCACTGTGTGGTCTGTCGGGCCGACGACTGCGTTGTCGCCGGCCGCTGTTTCAGTCTCATAACTTCTGGTCGCCATGGAATCGCCCGGTTTGGGTAAGGCTGATTTCGGACGGGGCGGCTGGGTGAGGCTGTGAGACCTGTGAGGCTGTGAGCGGAAGTTGACGGGCACGCACGCGGGGGTTGGCGGCGGTTGAAACGTGGGCTGGCGAGGGTGAGGACATCTCGCCGACTGCCGTAACCGCCGCATCAGAGGAGCCCATCATGAGCCGCCGCCACTGGATCGACGACTGGCGTCCGGAGGACGCCACCTTCTGGGAACAGACCGGGGCGAGGACCGCCCGCCGCAACCTGATCTGGTCGATCTTCGCCGAGCACCTCGGGTTCTCGGTCTGGCTGATCTGGTCGGTCTCCTCGGCCTTCCTGGTCGCCCAGGGCTTCGACTTCACCCCGGGTCAGCTCTTCTTCCTGATCGCGATCCCCAACCTGGTCGGGGCGCTGCTTCGGGTGCCCTACACCCTCGCCGTGCCCAGGTTCGGTGGCCGCAACTGGACGATGATGTCTGCCGGGCTGCTGCTCGTACCGACCCTCGGCTTCGCGTACGCCGTCACCCAGCCGGCCACGCCCTACTGGGTCTTCTGCCTCATCGCCGCCACGGCCGGGCTCGGCGGCGGGAACTTCGCCTCCTCGATGGCCAACATCAACTTCTTCTATCCCGCGTCCAAGAAGGGTGCGGCACTCGGCCTCAACGCCGCCGGCGGCAACCTCGGGGTCGCGCTGATCCAGTTCCTGCTGCCGGTCATCGTCGGAGGCGCGGGGATCTTCGGGCTGGTCAAGGCCGCCGACGGCGGGATCCACCTCGAGCGGGCCGCCTTCGTCTACGCGGCGCTGGCCGTCATCGCGATCCTGGCCGCCTTCTTCTTCATGGACAACATCACCTCCGCGAAGTCGTCCCCGCGCGAGCAGCTCTCGGTGGTGAAGTCGCGCCAGACCTGGATCATGTCGTTGCTCTACATCGGCACCTTCG
Organism: Nocardioides sp.; assembly: GCF_050699375.1. GTDB lineage: Bacteria > Actinomycetota > Actinomycetes > Propionibacteriales > Nocardioidaceae > Nocardioides. The sequence continues at coordinate 877 of NZ_JBOHDN010000131.1, read as the reverse complement.
GGTCGTTCATCGGCTACTCCGCCGCGATGCCGCTGCTGATCAAGCTCAACTTCTGGGTGCCCTCGCCGGAGCCGCTCGGGACCGGCATCTACTTCGCCTACTTCGCGTTCCTCGGCGCACTGGTCGGCTCCGCGACCAGGCCCCTGGGCGGCTGGCTGGCCGACCGCTGGGGCGGCGCGAAGGTCACGCTCGGTGCGTTCATCGGGATGGTCGTCTTCACCCTCGCGGTGCTGTGGACGCTGATGCAGCTCACCCCGAACCCGGACGCCTCGCCCGCGATCGCGCTGCAGAACCAGTCCTGGTTCCCCGCGTTCCTGGGCTTCTTCATGCTGGTCTTCGTCGCCTCGGGGATCGGCAACGGGTCGACCTACAAGATGATCCCGTCGATCTTCCGCCGCGAGGCCGAGCTGGCCACCACGCCGGGCACGGCCGACCGCGAGGCCGCGCTGGTGAGTGCGACCAAGAAGTCCTCCGCCGCGGTCGGCATCATCGGCGCCGTCGGCGCGATCGGCGGCTTCCTCATCCCGATCGCCTTCAACAGTCCCTGGGTCTCGAACCCGCTCGACGCCACCAAGTCGGCGTTCATCGCGTTCACGGTCTTCTACGCCGTCTGCGCCCTGGTCACCTTCGCCGTCTATCTGCGCCCGCAGCCGGCCGAGGTCCGCGAGCTGGCGGACGTACGCATCTGAGCCGGCCGCGCGCTCGGGGTAACACGTCGTTCGTAGTACTACTCGCCCTATCTGATAGGGCGAGTAGTACTACGAACGACGTGTTACCCCAAGCGCGCGGCCGGCTCAGATGCGTACGTCGGCCAGCTCCCGGACCTCGGCCGGCTGCGGGCGCAGATAGACGGCGAAGGTGACCAGGGCGCAGACGG
>NZ_JBOHDN010000130.1:0-12308 GCF_050699375.1 Nocardioides sp. | reverse complement strand
GCCGCGCACTATTGTGCGCGGCCGGTTGCAATTTCAGAACGTATTCTGAATACTGGCCCTATGGCCGCCATCAAGTTCTCCGACCTGTCTCGCGACTCAAAGCGTGTCGCCGAGGCAACAGAGCGTGGACCCGTGACGATCACGAGGCGCGACGGGGAGACGCTGGTGCTCCGCCGCCAACAGGATGTCGAGCGCGAGCGGGCCGGCGTGGCCGCTGCGATCCAGGTGATCACCGCGGCAGTCGCCGGACAACCCGCGAGCTTCACCGAACGGCTGAAGACGCCGTTTCCATGGATCGCGCTCCTCCCTGAGGACGAGCGCGGAGAGTTCGCTGCCGAACTGGTCGACATCTCCAGGGCATGCGCGGCGGTTAACGCCTTTGACCCCCTGCTCACCCTGATCCACGCTTGGAGTTCGACCGCCGAGGCCTACGCCACCGGGCACGCCTCGGACTCTGAGCTCGAGTGGCTCACCGCGCCGGAGCCAGTCGAGCGCCCGACCGACTGATCATGGCGAAGGAATCTCGGGTCCCTCGGCCGACGAAGAAGTCTGAGTACGCGATCGTCTTCGCGACGAACCAATCCCGCAAGGGATGGTCCGACTTGTCGGCGACCACCCGCAACGCCCTCGCCGACGCGTGGGACTTCCTCACGCGAACGCCCATGGCCTCCTCACCGACGTGCCATCAACTCAAGGGGTCTCTGGCCGCGGTAGCCCACGCCGGTCGCATCCACGAGCGCTGGCAGTACGAGCTTCCTGGCGGAGCCCGGATCTGGTTCTACGTCGAGGACGCCACGGTCCACCTCATCGATGTGCACACCCACCACCCCAACGAGACGAAGTAGGACCGCGAGGTCGACGAGGGCGACCATCCGCCAGGGAGGACGTGCTTTCCTTCGCGCCATGGTCGCCTGAGCACCCATCTGTAGCCCCGTCAAGCCACGCCGACGAGGCGGGCGCTGTCGTCCCAAAGCTTCTCGGCGAGGTCGTCACGGCGCCCGAGGTCGGAGGGATCGGGCCAGTCGAGGCGGCCGCGGCGCAGTGCGGCATACGTACGTCCTGGCGGCGGCGTCACCTCGTCGAGCGCCAGGTCGGCGAGGGCATGTCCGGCCGACGTACGCGTGTTCAGGTCGTGCTTGAACCACCTCAGCGGAGCGCCGGCGGGTGTGCCGAGCACCGACCACGCGAGTCTCAGCGGGGCGGACAGGTCGCGGGCCAGGCCGGTGCCGAACACCTGGCCCGGGTCATATGCGATCACGTTGAGGTGCCGTGGCTCCGGGAGCCGCACGAGATGACGAGCGGTCAGCACCGCACACAGCTTGGACGCCGTGTAGGCATGCTCCCCCGCCTTCTTCGGGTCGGAGTCGCGACCTTCGTCCTGGTCCGGGTGGGCGAGCAGCGTTGCGTCCGCATGCCGTGGGGTCGCGAGGCCGGCGCCGGTGGCGGGGTCGTGGGTGCCGCTGCTGGTGAGCACCACCGTGGCCCCGTCGGCAAGGTCGGGCAACAGCAGGCGCAGCAGGAGATAGTGGGCAAGATGGTTGACGGCGAAAGTGATCTCGAAGCCGTCCAGCGTGCGCCCGGCGTCGTCCTGCTTGATCAGGCCGGCATTGAGCAGCAACCCATCGATCGCTCGGCCATCGAGGTGGGCGCGCACCTCCGAGGCGAACGTGCGAACCGACTCCAGGCTCGTGAGCTCGAGGGTGGCCGGGTTCTCGGAGGGGGAGGGCGACAGCGGGCGAAATTTTTCGCCCGCGGATGACCCCCTCCTGCTCTTCGGCGCCGCGCCGGCGCCGGACCGCGCCCCGACCAGCAGCTTCGCTCCGGAGCCGGTGAGTCTTCCGGCGGCCACCGCGCCGAAGCCGGAGCTGCCACCGGTCATCACGATCACCTTCATGCCAGCACCGTCATGCCAGCACCGCGATCATCAGCGCCAGGGCTGCCGCTGACCCGATGGTCCGGACCAGGTTCCACCGCCCCCAGATCCGGTCGAAGTCGGCTCGGACCTCGGCCACCTCGGCAGCGCCGAGCTGGTCCAGGTCGAGGTCGCGGACCCGGTTGTTGAAAGGCAGGATCACGAAGCCGGTCGGGATCCAGAAGGTGACCTGGGCGATCACGACCGCCACGATCATGAGCACTCGTTCCGTCGCCGAGAACTGCGCGAAACCAGCAACGAGCGCGGCGATGCCGAGGATGAGCGAGCCGAAGATCGCGAACCAGAACGCCGGCTGCCAGTCGCGCGAGGGCGTGTTGGGCTGCACCCGCCGGTCGATGGTCTGGAATCCCTTGAGCCCGTCGCGGGGCTCCGCGTCCCGCAACCCTGGCGTGATCAGCGTCGTGAAGGTGAGGTAGACGCCGGCGGCGAGCCCGGTCGCGAAGGTCGCCGCGGCGAGAAGGAACGTATCCATGCCGGTAAGCCAACCGCGCCCCGGACCTCGCCGACATGGCGAAGAGTCGCGAAGCCATGTCCGTACGTCCTGAGCAGGTCTAGATTGACCCTCGTGGACGCGTTGGCCCATCTGCTGGACGGCCCGCGGGCGCGCGGCGCGATCCTGCTGCGCGCGCTGCTGGAACCACCATGGTCCATCCGCCTCCAGGACGACTCCCCGCTCGGCCTGCTCACGATCCTGCGCGGCACCGTCTGGCTGACGGACGACGACGCGGCGCCGATTCTCCTTCCGGCCGGCACGGTGATCGTCGTCAAGAACGCCGACCCGGTGACGATCGCCGACGACCCCGCCACCCGTCCACAGGTGGTCGTCCATCCCGGCTGGCGGTGGACAACACCCGCCGGCGAGGAGAACAGCGACTACCGGAACCTGGGCGTACGTGGCTGGGGGAACGATCCCGACGGGTCGACCGCCATCCTGTTGGCCTGCTATCAGGTCCGGGGCGAGATCAGCCAGCGGGTCCTGGACGCCTTGCCCAGCTACTTCCTGCTTCCTCCGGGCTCCTGGAACGACGCGCTGGTCCCGGTGCTGGTCGATGAGATCACCGCGGATGGCCCAGCGCAGGGGGCCGTCCTCGACCGGCTCTTCGACCTGCTGCTGGTCAGCGTCATCCGCGACTGGTTCGCCGACCCCGGCTCGGACGCGCCGGGGTGGTTCCAGGCGCACACGGACCCGGTGGTCGGCAGGGCCCTGCGCCTCCTGCACGAACGCCCTGCCGAGAGCTGGACGATCGCCCGGATCGCCACCGAGATCGGTGTCTCACGCTCGGCCTTCGCCCGCACCTTCACCGACCGTATCGGCGTCCCGCCGATGACGTACCTCAAGCAGTGGCGGCTCTCGATGGCCGCCGACCTCCTGCTCGATCCCGACCGCACCCTGGACGCCATCGCCCGGCGCGTGGGCTACAGCGACGGCTTCGCGTTGAGCAGCGTCTTCAAGCGTGAGCGCGGGGTCAGCCCCAGGACCTACCGGGAGACGGCGAGCCGCTTGGCCATGCAGCGTACGAGCTCGTCGTCCTTGTAGAAGCCGAACGGCTCGACCTCGGCATAGCCATTGGCCGCGTAGAGCCCGATCGCCTCGTGCTGGAGGTCCCCGGTGGTGAGGACCATGACCTCGAAGCCGGCCTCGCGCGCGGACGTCTCGACGTGGACGAGCACCCGCTTGGCGATGCCCTGGCGCTGGGCCTCGGGCACGACGTACATCCGCTTGATCTCCGCGGTGACCGTGCCTCCAAGGGCAGTTTCGCCGGAGCGTCGCCAGGCGCCGGAGGCGACCGGGACGTCGTCGAGATAGGCGAGGAAGTAGGCGCCCTCGGGTGCCTCGAACATCGACGGCGTGGTGGGGTCGTAGTCGGGCTCGCCGTAGCGTTCGACGTAGAACTCCTGGACCCGGTCGACGAGTTTCAGCGCATCCGGGTGGTCGTAGGCGACCCGGCGAATCTCAAGAGGCACGTCGGCATTCTGACCCATGCCCACGTCTTGGGAGAATGGGTTTATGACGCTGCAGATTCCCGCCGACCTCCTGCCCGCCGATGGACGCTTCGGCTCCGGGCCGTCGAAGGTCCCCGCCGGCCGTTTGGAGGCTCTCGCCGCGACCGGCGCGTCGGTGATGGGCACCTCTCACCGGCAGCAGCCGGTGAAGGAGCTCGTACGCCGCGTCCAGTCCGGGCTCTCGGAGCTCTTCGCGCTGCCGGAGGGCTATGAGGTCGTCGTCGGCAACGGTGGCTCGGTGGCGTTCTTCGACCTGGCGACGTACGCCCTGGTGCGTGAGCGGAGCCAGCACGCCGTCTTCGGGGCGTTCGGTCAGAAGTTCCTGAAGGCCGCCGAGGCGGCCCCGTGGTTGGCCGACCCGTCGGTGATCTCGGCCGACCCCGGTTCGCTGGCGGTGCCCGCTGCCGAGGACGGCGTCGACGTCTATGCGTGGACGCACAACGAGACCTCGACAGGTGTCATGGGGCCGGTCGTACGCCCCGCCGGCGCGGGCGCGGACCAGCTCACCATCGTCGACGCGACCTCGGCCGCCGGAGGGCTGCCGCTCGACGTGACCCAGAGCGACGTCTACTACTTCGCGCCGCAGAAGTCGTTCGCCTCCGACGGTGGGCTGTGGCTCGCGCTGCTCTCCCCTGCCGCGATCGCGCGGGCCGAGGAGATCGCGGCCGGTGGCCGGCACATCCCGTCCTTCTTCTCGCTGACCGAGGCGATCAAGCAGTCCCGCAGCGGTCAGACCGTCAACACCCCCTCCATCGCGACGCTCTTCCTGATGGCCGAGCAGCTCGACTGGATGAACTCCTCCGGGGGCCTGGACGCGATGGTCGCGCGCACCACCGCGTCCTCGGACGCGCTCTACGGATGGGCGGAGAAGACGGCGTACGTCACCCCGTTCGTGCCCGACCCCGGCCACCGCTCGCTCGTCGTCGGCACCGTCGAGCTCGACGCGGGCATCGACAAGAACGAGCTGCGCCGGGTGCTCGCCGAGAACGGCATCGTCGACCTCGACGCCTACCGCGGCATCGGCAACAACCAGCTCCGCATCGCGATGTACCCGAGCGTCGACCCCGCCGACATCGAAGCCCTCACCGCCTGCATCGACTGGGCAGTCGACCGCCTCTAACCCCGACCCGGCGCAACTGCCCCAAGAAAACAGGTCGACCCGGCGCGTCTGTCTCAAGAATCTGGCTCGAGTCGGCGCAACTGCCCCAAGGAATCAGGTCGAGTCGGCGCGTCTGTCTCAAGAAATCGGGTCGAGTCGGCGCAAATGTCCCAGACCGTGGGACAGACGCGCCGACTCGAGCCTTGGTTCTGGGACAGACGCGCCGACTCGGCGTCAGGTTCGTTTGCGGAAGATGAAGTACGCAGCGACGGCGAGCGCGACCAGGGCGATCGGGCCGGCGTTGCTGCCATCGCCGTCTTCGCCACCGTCGTCGTCGCGCTGGGTCGGCTGGTCGGCCTTGTCAGCTGGGGTCGGCTCGGCGGTCGGGGACGGGTCGATCCCCAAGGCCCGGTGAACGAGATCGGGAGACATGCGGATCACCTCGGCTCGGATGCCTTCGCTGGTCACGACGACGTCGCCCTTCGCGGTGACGCCGATGGCCTCGCCCTGTTCCTGGTCGGGTGTCCGGAAGGAGCCGACCCGGTCCATCGATGGCCAGGCGTAGACCGTGGCGCTGTAGTAGCCGCGGATGAGCAGGTGCTTGCCATCGGGGAAGAAGGCGCCGTCGGTGGCCATCGGGAGGACCGGGGCGATCTCCTTCAACGTGTTCGGGCGGTCGGGATCCAGGCGCCTCGGCACCGCGTAGAGCCGGCCCCCGCCCCAGTCCTTCGTGGCGACGTAGACCCGTCCGTCGGGATGGGCCAGCAGGGCCTCGGCGTTGTGCGGGCCGTCGGGGTAGACGAGCTCAAAGGTGGTCGGCGACACCGTGCGCTCTCCGCGCCCGACCCGCACCTTCGCGATCCTGACCGAGTCCCAGACGCCGTTGTTGTCGCCGATGTCACCGACCCACACCTGGTTGTCGCCGGCCGGGGCGAGCCCCTCGACGTCGACCGGGTCCTCTGACCAGTGAGACACCCCGACCGTGTCGCCGCGGGAGTCGACGGTGAAGACGCGGCCGCTGTCGCCGGAGTCGTTGGTGGTGGCGTACAAGCCACCGGCGAGCGGTGTCAGTGCGCTGGCCTCGCTGATCCTCGGGTCGGAGAACGCGAACAGCACCTCGTTGCCGCCGGCGGCATGCGCGGGCGTGGCCGAGATCAGCGCCAGCCCCAGTGCGCCCGCGGCGGCAACGACCCGGATCATCGTCGAGTCGGCCTCAGGAGCTCTTCTGCGCCAGCAGCTCCGCGAGCTTCGGACGTACGCCCCACTCGGCGACCAGCTCGTCGTACTCCTTCTTCACCGAGCCGCCCTTGACCGGCGAGCCGGTGCGGATCGCGCGGAGCATGGTGTTGCGCGGGGTGTGCTGGCTCTCCACGAACTGCACCACCTCGACCCGGTAGCCGGCCAGCCGCAGCAGGCTCGCGCGCAGGGCGTCGGTCAACGTGTCGGCGAAGCGCTCGCGGAGGATGCCGTGGCGGGTGAGCATGGAGTAGGGCGCCGGGGTCGGTGCCTTGCGCAGCTGGGCGGCGATGTCGTGGTGGCAGCACGGCGCGGCCAGCACCAGCGGCGCCTCCCACTCGACCGCCCGTGCGAGTGCGTCGTCGGTCGCCGTGTCGCAGGCGTGCAGGGCGAGCACGACGTCGGGCTTCTCGGTGAGCTGGACGCCGTCGATCGTCCCGGCCACGAACTCGGCATTCACCTTCAGCTCGGCCGCGATCTCGGTGTTGTGCTCCCGCGACTGCTCCTTGACGTCGACACCGGTGACGACGACGGGCAGGTCGCGCACCTCGGTCAGGTAACGCTGCGCGGCGAACGTCAGATAGCCGTTGCCGGCACCCAGGTCGATGATCCGCAGCGGCTCGTCCGCGGTCGGCTTCCGGACCTTGCCGGACTTCATCGCGTCGGTCAGGGCCGCGTCGAGCTGGCGCAGGAACTCCTCGACCTGGCGATACTTCGCCTGCCGCGACGGCTTCAGCTTGCCATCCTTGTCCGAGAGCCCGAGCACCCGGAAGACCGGATCCGACTCCGGCAACAGCCGTTCCTTCGTTCGGTCGTGAGACCGATCGGCCTCGGTGGTCGAGCCTGTCGAGGCGACCTCGCGAGTCTCGACGAGCGCCGTGGTCGCCGTCTTCGCCTGGATCTGGGTCTGCTCGGTCGCGGTCGTCACGATCCAGTTGGCAAAAGGTACGTCGAGCAGGTCGTCAAGCGCTGTGGGGTCGCCGACGGGGTGGTTCGACGTGAACGCCTGGGTGGCGTCGTACGTGGTGATCTGCAGCTGCCGCCCGGCCTTGAGGTCGACATAGCGCAGCTCCGCGCGGCGCCACTTCGGCGTCGTGCCACGCTGCTTGCCGGACGCGACGACCTTGACCAGTGTCGACGGGTCGAGGATCACCGACCGCATCCGGTTCAGCGCCCGCAGCAGCGGCTCGGACTCCCTGCTCAACTCAGCACCCCCGCAACGACGACGAGCAACAGCAGGGCGACCAGCGCGCCGGGAATGATCATTCGGCGATAACGCGGGTTCACCGTCTCAGTCTAGGCGCGGGCGCGCGGCAACGCTCATCGTCGCTGTCAAGGGGTGCCGCCGCCCGTGTAACACGTCGTTCGTAGGACTATCCGGTCGTTCCAATAGGGCGAGTAGTCCTACGAACAGCGTGTTACACCGCCGGTGGCCGGCCCAACCGCAACTCAGACGCGAGAGGCGAAGAGCTCGGCGAGGTGCATGGCCGGCACCGAAGCGAGGTCGTCGAGCTGGACGCGGCAGGACATCCCGTCGGCCAGGATGACCGCATCGGGCTGCGATCGGACCGCCGGCAGCAGGGACGTCTCCGCGACGGCCACCGACACCTCGTAGTGCCCTTCCTCGACCCCGAAGTTGCCGGCGAGGCCGCAGCAGCCGGAGACCCGAGTCACCTTCGCGCCCGCCTGCACGAGCAGCGCCTCGTCGGCCGCCCAGCCGAGCACCGCGTGCTGGTGGCAGTGCGGCTGCGCGACGATCTCGACGCCGGTCAGATCGGGCAACGCCACCCGACCCTCATCCACCAGCCGGGTCACCAGCTCGGCGAACGTGAGCATGCCGGAACGTACGGCCTCGGCCTCCGGCAGCGCGGAGAGCTCCACCGAGTCGGACCGCAGCGTCGCGGTGCACGACGGCTCGAGCCCCACCACCGGGACGCCGGAGGAGACATAGGGCGCCAGCGTACGGACGGTCTTCTCCATGATCGCCCGCGCGTCATCGAGCTGCCCGGTGGTGATCCAGGTGAGCCCGCAGCACGCCTTCTCGCCGATCACGCGCACGGTCAGGCCCTGCGACTCGAGCCACTTGATCGCACCATGACCCGACTGGGCGAAGAAGTGGTCGGTGAACGAGTCGGCCCAGATCCACACGTCCGGGGTCTCGGGAAGCTTCGCGGTCGGCGCCGACCGCTTCAGCGTCTTCGGCGAGAACGCCGGGATGGAGCGCCGCTGGTCGATCCCTGCGGTCTTCTTGGCCAGCTTCGCCAGCGGCGAGACCTTCAGCGACGCGTTCGCCATCCGGGTGAAAGGCGCCGCCAGCCGCGCCCACTTCGGCAGCTGGCCAAGCAGCGCGTGCGACCGCGGCCGCCGCTGACCGAGCACGTCGTGCTTCTGGTGGAGCGCCTCGGACTTGTACGTCGCCATGTCGATGCCCGTGGGGCAGTCGGAGGCACACCCCTTGCAGGCCAGGCACAGGTCGAGAGCGTCAGCCACCTCAGGAGTCCCGAGCCCGTCGATCAAAGATCCGTCCAGCGCCTCCTGCAGCACCCGAGCGCGTCCCCGGGTGGAGTCCTTCTCCTCCCTCGTGGCGAGGTAGGAGGGGCACATGACACCGGCGGTCTTGGGAGCGACACACTTGCCGACGCCGGTGCAGCGGTGCACCGCCGCGCCCAGGTCGCCGGAGTCGTGGATCAGCCGCAGCGCGGTCCTCGGACGTGAGCGTGGCCGCACCGGACGCAGGTCCTCGGTGATCGACGCCGGCCGCACGATGTTGCCGGGGTTGAGCAGGTCCTCGGGGTCGCAGATCGCCTTGACCTGCTCGAACAGGTCGATCGAGGTCTGGTCGTACATCAGCGGGAGCAGCTCCGAACGCACCCGCCCGTCTCCGTGCTCGCCCGAGAGCGACCCGCCATAGGTCACCAGGCGCGTCGCACACGCCGTCATGAACTCCCGGAACACCTGCGCCGACTCGGGCGCGTCAGGAGCGAAGGGGAAGTCGATGCGGCAGTGCAGGCAGCCGTCGCCGAAGTGCCCATAGGGATAGCCGTGGAGTCCGAATGACTCCAGGATCTCCTCGAAGTCACGCAGCCAGGCGCCGAGATGCTCTGGCGGGACGGCAGCGTCCTCCCAGCCGGAGTGGGCCGGCGTCGGCAGCGAGACTCCGCCCAGCCCGGCGCCGTCCTCGCGGATCCGCCACAGCGCGGCTGCCTCGGCCGGGTCGGTCACCACCCGCGAGTCGAGTGCGCTCGAGGCCTCGATGAGTCGTTTGACCAGGTCAGGAGCGTCCTGGCCGGCGACCTCGACCATCAGCCAGCCGGCACCCCTGGGGAGATCGGGCATCCCGCGGCCCTTGGCTCGCACCAGGTCGGCGATCCGGGCGTCCATGCCCTCACAAGCGATCAGCCGCCCCGGCGCCACCCCGAGAAGGGAGGGCACCGCGTCGGCCGCCTCCGGCATCGTCGGATAGCCCAGCACCAGCAGCAGTCGACCGGGCGAGTCCTCGACGAGCCGCACCGTCGCCTCGAGGACCGTGGCGAGGGTCCCTTCGGAGCCCGCCAGGAACCGGTCGACCCGGCCGTTCTCCGGCAGCAGGTGCTCGAGCGAGTAGCCCGAGACCTGACGACCGAACCGCCCGAACTCCGTACGCACGTGGGCGAGGTTCGCGCCGACGAGCGCCTGCAGCCGCTCGGCCGTCGCCCCGGAAGAGACACCGTCGGCATAGACCGCCTGCTCACCGTTCCCGAAGAGCACGGTCAGCGCCTCGATGTTGTCGACGGTGCGCCCGTACCCCAGAGCGCGGTTGCCGCAGGCGTTGTTGCCGATCATCCCGCCGATGGTGCAGCGGGTGTGCGTGGACGGGTCGGGACCGAACCGCAGCCCGTGCGGGGACGCCGCCCGCTGCAGGTCGGCGTGCACGACGCCCGGATCGATCCGCGCCGTCCGCGCCTCCGGGTCGATCTCGTAGATCGAGCGCAGGTCCCGGGTGTCGACGACGATCCCGGGCCCGACGGCGTTGCCGGCGATCGAGGTGCCCGCGCCTCGCATCGTCACCGGCGTCCCGACCGAGCGCGCCACCGCATGCACCCCGAGCAGCTCGTCGCGCGACTGCGGCCGAACGACCACCGAGGGCACGACCCGATAGAGGCTCGCGTCGCTGGAGTAGAGCGCCCGCGCCAGCGGCGAGTCGTCGACCCGGCTGATCCCCTGGTTGCGCAGCTCATTCACCAGATCCGAGGCAGTCGCGTTCACCCGATCATTCTCACAGACCGGCGTCACCGACCCGACCACCGTCCGCAGGCACCCACCCGCGCGGTCGACCCAGAACCCGAACCCGTCTCAACCATCGATACGCGACTCTCATATGATGGGACGACCCGCGAGAGGCGGGCCCACCGACACCTCGGAGAAACACCATGTCCGCCACCCCCGCACCGGCCAACCCGCGCTCCCGCGTGCTCGTCGCCAGCCTCATCGGCACGACGATCGAGTTCTACGACTTCTACGCGTACGCCACCGCAGCCGTCCTCGTCTTCCCGGCCCTCTTCTTCCCGGCCGGCGACCCGACCACCGCCCTGCTGGCCAGCTTCGCCGTCTTCGGCGCCGCCATGGTCGCCCGCCCCATCGGCGCGATCTTCTTCGGTCACCTCGGTGACCGGCTCGGCCGCAAGACGACCCTGGTGATCTCGCTGCTCACCATGGGCATCGCGACCTTCCTGATCGGCGCGCTCCCGACGTACGAGACCGTCGGCTGGGTCGCCACCGCGCTGCTCGTGCTGATGCGCCTGGCCCAGGGCTTCGCGCTCGGCGGCGAGTGGAGCGGCGCCGCGCTGGTCGCGACCGAGAACGCTCCCGAGGGCAAGCGCGCCATCTACGGTACGTTCCCGCAGCTCGGCGCACCGCTCGGCTTCATCCTCTCCAACGGCCTCTTCCTGGGCATCGCGGCGCTGCTCTCCGCCGAGGGCGCCGACCCGACCAAGCCGTCCGAAGCCTTCCTCCAGTGGGGCTGGCGGGTGCCGTTCCTCTTCTCCGCGGTCATGGTCATCGTCGGCCTGTGGGTCCGACTGCGCCTGGTCGAGAGCGACGTGTTCACCAAGAGCCAGGACGCCGGCCTGGTCCGCAAGGTCCCGCTCGCCTCGGTCGCCCGTCACCAGGGCAAGCAGCTCGTCCTCGGCACCTTCTTCATGCTGGCGACGTACGTCCTCTTCTACCTGATGACTGCCTTCTCGCTGTCGTTCGGCACCGCCGCCAAGGACCTCGCGGTGCCTGGTCTGGGCTACGGCTACACGACCTTCGTGCTGATGCTGATCTTCGGCGTGATCTTCTTCGGCATCTTCACCATGGTCTCCGGGCCGCTGGCCGAGCGCTTCGGTCGGCGCCGGCTGCTGATCGTGGTCACCCTCGGGATCATCGTCTTCGGCCTGGTCTGGGTGCCGTTGGTCAACGGCGGCACTCCTGGCGTCGTCCTCTGGCTGGTCCTCGGCTTCTCCCTGATGGGTCTCACCTTCGGGCCGATGGGCGCGCTGCTGCCCGAGCTGTTCCCGACCAGCGTGCGCTACACCGGCTCCGGGATCTCCTACAACGTGGCCTCGATCCTGGGCGCCGCGGTCGCGCCGTTCATCGCGGTCGCGCTGTGGAAGCAGGCCGACGGGTCGCCGTTCCTCGTCGGTGTCTACCTCTCCGTGATGGCGGTGATCACCCTGATCTCGCTGGTGATCGGCAAGGAGACCAAGGACGTCGTGCTCGAGGAGCCCTCGGAGAAGGTCGCGGTCTAGCCGCTAGCGTGGCGGAGATGACCGTCAGGATCCTCTCCGCCGTAGACGTACGCAGCGTCTTCACGCCCCAGCTCGCCCTGGACTCCCAGCGCGAGGCGTTCACCCGACTGGGCGCCGGGGAGGCGGTCCAGCCTCCCCGGCTGCTCGTCCCGGGACCGGACTCCTCGATCTCGTTCTGCTACTCCTCCCGGATCGCTCCCGACGCTCCTGCGGTGAGCAAGTTCGGCAGCGTCAACCCGTCGAACGCCTCCCGCGGTCTCGGCGCGGT
>NZ_JBOHDN010000129.1:0-10213 GCF_050699375.1 Nocardioides sp. | reverse complement strand
CCTGGCAGCACACCGCGGGTTTTAGCCTAATATTCCGCGGTCGTAGGCTTTTGCTACTGCGGCGGCTCGGTCTTTTACGGTTAGTTTGTCGAAGATGTGGGCTAGGTGGGTTTTCACTGTTGCTTCGCTGACGAAGAGTGTCGCCGCGATGGTGCGGTTGGTGGTGCCGCGGGCAACCAGGGTTAGGACTTCGCGCTCGCGCGGGCTGAGCTGCGCGGACGGGCCAGGTGAGCGGAGCCGGGAGGCGAGTCGGGTCGCTACGGCGGGGGAGAGGACGGTCTCGCCGGCCGCGGTCGCTCGGACGGCGTCGATCAGGTCCGGTGTCGGCGCGTCCTTGAGCAGGTAGCCGGTCGCTCCGGCCTCGATCGCGGCGACCACGTCGGTGTCGGTGTCGAACGTCGTCAGGACGAGTACGCCGACCCGTGCCTCCCGTGCCCGGAGCTTCTCGATCACCTCGACGCCGCCCGTGCCCGGCATCCGGAGGTCGAGGACGAGCACGTCCGGATCGAGCTTGTCCACGAGGGCGAGGGCCTCGGTGCCGTCGCCGGCCTGGCCGACGACATCGAACCCCTGTGCCTGGAGCACCCCGACCACCCCGTCGCGTACGACTGGGTGGTCATCGGCCACCACGATCTTGATCACGCTGCTCCTCTGCTCGCCAGGCTTCGACTTCTCGAGTTGGGGGTCATGCCGCACCTCGGGCGAGGGCGGGGATACGGGCGGAGACGGCGGTGCCGGTGCCCGGGTCGGCCTCCACCGTGAACGTGCCGGCCAGGCGCTCGGCGCGGTCGCGCATCACGCCCAGGCCGAAGGCGGAGTCGCGGCGCGGACCGGTCGGATCGAAGCCGGTGCCGTCGTCGCGTACGTCCAGGATGACCTCGGCCTCGTCGAAGGTGAGGGTGACGCCGACCCGCCGTGCGGACGCGTGCTTGGCGACGTTGGCGAGGGCCTCCTGGGTGATGCGCAACAGGGTGGCCTCGACCTCGGAGTGCAGCGACCTGGACTCGCCGACGACGACGAACGAGACGTCCACGCCGTGATCTGTGCGCCAGGTCGTCACGAGTGCCGACAACGCGTCGGTCAGGCATCCGGTGGACAGCTCTGCCGGGCTGAGATCCTGCAGGGACCGCCGGGCCTCGACCAGCGCGCCGCGGGCCATCTCGGTGGCCCGGGCCACCCGGCGGCGTACGTCCTGGGCGTCCGCGGAGCCCTCGGTGGCCTGGAGCTGGGCGACGACCCCGGCCAGGGACTGGGCGATGGTGTCGTGGATCTCGCGGGCGAGCCGCTCGCGCTCGTCACGTACGCCGGACTCCCGCGACCGCGCGAGGAGCTGCCCCTGCAGCCGGGCGTTCTCGGCGAGCGCGCTCTCCAGCCTGGTGATCGTCTCGGCCCGCTCCTGGCTGACGGCGTCGAGGTGGATGCTGTAGCGACCCATCAACGAGGCCAGCCCGAAGTTGACGACGAACAGCACCGGCAGCAGCGCGCCCTGCCACCACTCGTCGTACGGGGGTGGCCCGCCGACCTGCCCGGTGGCCATGATCAGCGCGGTGGCCGCCATCGCCACCCACCGCCACCGGCCCCGGAACGAGTCGAAGGCGTCCAGGAACCCGATCCAGGCGAAGATGCAGGACAGCGGGTGCAGCATGGTGAGGGCCGCGGCCAGGAGCGTACGTCCGATGTAGCCGACCGGATGGGGGCTGCCGTAGACGTACATCCACCGCCAGATCCACACCGCGGTCGCGGCGACGAGCGCGCCGAAGACGATCCGCGTCGTGACGGTGACCGGCCCCATCACCGGGAAGGTCACGACGCAGACGACGGTGGCGAGCGCGAGCAGCACGAAGGGCAGCACCTTGAGGTTGCGGTCCCACTGCTGCTCGCGCTCGACGGCCGAGGTCATGGCTCGACCTTCTCATTCCCAGCGGAAGGCGCGCACGGCAATCAGGTAGAGCACGACCGCCCAACCGCCCATCACCGCCAGATCCACCAGCTGGGGGAAGGCGCCGCCGGCGGCGTCGTTGAGTGCGTTGGAGGCCGCCCCATAGGGCGTCATCGAGATGATGTCGCGCACCGTGCCGCCGAAGACCTCGACCGGGAAGTAGACCCCGGCAGTGAACATGCACGGGAAGAAGACCACCATCCCCACGACCTGCCCCGTCTTCGCGTTGGGGGAGACCGCGGTGATCGCGGCGCCGATCGCCATCGAGACGGCCAGGGCCAGGGCGTACGCCACCACATAGCCCGCGACCGACCCCGGCAACGGAGTCCCGAACACCACTCGTCCGATCGAGATCACGATGACCGAGGCAGCCGCGACGGCGGCGGCATGCACCAGGACCTGGCCGAGCAGGATCGAGGACGGCCGAGCCGGCGTGGTGCCGAGCCGCCGGAGGACCCCGCTCTCGCGGTAGCCGGTCAGCGTTGCCGGCATCGTCATGATCGAGGCCATGATCATCGAGAGCAGCACGGTGACCGGGACGTAGAGATCGATCAGGCTCCGACCGCCGAAGTCCGCGCTGACCTCGCGAAAGCTCGGGATCACCCCGAGCACCCCCAGGAGCAGGCTCGGAAACAGGACGATCCAGAAGAGCGAGAGCCGCTCGCGGGCGAAGAGCCGGGACTCCGTACGGATCACGGCAACGGTCGGGCTGGTCATCGGAGTGCCTCCACGGTCTCGGTCTCGGGTGCGGTGTCGGTGAGGTCGAGGTAGGCGGCGTCCAGGGTCCCCGCGGCGACCCGGAACCGATGCGGAGCCACCCCCTGCGTACGCAGCGTCTCGATGACCGTGAGCGCGACGCCCTCGGCGCCCTCGACGGTGACGGTGCCGTTCTCGCTGCGTGCCGCGGTGACCCCGTCGAGCTCACGGAGGGCGGTGAGGTCGATCGCGACCGTCGTCTCGAAGGTGGTGATCGTGGCGGCGGAGGCAGAGTCGATGAGCCCCGCCGGGGTGTCCAGGGCCCGGATCCGGCCGGCGTCGACGATGGCGATCCGGTCGCAGAGGGTCTGTGCCTCCTCCATCGAGTGGGTGACCAGCAGGACGGTCACACCCCGGTCGCGTACGTCGCGCACCAGCCCCCACACCTCACGGCGAGCCCGCGGGTCGAGGCCCGTGGTGAGCTCGTCGAGGACGACGACCCGCGGCCGGCCGATCAGCGCCAGCGCGATCGAGAGCCGCTGCTGCTGTCCACCGGAGAGGTTCTCGAACTGCTGGCTCAGGTGAGCGCCGAGTCCGAGCCGCTCGGCCAGCGGCGCCCACGGCTCCGGATCGGCGTAGAAGGCGCTCCACAGCTCCAGCGCCTCCCGGACGGTGATCTTCGGTTGCAGCTTCGCCTCCTGGAGCTGTACGCCGAGCACCTCCGTCACCGCGGCGCGGTCCTTCCAGGGGTCGATGCCATGGACCCGGATCCGGCCCCGGTCACCGACCCGCAGACCGGCGATCGACTCGACGGTCGTGCTCTTCCCGGCGCCGTTGGGCCCGAGGATGCCGAAGATCTCGCCCTCGTAGACGCTCAGGCTGATCTCCTCGACCGCCACCTTGTCGCCATAGGTCTTGCGCAGGCCGTCCACGACGACCGCTGGTTCTCGCTCCTGATGCATACCCCGAGCCTGTCGTGATCCGTGGTCTCACGGATCGGGCATTCGGGTCGAGACGGGATCAGCCGATCGGTTGATGCGACGATGGACCCTATGCGTTACGACAACCTGCTGGCGTCGGTCGGGGGAACCCCGTTGGTGGGGCTGCCCCGCCTCTCGCCCTCACCCGACGTACGTCTGTGGGCCAAGCTCGAGGACCGGAACCCCACCGGCTCGATCAAGGACCGCCCGGCTCTTCGCATGGTCGAGGAGGCCGAGAAGGACGGCAGGCTCCGCCCGGGCTGCACGATCCTGGAGCCGACCTCGGGAAACACCGGGATCTCGCTGGCCATGGCGGCCAAGCTCAAGGGCTACCGGATCGTGTGCGTGATGCCCGAGAACACCTCCGAGGAGCGGCGCCAGCTGCTGCGGATGTGGGGTGCCGAGATCGTCTCCTCGCCGGCCGCCGGAGGCTCGAACGAGGCCGTCCGGGTCGCGAAGCGCATCGCCACAGAGCACCCCGACTGGGTGATGCTCTACCAGTACGGCAACTCCGCCAACGCGCTCGCGCACGAGGAGGGCACCGGTCCCGAGCTCCTCGCCGACCTCCCCTCGATCACCCACTTCGTCGCCGGGCTGGGCACGACCGGCACCCTCATGGGCGTGGGCCGCTTCTTCCGGGAGACCAAGCCGGAGGTACGCATCGTGGCCGCCGAGCCGCGCTACGGCGAGCTCGTCTACGGGCTGCGCAACCTCGATGAGGGCTTCGTTCCCGAGCTCTACGACGCCTCGCTGATCGACGCCCGTTTCTCGGTCGGCCCGCGTGACGCCGTACGCCGCGTCCGCGAGCTCCTCGAGCTGGAGGGCATCTTCGCCGGCATCTCCACCGGCGCCATCCTGCACGCCGCCCTCGCCCAGGCCGCCAAGTCCCTCCAGGCCGGCGAGCAGGCCGACATCGCCTTCGTCGTCGCCGACGGTGGCTGGAAGTATCTCTCCACCGGGGCGTACGAAGGCACCATCGACCAGGCCGAGGAGGGCCTCGAAGGCCAGCTCTGGGCCTGATTTCTGGGCCTGTTTTCTGGGCCTGATCAGCGGCAGAAGGCGTAGACGACGAGGCCGTGGTCGGTGCCGGCGAAGACCTGGTCGAGGGCCTTGCCGGTGAGGTCGGCCCCGACGTAGCGCGGGGTGGCGCCGGTGGCGATGATGGCGTGGCCGGGGAGCCTGCCGGCCATGTCGCGGGGCGATTCCTTGCTCCAGCAGTCGTGGCGCTCGATGAGCGCGGCGGGGCTGCCGGGCGCGAGCGGGCGCCCCGCCTGGACGCCGCCGGCATCCGGTTCGGAGCCGAGCTGGACCACCGCTACGGCGATGGCCGATGCGTACATCGCCCAGATACCGAGCGCCAGGAAGCCTCTGCGTCCACGGAAGGCACTCACCCCTGGGCAACGCCGGTGGAGGCCTCGGAGTTACGGACGGCGGTCGCCGTCGGCGTCGGAGTCGTGGATCCAGGCGAGATGGCGGTCGTACGCATCAGAGGACCGCAGCCGCTTGTTGCGGGCCTTGGTGCGCGGACCGTCGGGGAGATGGAGGACGTCGGCGGCGATCAGGGAGGCGACCTGGATCCGGCGCGTACGGTCGCGGCGGCGCACCTCATAGGCCGTGCGGGCACGGTGCCAGTCCTCGTCGGCGGCGAGACAGCCGGCGAGGACGACGGCGTCCTCGATCGCCTGGGCGGCGCCCTGGCCGTGGTGGGGGAGCATCAGGTGGGCGGCGTCGCCCAGCAGCGTGACCCGGCCGCGCGACCAGGTGGTCAGCGGTGGTCGATGGAAGAGGGCCCAGCGATCGGGGCACGGCGCCGCGGAGATCATCTGGACGACCGCGGGATGCCAGCCGGCGTACGCCTGGATGTGCTCGTCCGGGTCGGCTGGTCGCGCCCAGGCGTCCGGGGTCCATGGCCCGACCTGGCGCCTGACCAGCAGGAAGCTGTGGTCGCCGCCGCCGGCCGGGTGGTGCATCAGGTGACCGTCGGCTCCCATCCAGAGCTGCATGCGGCCGGGTTCGGGGAGCAGCGTCAGCTGCGAGCGCGGGACGAGCCCGCGCCAGGCGACGCAGCCGGAGAACTGGGCGTCGTCGTAGCCGACCACCACCTCGCGCAGCATCGAACGGCCGCCGTCGGCGCCGATGACCAGGTCTGCCTCGACGGACTCGCCGGCGGCGAACTCCAGCACCGCCGGACCGTGACCTTCGTCCGTGATCCTGACCAGACGATGGCCGAGATGGAGACCGTCGGTGCCGAACGCCTCGATCAGCAGCGAGATCAGGTCGGCATGGTGGATGCCGTAGCCGGGCGCGCCGCAGAGTGCTGCGTACTGCTTCGCGGAGAGTGCCCGGCCGATCGTGACGCCGGTGTGTCCGTCGCGCCAGGCCAGGCCGTCGATGGTCGCCGACGCCTCGCCCAGGCCGGGTTCGAGACCGACTCGCTCGGTCAGGAGCCTGGTCGCATTGGCCGGGAGCACCACCGCCGCGCCGGTCTCCCGCGGGTCGGCCGTGGCTTCGTACACCTCGACCTCGAGGCCGAGGCGCCGCAGCTCGACGGCGAGGGTCAGACCGCCGATTCCGGCACCGATGATGGTGACCCGCCGAGCACGACGATCCCTACGCAAAGCTGCCCGAGCGATCCGGCTGACTGACATTCACGCTCCTTCGCACGGTTACTTTGCGAAGGTACCTCAGGATTGTGTTTCCTTGCGGTGGTCTCGACAAGCTCGACCACCGGTGACGTCGCTCGACCACCGGTGACCAACGCGGTCACTCGACGTCGAGGGTCTGGTCCTTGCCGATGTCGCTGGTCTCGATGGGGCCGAGGCCGAGGAGGTCGAGGGCCAGGTTGCCGAGATCGGCGTTGCGGATCGGCTGGGCACCGTCGTACCCGGGCCGGGCCTTGCCGGGATCGCGGTAGTCGTCGGGGTTGAGGGCGTAGAGGTCCTTGCCGGCACCTGCGTCCGGACCCCAGACGACGAACGGGATCCGGTAGTTCTCGTAGACCTTCTCGGAGTGGTTGGTGATGCCGGGCTTGAAGCCGTGGTCGGCGGTGAGGATGACGTCGAGGTCCTTCTTCAGGGACGGCTCGGCGTCGATGACGTCCAGGAACTCACCGACCTGCGCGTCGGACTCCTCGACGGCGGCAAGGTACTCCGGCGACATCCCGCCGGAGGCGTGCCCGGCGACGTCGGGGAGAGACAGGTGTACGAAGGTGAGGTCCCGCTGCTCGGAGGCCAGGTCCTCGGTCGCCTCCGGGACCAGCTCGGCATGGTCGTCGACGGCGGCGAAGGTGTCGATGTCGTCCTCCCACGCCCGCTGCCACAGCTCGAACTTCTGCTTCGTTGCGAAGACACCGGTGCTGAGTCCGGCCTCGTGGGCGACGGTGAAGACCGACTCCTCTTTCTCCGAGATCGACTTGGACGGGTCGCCGACGTTCCAGGTGACCCCGTGGCCGCCGTCGTCGGCGTCGATCGGGTCGCTGGTGACCATCCCGGTGTGGTTGGGCAGGGTGATGTTCTTCTCGTACGCCGTGCGGGCGTTGAGCGTGGAGGCGCCCTCGTCGATCAGTCGATGGATGTTCGGTGTCCTGGACGGCCCGAGCTCGGCCAGCGCGTCGGGGTTGAACCCGTCGATCGAGATCGCGAGCACCTTCCGGTCGGCCTGAGGGGCCGCCCGTTCCTCGCGGCCGGCGTCGCGGCCGGGAAGCGCGGTGAGCGCCACGACGAGTACGACGATGACGAAGATGCCGATGGAGAGGAGAGGGAAGAGGCGACGCACCGGCATACCCTAATTGTTGCCGATGGAGTCCCGGGCGAACGAGCGGCGAATGTCTAGTGACTGAGTCGGGTTCAATATACCGTCAGGTCGCCAAGGCCGACGCTGACAACGCCCTCAGGGTCTGCTCGTGAACGTGAGATGGATCTCGGGTATGTGTCGAGTGACCCCGAGCACTGCGAAGAAGTCCCGTTTGGGCCTAGCCTTGACGATCGTGTCCGTCTCGTCCTTGGAATCGACCCATCCCGACCGTGAGGCCCCGATCGGGATCTTCGACTCGGGCTTCGGTGGTCTCACCGTGGCGCGGTCGGTGATCGACCAGCTCGCCCACGAGTCGATCCTGTACGTCGGTGACACCGCCCGCGCTCCGTACGGCCCCAGGCCGATCGCCGAGGTGCGTGAGTATGCGCTGGAGTGTCTCGACCATCTGGTCGAGCAGGGCGTGAAAGCGCTGGTCATCGCGTGCAACTCGGCATCGGCCGCGATGCTGCGTGACGCCCGGGAGCGCTATAAGCCGTTGCCCGTCGTCGAGGTCATCCTGCCCGCGACCCGTCGCGCCGTCGCCGCTTCCCGCACCGGTCGCATCGGAGTCATCTGCACCCACGCGACGGCCGAGTCGCTGGCCTACGACGACGCCTTCGCCGCGGCCCCGCACGTCTCGCTGCACACGCAGGCGTGCCCGAAGTTCGTGCCGTTCGTCGAGGCGGGCACCACCGGAGGCGACGAGCTGATCGCCGCGGCGCACGAGTATCTGGACCCGCTGACCAGCGCCGGGGTCGACACGCTGATCCTGGGGTGCACCCACTACCCGCTCCTGACTGGTGTGATCTCTTATGTGATGGGCGACAACGTGACGTTGGTCAGCAGCGCCGAGGAGTCGGCGAAGGACGTCTATCGGGTCCTTGCCGAGAACGACCTGATGAGGGACGGCGGCGAGCCGACCTACACCTTCCTCACCACCGGCGACGCCAAGGAGTTCGAGACCATCGGCGCCCGGTTCCTCGGGCCGGAGCTCGCGGGCGCCAACCAGTTCACCGGCGGACCGGGCTCCAGAGACCTGGGCCCCGGAGGCACGGTTTGATCCCGGGCATGCGGCTGACCGTGATCGGGTGCTCGGGCTCCTATCCCGGTCCCGAGAGCCCCGCCTCGTGCTACCTCGTCGAGGCCGACGACGAGACCGGACGTACGTGGCGGATCGTGCTCGACATGGGCAACGGCGCGCTCGGTGTCCTGCAGCGCTACGTCGACCCGCTCCTGATCGACGCGGTCCTGCTCAGCCACCTGCACGCGGACCACTGCGTCGACATGACCTCCTACTATGTGCTGCGCAAGTGGCACCCGACCGGCCCGCAGCCGCCGATCCCCGTCTACGGCCCCAAGGGCACCGGGCGGAGGCTCGCGAAGGCCTACGACCTGCCCAAGCGTCCGGGGATGCGCGAGGAGTTCGCGTTCTCGACCTACACCGGGCCGATCCACCTCGGACCCTTCGTGATCACGCCGACGGCCGTGGAGCATCCGGTCGACGCGTACGGCCTGCGGATCGAGGCGCACGGCAAGGTCATCGCCTACAGCGGCGACACCGCCGAGACGGAGGCGCTCATCGATATCGCCACCGACGCCGACCTCTTCCTGTGCGAGGCCGCCTTCCGCGACGGCGTCGAGAACCCGCCCGGAGTGCACATCACCGGCGTCGACGCGGGGGAGTACGCCACCAAGGCCCACGTGAAGAAGCTGGTCGTCACCCACGTCCCGCCCTGGCACGACGCCGCCGACGCCCTCCGCGAGGCCCGCTCGGCCTACGACGGGCCGACCGAGCTCGCCGCGACGGGAGCCGTCTACGCCGTCTAGACCAGCCCGGCGTCGTGCACGGTGATCGCGATCTGGACGCGGTTGGTGGCGCCGAGCTTGTCGAAGAGCCGCGACACGTGGGCCTTGACGGTCGGGATCGAGAGGTAGAGCTCCTTCGCGATCTCGGCGTTGCTCAGCCCGCGCCCGACGGCCAGCGCGACCTCGTGCTCGCGCTCGGTGAGCGCCTCGAGCCGGCGCCCTGCGGCAGCGGCCCGGTCACCGGTCGGCTCGGCGCGCAGTCGGGTGATCAGGGTGCGGGTGGCCTTGGGAGAGAGGATCGGCTCGCCCTCGGCGACCGTGCGGATCGCGGCGACGATCTCGGGCGGGGGAGTGTCCTTGAGGAGGAACCCGTCCGCGCCCGCGGCGAGCGCGTCGACGACGTACTCATCGGCACCGAAGGTGGTCAGGACGATCACTCGGGGTGGCCGAAGCGGAGCCCGGGACGATGAGGAGGGTCGGGCGTCGGCCAGCAACCGCCGGGTCGCGTCCAGGCCGTTGATCCGAGGCATCCGGATGTCCATCAGCACCACATCAGGGGCGGAGGTACGCACCAGGGCCAGCGCCTCCTGGCCGTCGGTCGCCTCGCCGACGACCTCGATATCGGCCTGCCCGCCGAGCATCAGCCCGAGGGCTGAGCGCACCAGCGGGTCGTCGTCGACGATCGCGACCTTGATCTTGACCGAGCTCTGTGGACTGCTCACTGGCCCCACGGTAGCCATGCTTCGAGAATGAAGACATCCTTTTCCGTGCGGTGCGAGAGTCGTCCGCCCGCGAGATCGACGCGCTCGGCCAGCCCGATCAGGCCCAGGCCGGCCCCGGGGGTGTTCGAGGTGAAGCCGAGCCGGTTGCGCAGGTCGAGGTCGATGCCGTGCTCCTCGGAGCCGTGCAGCGTGATCCGCAGCAGGGCGCCCGGGGCGTGCTTGCGGGCGTTGGTGATGCCCTCCTGCACGACCCGGTAGATCGCGCGCCCGACCGCCTC
>NZ_JBOHDN010000128.1:0-11654 GCF_050699375.1 Nocardioides sp. | reverse complement strand
GGGGGTCGAGTCGGCGCGTCTGTCCCATGGCTCGTCGCAATAGGTCAACGCGTTGGGACAGTTGTGCCGACTCGACGTGATTTCTTGGGACAGTCGCGCCGACTCGACGCGATTTTCTGGGACAGTTGCGCCGACTCGGGCTGAAATGTTGGGGCAGTTGCGCCGGGTCGGCGTCAGGTGCCGTTCTCGGAGAAGTGTTGGTAGTCCTTCAGCGAGTTCCAGTCGCCGCCCCACTCCCAGCCGATGTCGGCGAAGGCCCGGACGACCACATCTCCTGAATGGATGATCCCGGGCGCTGTCCGGGACCGGTTCAGATACCAGCGGGCGAGCTCGGGGATGACGCGGTCGCCCTTGACGTACGGGTTCTGGAAGGTGTTGACGTCGATCGCCAGCCCGTAGGCGTGCTGGGAGAACGAGGTCTGGCCGACCGAGGGCCGGCATACGAAGCCGCCGGTGCCGTTGCCATCGCCGGTCGGCGGCGCGTCCAGGGCGGCCTTCGTGGTGATGTCCATCTGCTCGATCGGGAACTTCGCCTCGTAGAGGCGCCGGAAGACCCCGACGACATCCTCGGCAACGCGGGCGTTGATCAGCATCTCGCCGGTGTGGCGGGTGGCGTCGAAGCCCCAGAATGTCATCCGTACCCAGGCCAGCTCCTGTCGCGAGACCGGGCAACCCGGCACCCATGTCGAGCGCTCGATCACCTCGTCGGGCGCGATGTCGACCTCGGCCGCGAAGCCTTCGCCGGGCAGCATCGGCAACATGTCCGGCAACGTCCAGGCCCGGTTGCGCAGCTCCTTCGGCGTCGGTCCGGCGATCCCATATCCCTCGGCATCCTCCTTCAGCTCCCGCGTCCCCAGCCACGGCGGCGGCACCGATCCGGGCCCAGCGACGGGAGGGGAAGAAGAGGAAGGTACGTCGCTGGGCGACGGCTCCATCGAGGTCGACGGGGATGCGCTGACCGTCGGGCTCGGGGAAGCTTCCGGCTCTCCACCGCACCCGCTCAGCGCCAGCGCGAGGACGACCAGTCCGGCAACGGCCGACCCCGCGGCGTACGTCCTCTTCACCCTCCCAACGTAGCCGAACCCGCTTGACTTCGAGTGCACTCGAACCTGGAGAATGGTGTCCATGACGACGCAGGCGCCGAGCAATGGGCTCAGCATCGCCGAGGTGGCCGAGCGGACCGGACTGACCGCCCACACGCTGCGCTACTACGAGCGCGACGGGCTGATGCTCGGGGTCGGCCGCAACGGGTCAGGTCACCGTGCCTACACCGAGGGTGACCTCGGCTGGATCACGCTGATCACCAGGCTGCGCTCGACCGGGATGCCGATCCGGGAGATCCGGCGCTACGCGGAGATGGTCCGGGCCGGCGAGGGCAACGAGGAGACGCGGCTCGAGCTGCTGCGCGCCCACCGCGACCGGGTGCGCGCGCAGCTGGAGGAGACGGCCGCTCACCTCGACGCGATCGAGTTCAAGGTCGCCTACTACGCGGCCGCTGTCGGCGAGACCGACCCCGACGCAGAGTTCAGAGACGGCGCGACCACTAGCGCCCCGCAGCGTCGAGGCGACGCCGCTGCTCCTCATTGAGCTCCTCGCCGCTCCCGCGGTCGCGGCGCCACTGACCGAGCACGGTCTCGCTCTCGCCGCCCTGGGTGCCGTTGGCCCAGCAGGCGTAGTTGTTGGAGGTGCCGACGAAGGTGCCGTCGGCCTCGAGGAAGCGGTCGGGGATCGCGTACGACGTCTCGACGTCCGTGTCCGTCCCGAACCGCATCACGCCAAGCGCGAGCTTGCTGACGCGTCGTGAGCCGGCGCCTGATCCGATGGCCGTGTATCTCATGGCACCGACGCTCCGACCTCGTTCGTGCTCAAAGTCAGACGGCTTACGGATGTCTTCTAGACTGGCGCCGCACCCCCTGCTCTTCCCGGCCGGGGGCTCTCGTGCATGCCGCATCCCTTTGGAGTCACCCGTGATCCTCGCCCCGCTCGCCGATCTCGTCCTGCGCGACGCTGCCCTGAGCGAGGTGATGGCGGAGGCCAAGGGCGGCCGGATGCTGGCGCTCGACGTCACCGGGCCGGAGGCTCTGCGCCCGTTCGTGGTCACCGGTCTCGTACGCCAGGAGCGCACCGTGCTCGCGGTCACCGCGACCTCTCGCGAGGCGGAGGACCTGGTCAACGACCTGACCGACCTGCTCCCGAAGGACTCGGTCGCCTTCTTCCCGAGCTGGGAGACCCTGCCCCACGAGCGCCTCTCCCCGCGCAGCGACACGGTCGGGCGCCGCCTCGCCGTGCTCCGCCGGCTCCGCCACCCCGAGGCCGATGGCGCCCACGGTCCGCTGAAGGTCGTCGTCGCGCCGGTCCGGAGCGTCCTCCAGCCGCAGGTCGAGGGTCTCGGCGATCTCGAGCCGGTCGAGCTGATCACCGGGCAGGAGGCAGTGCTGGACGACGTCGTCCAGAAGCTGGCCGACGCTGCGTACGCCCGCGTCGACCTGGTCGAGAAGCGCGGCGAGTTCGCCGTCCGCGGTGGCATCGTGGACGTATTCCCGCCGACCGAGGAACACCCCGTACGCGTGGAGTTCTGGGGCGACGAGGTCGACTCGATCCGCCACTTCGCGGTCGCCGACCAGCGCGCCATCGCCGAGGAGCACGGCGGAGCCACCGAACGCCTCTGGGCGCCGCCGTGCCGCGAGCTCCTGCTCACCCCCGAGGTCAGGGCGCGGGCCAAGGCGCTCGGCGAGGCCCACCCGACCCTGGTCGAGCTCACCGACAAGATCGCCGCCGGCATCGCGGTCGAGGGCATGGAGTCGCTCGCTCCGGCGCTCGTCGACGACATGGAGCTGCTCCTGGACCTGATGCCCGCCGACAGCCACATCCTGCTGCTCGACCCCGAACGGATCCGCAGCCGCGCCCACGACCTCGTCGCCACCGCCGATGAGTTCCTCGGCGCCTCCTGGGCCGCCGCGGCCAGCGGGGGAGTGGCCCCGATCGACCTCTCCGCGGCCTCCTACAAGGACCTGGCCGACGTACGCGCCCACGCCATCGCCCAGGGCAAGCCCTGGTGGTCGGTCAGCCCGTTCGGCCTCGACGACCAGGCGGCCGAGACCGACCCGGACGTCGTCGGCGTGCCCGCTCGCAAGATCGATTGGCAGCCCGCGAAGGCCTACCGCGGAGACACCGCCGCGGCGCTGACCGACATCGAGCGCTGGCGCGATGACAGCTACCGCGTGGTCGTCGTCCAGCCCGCGCACGGCACGGCCCAGCGTACGGTCGAGGCCCTTGGGGAGCGGGAGATTCCGGCCGCCCTGGCAGAGGGTGACGAAGGGGCCGCCAAGCCCGTCCACAAGACCGTGACCGTCATCCACGCCCGCCTCAACCACGGCTTCCTCGACGAGGCCAACCAGCTGGTCGTACTCACCGGCGAGGACATCTCCGGCCAGAAGTCGTCGACGCGCGACATGGTCAAGATGCCGGCCAGGCGCAAGAAGCAGATCGACCCGCTCGAGCTCAAGCCCGGCGACTACGTCGTCCACGAGCAGCACGGCGTGGGCAAGTTCATCGAGATGAAGCAGCGCGAGGTGCAGGGCGCCACGCGCGAGTATCTGGTCCTGGAGTATGGAGCGAGCAAGCGCGGCGCCCCGCCCGACCGCCTCTACGTCCCCGCCGACGCACTCGACCAGGTCACCAGGTACGTCGGCGGCGAGCAGCCGAGCCTCGACCGGCTCGGCGGCGCCGACTGGCAGAAGCGCAAGGCACGAGCCCGCAAGGCGGTAAGGGAGATCGCCGCCGAGCTGATCAAGCTCTACGCCGCCCGGCAGGCGACCAAGGGGTTCCAGTACGGCCCCGACAACCCCTGGCAGCGCGAGCTCGAGGACGCCTTCCCGTTCCAGGAGACCGCCGACCAGCTCGCGGTCATCGACGAGGTCAAGGCCGACATGATGCGGCCGGTGCCGATGGACCGGCTGGTCTGCGGCGACGTCGGCTACGGCAAGACCGAGATCGCGGTGCGAGCGGCGTTCAAGGCGGTCCAGGACGGCAAGCAGGTCGCCGTGCTGGTGCCCACGACGCTGCTGGTCTCCCAGCACATGAGCACCTTCATGGAGCGCATGTCCGGCTTCCCGGTCAACCTGCGCGGACTGTCCAGGTTCCAGACCGACAAGGAGGCCGCCGAGGTCATGGCGGGCCTCACCGACGGCACCGTGGACATCGTCGTCGGCACCCACCGGCTGTTCAACAAGGACATCCGCTTCAAGGAGCTCGGCCTCATCATCATCGACGAGGAGCAGCGCTTCGGCGTCGAGCACAAGGAGGCGATGAAGCGCCTGCGCACCTCGGTGGACTTCCTGTCGATGTCGGCCACGCCGATCCCCCGGACCCTGGAGATGTCGATCACCGGCATCCGCGAGATGTCCACGATCACCACACCGCCCGAGGAACGACACCCGGTCCTGACGTACGTCGGGGCCTATGAGGACCGCCAGATCGTCGCGTCGGTGCGGCGTGAGCTGCTCCGCGAGGGCCAGGTCTTCTACATCCACAACCGGGTCAACTCGATCGAGAAGGCAGCCGCGCGGATCCGCGAGCTGGTGCCCGAGGCGCGTGTCGCGGTCGCGCACGGCCAGATGAACGAGAAGCAGCTCGAGCAGGTGATGGTCGACTTCTGGGAGAAGGAGTTCGACGTGCTGGTGTGCACCACGTTGGTCGAGTCCGGCCTGGACGTCTCCAACGCCAACACGATGATCATCGAGCGCGCCGACACCCTCGGCCTCTCCCAGCTCCACCAGCTCCGCGGCCGCGTCGGCCGCAGCCGCGAACGGGCGTACGCCTACTTCCTCTACCCCGGCGAGAAGCCGCTGACCGAGACCGCTCACGAGCGCCTCGCGACCCTGGCGCAGCACTCCGACCTCGGCGGCGGCATGGCCATCGCGATGAAGGACCTCGAGATCCGTGGCGCCGGTAACCTGCTCGGTGGCGAGCAGTCCGGCCACATCGCCGACGTCGGCTTCGACCTCTACGTCCGCCTGGTCGGCGAGGCGGTCGCCGAGTTCAAGGCGGGACCCGACGGCGCGGCCGACGAGCTCAACGAGGTGCGCATCGAGCTCCCCGTCGACGCCCACCTGCCTCACGACTACATCCCGAGCGAGCGGCTGCGGCTGGAGATCTACAAGCGCCTGGCCGAGGTACGCACGGACGAGGACGTGGAGTCGGTCGCGGCCGAGCTCCTCGACCGCTACGGCAAGCCGCCGGCGGAGACATCGTCGCTCCTGCAGGTCGCGCGTTTCCGCGCCCGTGCCCGTCAGGCCGGCGTCTCCGAGGTCACCCTGGCCGGCAAGAACGTACGCTTCCACCCGGTCTCGCTGCCCGACTCCCGTGTCGTACGGCTGAACCGGATGTACCCGAAGTCCCTGGTCAAGCCGCAGCTGGACACCATCATGGTCCCGCGCCCGGTCTCCTCCGGCTTCCCCGCCAAGCCCCTCGACGGCCCGGATCTGCTCGACTGGGCCAGGGTCGTCATCGACGCGATCATCGACCCGCTGACGTGATGCGGCGCCGGGGCCGGGCAGTTCCCCACTCACCCGGATCCTTCCCCACCCAAAGGTAGGTTCCCCGAGCTCCGGTGCGTGGGCAACCTACCTTTGGGTGGGAGATTGGGTGGGGAGATCTCCCGGCCGACGCTGCGCAGACGTTGTATGACGCTGGCTGTGAGTCGCCTCGCGACCTGAGCCCGGCCTCGATGTCGGTGCCTAGATCTACGGTGGGCACATGACGGAGAAGCAGGAGCTTTCGAGGGAGCCGTCGTGGCAGGTCCTGGCGGTCTTTCACAACGAGGACGACAGCCGAGACTTCGCCTATACGGTCGGGTTGGCTGAACGCGGGCTGCCTGAGGTGCACATGTGGGCGCGGCCGAGTGCGGGCGAAGACCCCGGCCATGACTGGCGGTTCAGCTCCCACGATGCGGCTGTCATCCTCAATGAGCTTGCCTGGCGGCTGATCGATGGTCGTATCGCCCCGGGCGACACGTACAGCCAGCGGTTCGACGCCGGGATGGTGCAGGTGACGTTCGAGCTCGGCGTCCCTGTGGAGGCAGCCAGCCTCGACGCCTACCAGGCGGAGCCATCGAGCGTCATCCCCTTGCGCTGGTCGCTCCATCGTGTGCCCGAGGGGGCGCTCGTAGCGATGGATGGTGACGCGATCGATGTTGCTGGGGCTGAGTATGCCGGGCTCAGCGCTGGCCTCCGGCGCTCGGAGGGCGCACCCGGCGGGATATGGGCACTGCCTTCCGCTCCATCCTGGGACCCGCACCAGCGATGGGGACCGCGTACGCCGCTGGTAGCCGCCCACGCCGGCGTGATCTGCGCCTTCTCGCCAGAGGACATGATCGGGCTGGTGAACATCGCCTTTCCTTTGGAAGCGGCGAGAGCCGCCGGCCATCCGCAGGTGGTGGCACGCGCAGCGGCACGAAGCGTCGGGAGAAGTGCCGCGCTCGACCGCCTTGCCCAGGACGCGTCGACGCTCGTCGACGGAATCGGTCTCACGTGGAGCCGCACGGCTTGGCCGGCTGCGCGCGACTGGTTGGACAGCGACAACAGCGACGACCCCTTCCCGGAGGAGGACCTTCGGCGGATGGTCAAGACGATCGTGACCAGTCATCTGTTGACGGTTGCGGTCGCGGACCAGCTCACCACGGACCAAGGTCTGACCGGGACGGGTCCGGTCGCGTTCGCCGCGACGATCGACGGCCTGCCGCCCGATGGACGATGGCACGCTGCGCCGCACATCGTCGACGTAGTGGTCGGATTGCTGGCCGACGTCGACGAGGCTGTTGACGCAGCGCGTGCTTGGCGACTGGTGGACAACGAGCTCGTGATGGGAGCCCGTGGGGATCTCCAGGTCGCCGCCATCCATGGTCCATCGATGTTTCCCGACCTGTCGGTCGCGCTTCCGGCGCCATTGCTGGATGACGTACGTCAGGCGACGCTCACTCACCGTGTGACAGGGGCGGTCGTGCAATCCTGGCTCAGTGTCCTCACGACAGTCCTGACCCACCGAGCGCACCTTCGGGGCGAGACTGTTGATGCGATCATCCAAATTGGGTCGGGCATGCCGGGCCTCGCGGCGACCCTAAACGCGCCCGTCGCCGCGTGAACTACGGGCCGAGGGGTTTCATATCCACAAAATGGAGGTTATTATCCATTTTGTGAGAAGCCAGGCTCCGGTGCTCGCGCCTCTGTTCCGCTCGGAGGCGCAGGCGGTGCTGCTCTCGGAGCTGTTGCTCCCGGCCGAGGAGATGAGCATGACCGACCTCGCCGAGCGGGCCGGGCTGCCCTACCCGACGGTCCATCGCGAGGTCGCGCGGCTTCTCGAGGCAGGTCTGCTCGTCGACCGCCGGGTCGGAAGGACCCGGCTGATCAGGGGCAACGAGCAGAGCCCGCTGCTGGCGCCGACGCGGGAGATCCTGCTGACGGTCACCGGACCGGCGGTGCTCCTCCGCGAGGCCCTCGAGGACCTCGACGGGATCGAGACGGCGTTCATCTTCGGCTCGTTCGCCGCCAGGGCGAAGGGCGAGCCGGGGCCGCCGCCGAACGACATCGACCTGATGGTGATCGGCAGCACCGACGTACCTGCGGTCTATCGGGTCTGCCGCGAGGTCTCCGACAGCGTCGGCCGCATCGTCAACCCGACGATCATGAGCCTCGAGGAGGCGCGGGAGCAGACCGGCTTCCTCGAAGAGGTTCGCGCCAACCCGATGATCGAGATCTACCTCGGCAAGCCGGTGACCGTCGCCGCCGCCGACGCTGCCGCGGAGGCGGCACAGACGCTGTACGACGCGGCCGTGGCCCGCCTCTTGACCTGAGCCCGGACGCGATGTCGGTGCTCGGGTCTACGGTGGGCCGCGTCGCCGAGAGTCCAGATCCGGCGCTGTTGCCCCGACACGTACGGATCCGTCTGGCAGGATCGACGCATGACGATGGAGGCTTTCGGCGAGCAGTCCTTCCCTGAGGAGCCCTTCGGCAGCGACTGGGACACCGAGCCGGGATGGCTCTCTGAGGAGGAGCTGGGCGAGACCCGCGGTCGGGTGCCCATCCTCTACGTGGAGGCGGTTCCGGTGCGTGTCGATCCCGACGGCGGGGTCACCGAGGTCGGCCTGCTGCTGCGCGGCTCGCCGACCACCGGCACGATCACGCGGTCGCTGGTCTCGGGCAGGGTGCTGCACGGCGAGCGGATCCGCGACGCGCTGATGCGCAACCTGGAGAAGGACCTCGGCCCCGTGGCCTTCCCGACCCTGCCGCTGACCACGGTGCCGGTGACCGTCGCCGAATACTTCCCGTGGCCCGGCGAGCGCTACCAGGACCCACGTCAGCACGCGGTCTCGCTGGTCTACGTCATCCCGGTGACGGGCGAGTGCGAGCCGCGTCAGGACGCCCTGGAGCTGTCCTGGATGACGCCCACCGAGGCCGCCTCCGATGCCGTCGTCGGTGACATGGAGGGCGGCCGCGGGGCTCTGCTGCGGCAGTGCCTGAGCGCGTTCGGGGCGCTGGATTGAGCGCTGAGGACGGCGCTGAGAGCAGGCCGTACGCCTCGGGGGAGGGCCTCGTCGAGTTCCTCGACCTGATGCGGGTGATGCGTGAGCGATGCGTCTGGAAGTCCTCGCAGACCCACCAGTCCCTGGCGAGATACCTCCGCGAGGAGTCCGACGAGGTCCTCGAGGCGATCGACGAGGGCGACCCCGCGCATCTGGAGGAGGAGCTCGGCGACCTGCTGCTCCAGGTCTACTTCCACGCCGCCATCGCCGAGGAGGCCGGCGAGTTCACCATGGACGACGTCATCGCCGGCCTCACCGCGAAGATGAAGCGCCGCAACCCCCACGTCTTCGGCCCCGAGGCGGCCTCCGGCCGCCGCTACACCCTCGAAGAGGTCGAGGAGCTCTGGTCGGCCGCCAAGGCGGCCGAGCGAGCCCGCCCCGCCGAGTAGTCACCTCTGCAGGCCGAGGCGTCACAAATGCAGGCCGAGGCGTCACAAATGCAGGCCGAGGCGGCATCTCGGTGCCGTCTCGGCCTGCAGGAGTGACCTCTCGGCTAGAGGATCAGGCCCACTTGACGGCGGTCTCGGCCTCGACCCGCGGGAGGCGGTCGAACCACGGGTTCTCGCCCGGGTGGCCGATGTTGACGATCATCTTGGTGGTCCAGTCGCCCTCGGGGAAGAACTCCTTGTCGACGCCCACGGTGTCGTAGCCCGCGATCGGGCCGGCAGCGAGACCCGCGGCCCGGACGGCGAGGATGAAGGCGCCGGCCTGCAGGCCGGCGGACCAGCCGCCTGCCCCGTGCCGGGCGGTCTCGTCGGCCTCGAAGTAGTCCTTCATCTCCGGGCGGATCGGGAAGACGTTCGGGATCTCGGCGTGCCAGTTGTTGTCGTAGGCGACGATCGCGGTCGCCGGGGCGACCTTGGTCTTGTCGAAGTTGCCCTCCGCGATGTGCGGGAGCAGGCGCTCCTTGCCCTCTGATGAGCGGACATAGACGACACGCAGCGGCTGGGTGTTCGCCATCGTCGGGGTCCAACGGGTGAGCTCCCAGATATCGGCGAGCTCCTCGTCGGTCACGGGGGTGTCGGCGAAGGTGTTCGACGTACGGGCGCCGGTGAAGACGATTGCGCGGCCCTGCTCGTCGAGCCTCTCGAGAGAAATCGTGTTGGTCATGACGCTCGTAACTCCTGGGTTGCTACGGATATTCCGGTTACTTCGAAAATAGGAGTAGCGACTGAAATCAGGAGTCCCGGGTATGGTTGGTCACATGACCGCGACCGAGCAGACTCACGATCCTGCTCTCTGCAGCGCCGCGCTCGTTCGTGCCTTCGACTTCCTCGGCAAGCGGTGGAACGGCGTGATCCTGGGCAGCCTCATCTCCGGCCCGCGCGGCTTCGCCGAGCTCAGGCGCGCGGTCGTCGGGATCAGCGACTCGATGCTCTCCGAGCGGCTCACCGAGCTCGCCGGCCTCGGTCTGATCGCCCGCGAGGTCGACCCCGGCCCACCGGTGGCTGTCCGCTATGCGCTGACCGGCTCCGGCACGGCGCTCGCGCCGGCCCTCGGCGCGCTCACCGAGTGGGCCGGTAGGCACCTGCCCGCCGAGCGCTGCTCCGAGGACTGACACCTCGACATGAACACCAGGTGGGAAGGCACTGGAGCCTGCCTACCGACGGGTTAACGTTCCAATCGCCAGGTCCCCGCGGCCGAGTAATAGGCTGGCGGGCATCACCCTCCCCCCGTCCCTGACCC
This sequence comes from Nocardioides sp., assembly GCF_050699375.1. Lineage (GTDB taxonomy): Bacteria > Actinomycetota > Actinomycetes > Propionibacteriales > Nocardioidaceae > Nocardioides. The sequence continues at coordinate 1,390 of NZ_JBOHDN010000128.1, read as the reverse complement.
AGGAGTACTTCAGTGGCAGCGATCGACGCCGTAGGCGCCCGCGAGATCCTCGATTCGCGAGGCAACCCGACTGTGGAAGTTGAGGTCGTCCTCGATGACGGCACGTACGCCCGGGCCCAGGTGCCCAGTGGCGCCTCGACCGGAGCCTTCGAGGCCGTCGAGCTACGTGATGGTGGTGAGCGCTACGGCGGCAAGGGCGTGAAGACCGCCGTCGAGGCCGTCATCGAGTCGATCGGACCGGTGATCGAGGGCATCGACGCCGACGACCAGCGGCTCGTCGACCAGGCGATGATCGAGGCCGACACGACGCCCAACAAGGCCCAGTTCGGCGCCAACGCGATCCTCGGCGTCTCGCTCGCCGTGGCCAAGGCCGCCGCCTCCGCCGCCGAGCTGCCGCTCTACCGCTACCTCGGTGGCCCCAACGCCCACCTGCTCCCGGTGCCGATGCTCAACATCCTCAACGGTGGTTCGCACGCGGACTCCAACGTGGACATCCAGGAGTTCATGATCGCGCCGATCGGTGCGCCGACCTTCGCCGAGGCCCTGCGCAGCGGCGCCGAGGTCTACCACGCGCTGAAGTCCGTGCTGAAGGCGAAGGGCCTGTCCACCGGGCTCGGCGACGAGGGCGGCTTCGCGCCCAACCTCGACTCCAACCGGGCCGCGCTCGACCTGATCGTCGAGGCCATCGGCAAGGCCGGCTACGAGGCCGGCAAGGACATCGCGCTGGCGCTCGACGTGGCTGCCTCGGAGTTCCACGAGGATGGTTCGTACCTCTTCGAGGGTGCCAAGAAGTCCTCGGCCGAGCTGACGGCCTACTACGAGGAGCTCGTCGGCGCCTACCCGATCGTCTCCATCGAGGACCCCCTCGACGAAGAGGACTGGGACGGCTGGAAGGCGATCACCGACGCCATCGGCACCAAGACCCAGCTCGTCGGCGACGACCTGTTCGTCACCAACGTCGAGCGTCTCTCGCGCGGCATCCAGGGCGGCCAGGGCAACTCGCTGCTGGTCAAGGTCAACCAGATCGGCACCCTGACCGAGACCCTCGACGCCGTCGACCTCGCCCACCGCAGCGGCTTCACCACGATGATGTCGCACCGCTCCGGCGAGACCGAGGACACCACCATCGCCGACCTCGCTGTCGCCGTCGGCTCCGGCCAGATCAAGAGCGGCGCCCCGGCCCGCTCCGAGCGCGTCGCCAAGTACAACCAGCTTCTCCGCATCGAGGACGAGCTCGGCGAGGCCGCCCGCTACGCCGGCTCCTCCGCCTTCCCGCGCTACACCAAGTAAGCCGACCCGGCGCGTCTGCCCCAGAAATCCGGGCCGAGCCGGCGCGTCTGTCCCAGAAAATCTGGTCGAGTCGGCGCAAATGTCCCACCGCCTTGGGACA
>NZ_JBOHDN010000127.1:0-6843 GCF_050699375.1 Nocardioides sp. | reverse complement strand
GGGTTGCACGGGCCGCTCGGGTGCCGACGGTTCCGGGGCCGGTCGCTCCTGCCGAGGACGGTCCTGGCGGGGTCGCTCGGGTGCCGGCCAATCCTGGCGCGGCCGTTCGGGTGCCGGCCGTTGCTGTCGAGGCGGTGCCGGGGCCTCCGGCGTGGGCGGTTCGGGAGCCTGGCGCCCGGCCACCCGGCGTCCGGTCTGACCGCTCCGGGAACCACGGGCGGGGGCAGCGGGCGGGGCGGGAGCCGGTGCGAGAGGCGGGGCGGGAGGCGGGGCGGGCGACGGCTCGCGCTCGATCGGAGCCATCACGGCAGTCTCCTCGACGCCTGAGGCTGCCCGTCGAGGCTCGGGACGGCGGTCCGCCTGACGCCCGGGCCGAGCGCCGGGCTGCACGGGCGGAGCGGGCTGTCGAACCGACTGCTGGGGGTCGGCGTATGCGGACCGCTCATCGAGCTCGCCATACTCGTCATAGCCGGCCGGGTCGTAGCCAGTCGCGTCATAGCCAGCAGCGTCGTAGCCGGCCTCGTTGTAGGCGGCCCCGTCGTAACCGGCCCCGTCGTAACCGGCTGCGTCATAGCCGGCCTCGTCGTAGCCGTAGCCGTCCCCCGCGACGTACTGATCGCCGTAGCCGTCGTCATACCCGTAGGCGTCCTCGACTCCGCGATCGTCGACGTGGGCACGCTGTTCCTTGAGCCGCCGGATCAGCAGGTAGGTCCCCGCGATCGCGGCGAGCCAGATCCCGAAGAGCCCGATGACGCCCGGGATGTCGCCTCCGAGGAAGAAGGACGCGGGCGAGACCAGGAAGAGGATCCAGACGATCAGACCGGCCGCGCCGGCGTAGAGGTGGATCTTCGGTGGCAGCTGGTCGGGGTGCGCCTGGGGCTGCAGGAGATGCGGCTTGAGATAGGTGAGCGCGAGGATCCCCGCGACCAGGATGGTCACGAGGTAGACGAGTACGGCAGCGATGCTCACGGCAGCGATTCTGTCCTAGACGTCGGGCGAGCCCGAATCGGGCTCGGGCGTGGGTGTTGTGTGTTCACCGGCTCCGTGCTCGGAGCCGGGGTCCTCGGCAACGGTCGTCTCGCGCCATTCTGCCTCCTCGGAGAGCCTCGCGATCAGTGCGTCCACCTCATCCATCCGGTAGCCCCGAAAGGCCACCGAGAAACGTACGTTGCGCAGGTCGGCCGCTCCGACCATGCGATCGCGGGGCACGAGAGCGTCCGGCCGATCGCCGTACTCCTCCCCCATCGGCGCACCCGTTCCAGCGGCGACGAGCCCCACTCCTCCGAGAGCCAGCACGATCAGTGCCGCGAAGATCCAGCCCATCCTTCAGCCACGCGCCTTCAACATCAGCTCGACCGCCTCGTCCACGTCGTCGGTCAGGGTGATCATGTCCAGGTCGCTCTGCTTGATCCGGCCGTCGGCCAGCATCGTGTCGCGCATCCAGTCGATCAGCCCCTGCCAGTGCTTCACGCCCATGAGCACGACCGGGAACTGGGTGATCTTCTTGGTCTGGGAGAGCGTCATCGCCTCGAAGAGCTCGTCCATCGTGCCGAGGCCGCCGGGCATGACGACGTAGCCCTGGGAGTACTTGACGAACATCATCTTGCGCACGAAGAAGTAGCGGAAGTTGAGCCCGAAGCTGACGTAGTCGTTGAGCCTGGCCTCGAACGGCAGCTCGATGCCGAGGCCGATCGACTCCCCGCCCGCCTCCGTGGCGCCCTTGTTGGCGGCCTCCATCGTGCCCGGGCCGCCGCCGGTGATCACCACGAACCCGGCCTCCGCCAGCCTCCGGCCGATGATCTCGGCCTGGGCGTACATCGGGTGGTCCTTCGGCGTCCGTGCCGACCCGAACACGCTGATCGCCGGGCCGATCTCGGAGAGGTCGTTGAACCCTTCCACGAACTCGGCCTGGATCTTCATGACCCGCCACGGGTCGGTGTGGACCCAGTCGCCGTGGCCGGAGCTGTCGAGCAGTCGCTGGTCGGTGGTGCTGCCGGCCGGACGCCCCTTGGTGGGGCGCGGGCCGGAGCCGCTGCGTCGGGTCATGCGGTCAACCAATCACGAAGGGCCTGCTCGCAGCTGGTGATCTCGGAGATCCTCACGTGCTCGTCGGCCTTGTGGGCGTACATCGGGTCACCTGGACCATAGTTGACCGCGGGTATGCCGAGAACCGTGAACCGTGCCACATCGGTCCAGCCGAACTTGGGTCCGACCTCACCGCCGACCGCCTCGATGAACGCCTTGGCCGCCGGACGGTCGAGCCCGGGCAGCGCGCCGGGGGCGGTGTCGGTGAGGGTGATGTCGTAGCCGTCGAAGAACTCGGTGACGTACGCCAGCGCCTCCTCCTCGCTCCGGTCCGGGGCGAAGCGGTGGTTGACGGTCACCACGCACTCGTCGGGGACGACGTTGCCGGCCACTCCCCCGGAGACGAAGACGGCGTTGAGGCCCTCGTGATACTCGAGCCCGTCGATGACCGGCTTGCGCGGGACGTACGACTCCAGTCGCCGCAGCACCTCGCCGGCCTTGTGGATCGCGTTGACCCCTCGCCAGGAGCGGGCACTGTGCGAACGCTCGCCGGCGGTGCGCACCTCGACCCTCAGCGTGCCCTGGCAGCCGGCCTCGACGCCCGCGTTCGAGGGCTCCATCAGGATCGCGAAGTCGCCGCGCAGCAGGTCGGGCTCGCTCGCCGCCAGCTTGCCGAGGCCGTTGTGGATCGCCTCGATCTCCTCGGCGTCGTAGAAGACGTACGTCACGTCGCGGTTGGGATTCTCGAGGGTCGCGGCGAGCTTGAGGATGACCGCGTCGCCGGACTTCATGTCGCAGGCGCCGAGGCCGTGCAGGATGCCGGTCGCCTCGTCCAGACGGCTCGGGAAGTTGTCGTTGACCGGGACGGTGTCCAGGTGACCGGCGATGACGATGCGCTCGGGCCGGCCGAGGTCGGTGCGCGCGATGACCGAGTTGCCCCGCCGCTCGACGACGAGATGGTCGTACGCGGTCAGCGCCTGCTCCACGGCATCGGCGAGCACTCTCTCGTCGAGGCTCACCGAGTTGATGTCCATCAGCTGCCGGGTCAGGGTCACCACATCGGTGGTCAGGTCGAGCGTCGCCATGGCTCTAGTCAATCAGGGGACCGTTCGGCGGCATGACCGAGGACGCCGTCGATGATCCGGGCGAGCCCGTAGTCGAGCTCGCTGGCGGGGTCCGAGGCTGCCTGGTAGGCCTCGCCGGCGGCGGTGCCGACCCGGTTGGCCAGCGGGTAGCTGCTGCCCGCCATGACCTCGTCCAGCGTCTCGTAGTTGGCTTCCCACCACTGCGACTCGGTCATTCCGGTGACCTGCTCGGCGCGGCGCTTCATGTGCTCGCTGCGAGCGATGTAGGCAGCGAACCCGACGAGGACCGCCACCGTCTGGTCCATCTCCAGGTCGCTCAGACCAAGGCCGTCGATGGCCTGCAGCTGCCACTCGTAGCGGTCGCTCATGTTGGGCCCCAGCCAGGGACGTACGTCCTGCACCTCCAGCAGCCATGGATGGGATCGAAGCTCGTCGTGCTGGAGGTTGGCGACCAGCTCGAGGCGCCCGCGCGGGTCGTCGGGCAGCGCCGGCAGCTCGACGCGGCCGATCACCTGGTCGACCATCAGCACCAGCAGCGCGCCCCGGTTGGGGACGTAGGTATAGAGCGTCATCGCGCCCAGGCCGAAGCGCTGGGCGATCGCGCGCATCGTCACGGCGCCCAGGCCCTCGGTGTCGGCGACGTCGATGGCCGCGTCGACGATCTCGTCGACGCTCACCTTCTGCTTGGGCCCCCGTTTGGGCTTCGGCTCCACAGGGGCTCCGGACCGATGGCGCCACAGCAGGCGCAGGGACGGGTCTGACTGGTCTGGCTGGTCCGGCACGCCGTTCATCGTAACCCTCCCGCGAATAATTTCGTACAACGTACGGAACAAATGCTACAGTCGCTCCGTTGAGATATTCGTACATCGTACGAAATTGGAGGAATGTGTATGCCGAACGACTCGAAGCCGGTGCCGCCGCGCTGGCTGAAGCCGATGAACAAGGTCTTCATGACGCTGTCCCGGACCGGGCTCGGGATGAAGGAGCTGCCGGTGCTCACCGTTCCGGGCCGCACGAGCGGCAAACCCCGCAGCACCCCGCTCTCCGTGCTGGACCTGGATGGACAGCGCTACCTTCTCGAGGGCTTTCCGGGCGCCGACTGGGCCCGCAACGTACGTGCCGCCTCCGGCCGCGCCAGCCTCCGGATCGGGACCAGGACCGATGATGTGCACCTCGTGGAGGTCGAGCGCGAGGAGGCTCTGAAGGTGCTCCGGGTGTGGCCGGAGCGCCTCGCCGACGGGGCGAAGATCATGCTCGACGCCGGCGTGGTCACCGACCTGTCGCCGGAGGCCTTCGAGGCCGTCGCCGGGCGGTGCGGCGTGTTCCGGATCGAGGCGGGCCGATGACCTCGACCCCGCTCGCCGCCCGCGGCGTACGCAAGCGCTACCGCGACACCCAGGCGCTCGACGGCCTCGATCTGGAGGTCTCCCCCGGCACCGTGCATGCCCTCCTCGGGCCCAACGGCGCCGGGAAGTCCACCGCGGTGAACGTCTTCGCGACCCTGACCCGGCCCGACGCCGGCGAGGTGAGCGTCGGCGGCCACGACGTCGTACGCCATCCCGCTCGGGTCCGCTCCGCGATCGGGCTGGTCGGCCAGAGCTCAGCCGTCGACGAGGCCCTCCACGGCCGGGAGAACCTGGTCATGTTCGGCCGTCTCCACGGGTTGTCCAAGGCCGATGCCGTACGCCGCGCCGCCGAGCTCCTCGACGCCTTCGGCCTCACCAAGGCCGGCGACCGAAAGGTCTCGGGCTACTCCGGCGGGATGCGACGCCGTCTCGACATCGCGGCCGGCCTGGTCATCCGCCCGCAGATCCTGTTCCTCGACGAGCCGACCACCGGGTTGGACCCGCGCGCTCGGCACGAGGTCTGGGAGATGGTGCGGAAGGTGGTCGCCGACGGGACGACGGTGCTGCTCACCACGCAGTACCTCGACGAGGCCGACCAGCTCGCCGGCATGGTCACCGTGCTGGGCGCGGGCAGGGTGATCGCCGAGGGCACCCCATCGGATCTCAAGAGCAGCCTGGGCGGCGATCGAGTGATCATCACCGCAGCCGGCCCGGCGGACCTCGCTCGGATGACCGAGGCCCTCGGCACCGCGGCCACCGAGGACCCCGAGCGCCTCGAGGTCACCGTCGAGGCCGGCCCTGCCGGCGGCGGCGCCGCCGTCGTCGAGGTGGTACGCACCCTCGACGCCGCCGGGATCACGGTCGACGACGTGCTGCTGCGCAGACCGACCCTGGACGAGGTGTTCCTCCAGCTGACCGCACCCGACCACCGCCACGATCCCGAAGGAGCCGCCCGATGACCGCACTGACCTCGACCCTGCGACAGACGTGGGTGATCACTCTTCGCGACCTCAAGCACTGGCAGCGCGAGCCGTGGGGACCGGTGTTCGGCATCCTGTTCGCGGTCATGATGCTGCTGATCTTCGGCTACCTGTTCGGCGGTGCGATCGAGATGCCGGGCGGCGGGACGTACCTGCCCTATCTTCTGCCCGGAGTGCTCGCGCTGACGATGATGTTCGGCATCGACGGCACCATGGCCGTGGTCACCGAGGATACCAAGCGCGGCGTCACCAACCGGTTCCGGTCGCTGCCGATGAGCAGCATCGCGGTCCCGCTCGGGCGGGCGGTCGCCGACCTGGGCAACTCGACTGTGCAGCTGGGCGTCCTGATGCTCGGCGGGCTGCTGATCGGGTGGCGGATCGAGGGCTCGTTCCTGGAGGCGCTCGCGGCCGTCGGGCTGCTGCTCTGGCTCCGGCTGGCGATGCTGTGGCTGGGCATCTTCCTCGGCATGACCCTGCGGATGGAGGGTGCTCTGACGATGGTGCAGGTGCTCGTGTGGCCGCTGGGGTTCTGCTCCAGTCTGTTCGTCTCACCCGAGACGATGCCCGGCTGGCTCGGCTTCCTGGCGGCGTGGAACCCGGTCTCGGCGACCGCCACCGCCGCCCGCGACCTCTTCGGCAACCCGACCGGCATCACCTCCGGCCTGCTCGCCGACCAGGCGGTGCTCCTCGCCCTGGCCTGGCCCGCGGTCCTGCTGGCGATCTTCGTACCGCTGTCCATGCGCGCATTCCGGCGCCTCGGCTGAACTTTTTTCGAGAGGACTGTCGGATCGGTGCCGGGCCGTTCGTGGAGTAGTTGAGAAGCGGCCGCACGGGCCGCGACAAACACCCCGAAACGAGAGGCACGATCATGAGCACCAGCACCTTCACCCAGACCACGACCGCCACCGACCACGGTCAGTTCGCAGCCCGGATGCCGGTCTGGCTCGTCAGCATCACCGCCGTCGTCGTCGGCGCCCTGGTCACCGGCGTCTACGAGTTCGTCACTCGGGCGATCGGCGTGCCGTTCAACGTCGCCTTCCCCGGCGCCGAGCCGGCCGCGATCCCCGCAACCGGGCTCGCCTGGGCCGTCGCCGAGCTCGGCCTGATCGGCGTCATCGTCGCCGTCTGCCTGGCTCGCTTCGCGAAGCGGCCCCGTTCCACCTGGAAGCGCACCACCTGGACCCTGACCGCGATCTCGTGCATCCCGAGCCTGATCGCCAACACGGACTCCTTCGCCACCAACATCATGCTGGTGGTCTCCCACCTCATCGCCGCCGCGGTCATCATCCCGGTCGTCGCGGCCCGCCTGGCGGAGCGGAACCCGCGCCGCGCCTGATACGTCCCCAGGCCGCCGAGTCGGCTCAAACTGAACAAAACTCCCGCCGAGTCGGCTCGTCATGACGAGCC
>NZ_JBOHDN010000126.1:0-42565 GCF_050699375.1 Nocardioides sp. | reverse complement strand
CGGGATCACCGTCGACGCCGCCAAGCTCGCCGCCGTGGCCGCCGGCAACGCCGGGCTCGCCACCGCCCTGACCCCGCTGCTCGGCTACGCGCGGTCCGCCGAGATCGCCAAGGCTGCGCTGAGCGGTTCGGGCGACGTACGCGATCTGGCGCTTGCCGCCGGTGGTCTCGACCCGGCGGTGCTCGACGAGCTGCTGCGTCCCGAGACGCTCGCGAACCTCGACGCGAATGTGGCGAACGGCGCAACCGGGGCGAAACGAGAGTGACTTCGGGCAGGATGGCTCGCATGGCCGAGCCGTCCTTCACCCTGACCCAGCTGCGCTACTTCGCCGCGGCTGCGGAGCTGGGCAGCATGACGGCCGCGTCACGGCAGCTCGTGGTCTCGCAGTCGGCCGTCTCGACGGCCGTGGCTCAGCTCGAGAAGGAACTGGGCGTCCAGCTGCTGCTGCGCCACCACGCGCGCGGGCTGACCCTGACGGCGGCGGGCGAGGAGTTCTTCCGCGAGTTGCGCAGCTACCTCGTGCACACGAGCGAGCTGGTCGAGGTGGCGCGGTCCGCCGGTCAGGCGCTCGTCGGCGACCTCGCCATCGGCTGCTTCACCACCCTGGGCCCGTTCGAGCTGCCGCGGCTGCTGGCCGCCTGCGAGCAGGACCACCCCGGCATCCACGTCTCCGTCGTCGAGGACGAGCACGCCGCGCTCAAGCATGCGCTGCGCTCGGGCAGCTGCGAGCTGGCGCTGATGTACGGCTACGACCTCGACGACGACATCGACCACGTCCGGGTCGGCCTGGCGGCGCCGTACGTTCTCATCGGCAAGGGCCACCGGCTGGCGCGCCGCAAGAAGGTCGCGCTCGCTGAGCTCGAGGAGGAGCCGATGGTGCTCCTGGACCTGCCGCACAGCGGTCAGTACTTCGAGCGGCTCGTCGAGTCGGCCGGCGTCCGCCCGCAGATCCGCCACCGCAGCGCCGGCTTCGAGACCGTGCGGGCGATGGTCGCCAACGGCCAGGGATGGTCGGTCCTCAACCAGCGCCCGGCCAGCGACACGACGTACGACGGTGCCCAGATCGTCACCCTCGAGATCACCGACGAGGTCGAGCCCCTCGAGGTCGTGCTGGCCTCGATGAAGGGCGTGCGTCTGACCGCACGGGCCCAGGCGTTCGTCCGCTCCTCGGGTCGCGCAGCACGACGGCGGGAAGGCCGCTGAGGCGACCTTCCCGCCGGGGGATTGCTGATGGCTGGGGCGCTGTGCCTCAGGCGTGCGAGGCGAGCGCCATCTCGCTCGGCGCGAGCTTGCGACCGCGCGCGAGCAGGTAGTAGACGGGCGCCGTGACGACCAGGCCCAGGATCCAGCTCAGGTCGGCGCCGTCGAGTCTCTCCGCGACCGGTCCGGTGTAGAGCGGCGTCGCCATGAACGGTATCTGGACGAGGATGCCGATCACGTAGGCGAGGATCGCCTGGCCGTTGAACCGGCCGTAGATGCCGCCGTCGGCCGCGAAGATCGAGTCGAGGTCGTAGTTGCCGCGGTGGATCAGGTAGAAGTCGATCAGGTTGATCGCGGTCCACGGGACCAACACGACGAGCAGCGCGAGCACGATGTCGACGAAGTACGAGATGAAGTTGCCGGAGACGCCGATGGCGAAGTACGTCGAGGCGGCCATCACGACCAGGGACAGCACCACGCGGCTGCGGGCGGTCGGGATCCAGCTGGCGACGAACGTCTGCGCGCAGGTGATGATCGAGAGCACCGTGCCGTAGAGGTTGAGCGCGTTGTGGCTGATCACCGAGAGCAGGAACAGGACGAGCAGCGGCGTACCGAATGCACCGGTGGTGTCGCGGACCCCAGTCATGACCTCGATGCCCGGCTTCATGGCCAGCGCGACGATCGCGCCGAAGGCGAAGGGCAGGATCGAGCCGAGGGTGCAGCCGAGGTAGGTGGCGGTGAAGGTCGCCCGGACGCCGACGCCGGCCGGCAGGTAGCGCGAGTAGTCCGAGACGTACGGCGCGAAGGCGATCTGCCACAGCGCGCCGAGCGACACGGTCGCGAGGAAGCCGGCGGTGCTGTAGCTGCCCTGGGTCCAGAAGCCCGCGGGTAGACCGGAGACGAAGATCGCGACGGTGCCGAGCACGATCGCGATGCCGAGGACCCAGGTGGCGACCTTGTTGAGCGAGTGGATCACCTTGTAGCCGATCACCGCGATCAGGCCAGAGCCCAGCGCGCCGAGCACGATGCCCGCCTCGACCGGGACCGGGGCGGCGATGCCGTGCAGCGACTGGCCGGCGAGCACGATGTTCGAGGCGAAGAACGCCAGGTACATGACAGCCGCGATCACCACGACGATCAGTGCGCCGAACGAGCCGAACTGGCCGCGGCTCTGGATCATCTGCGGAATGCCCATCTGCGGGCCCTGGGCCGAGTGCAGTGCCATGAAGACCCCGCCCACGAGGTGACCGACCACGATGGCGGCAACGCACCAGAACAGATCTAGGCCGAAGACGGTGACTCCGGCGGCACCGGTGACGACGGGCAGGGGCGCGATGTTCGTCCCGAACCACAGGGTGAAGAGGTCACGGACCTTGCCGTGACGGTCTTCCGGTGGAACGTAGCCGATGGTGTGCTTCTCGACGACAGGCTGGTCTGGCATGGTTCATTCTCCAAAGGTGTGAGGCGCGCCACCATGGTCGTGATGGCCCTAGTCCTCTGGCAAACGAATCCTTTTGGCGCAATGCATCAGCAGAACCGATGACCGGCGGCTTGGGGTGGGAGACCGAGCGCTGGTCGCGGCGTCGGATACCCGCCGGAAGTCGCCGGCACCGCGTCCTAGTTTCGAGGCATGAATAATCACGTCGACATCGATCCGGCCATCCTCTACTTCGGCACGCCAGTTGTCTTGCTCTCCACTCTCAACGAGGACGGCACCACCAACCTGATGCCGATGTCGTCGGTGTTCTGGCTGGGTCGTACGGCTGTCCTCGGGATCGGTGCATCGTCCCAGACGGCACAGAACCTGAGGGATCGGCCGGAGATCGTCATCAACCTTCCCAGCGTCGACCTGGTCACCCAGGTCGACGGGCTCGCCCTGACCACGGGCAACGCGGCGATGTCATCCGGCAAGGCCAAGCGGGGCTACGTATTCGTGGCGGACAAGTACGCCCGCGCCAAGCTGACGCCGTATGGGTCCGACACCGTGCTTCCGACCTCGGTCGCGGAGTGCCCGGTGCACATGGAGGGGATGGTGTCATCGCTCCATGACCTCGGCGAGCCGAAGCTGCTTGCCGTGGAGGTCGGCGTGACAGCAGTACGGGTGGCACCTGCTTTGCGCCTCGCCGGCCACCTCAACCGGATCGATCCCGATCGATGGCGGCCGCTGGTGATGAGCTTCCAACACTTCTACGGCCTCGGAGATCGGGTCCATCCGTCTCGCCTGGCGAGCATCGACGAGGAGCTCTACCGGTGATGGCGCGAACGCGGGAGTCCCGAGGTCACCCGGTGACCTCGGGACTCCCGCGTCGATACACCTCCGACCGGGATTGTGGGGCGGGCATACATAGACGTGTGGTGTGCGTCACATCTAGCGTCTGAGTCTGCTCGCCGGGACGAGCCGCGCGGGCCAGACTTCGATGTGGAGGATCGCGCATGCGTCTCGGGTTCCGAAGTTCTCGATGGTTCCGGAACAGTCGAATCGGTGCCGCCGTCGCGGTGGCCGGCCTGGTGATGGGCGGGGCAGCCGTGGCGGTAGCGCCATCGGACGCCGCCACCACGGCCGCGGGCACGTGGACGGCTCGGACGGTGGGTGGGATGACGACAGAGCTGTACGTCCCCAGCACCGAGCCGACGCTCGGCACCGGGCGTGCGCTCATGGTCAATCTGCACGGGTGCGTCCAGAAGTCGACCAACCTGCGCGACGGCGGGAACTGGGCGGCGACCGCTGATGATCGGGGCATGGTCGTGGCGGTGCCCGCGGCACCGAACGGCGGCGTGCTGCTCGGCTGCTGGGACTATTACGACGGCAACCACTCCCGGACCTCGCCGGCCCGGCACGACGACAACCTTCTCCAGCTGGTCAGCGACCTGCTCGCCGATCCTGCGCTCGACATCGACCCCACCCAGGTCTACCTCTCGGGACTCTCGTCGGGTGGCGGCGAGACGATGGTGATGGGCTGCCTCGCGCCCGACGTGTTCGCGGGGATCGGCATCAACGCGGGCCCGTCGGTGGGTACGACCGCGGGCCAGATCGGGTCCGTGGCCGTGACGCGGGCGCAGGCGACGGAGACGTGCGAGACCTTCGCCGGCTCCGCCTCGTCGGGGTTCGGAACCCAGGTCACCTCGGTGATCTACGGCTCGAACGACACCACGGTCGCGCCCGGCTACAACACCCTGAACGCCCAGGTCATGGCAGGGATCTACGGCGCATCGGCACAGTCGGGCTTCTCCCTCTCCGGCCTCCCCGGCAACAACACCGCCGGCTCGGGGACGCTGTGGTCGGACGGCGCCGGGCCACGCGTGTCGCTGATCCAGAACACCGGGATGGGGCACAACTGGCCGGCCGGTGGTGGGCCCGGCGGCGCATACATCACCACGAACTCGATCAGCTACCCGGCGTACGTCACCGACTTCTTCTTCGACAACAACCGCCGAGTGGACCGCGGCACCGAGCCGACCGACCCGCCTACGGACCCGCCGACCGAGGAGCCGACCGACCCGCCGACCGAGCCCGGCCTGTTCTGCGGGTCGGCGACCAACGCCGAGCACGAGGCGGCAGGACGCGCCCACGCGTTCGGCACCGACCCGTACAACCCGTTCTACGCGAACGTCTCCGAGGACTACATGGGCCAGGGTGACGCCACCAGGACGACGCTGCAGGAGTCGGCGTCCGGACGCTTTGACGTGGTCACCACCTGCTGATCTCGCAGATATCTCGGGTGTGTCTCATGCCGTTTGACCTGCGATTATGGTCACGGTTCGGTGACGCATCAACCGAACGGCGGCAAGAGTGTGGTTGGGTGGAGGCGGTTTTCGAACGTAGCGCGAATGGTCGTGGAGGTGTGTTGAGGACGTGTGGGACTTCATCGCGGAACGACACCAGCAGATCCTTTATGACGGATTCCAACACGTCTACCTGGTGGTGCTGGCGGTCGCCGCGGCCACGGTCCTCGCGATCCTTCTGGCGATGCTCGTCACCAAGATCCCGCGGCTGAGCGGCACCGCCAACATGGTCAGTGCGATCGGCCTGACCATCCCAGGCTTCGCTCTGGTCGGGCTGCTGATGCCGGCCACGGGCATCGGTAGCACCACCGCCTTCATCTGCGTCTGCTTCTACGCCGTGCTGCCGATCCTGCGCAATGCGGTGGTCGGCCTCAAGGGGGTCGAGCCGGCTCTGCTCGAGTCCGCGCGCGGGATGGGCATGGGGGAGGCCGCGGTCATGGCCCGCGTACGCCTCCCGCTCGCCTGGCCGGTGATCCTGGCCGGCATCCGGGTCTCGCTGCAGATGTCGATGGGCATCGCGGCGATCGCGGCGTACGTCCTCGGCCCTGGTCTGGGGAGCTACATATTCAGCGGGCTGGCCCAGATCGGCGGCAAGAACGCCATCAACTATGCCTTGGTCGGAACGCTGGGCGTCGTCCTGCTGGCGCTGCTCCTCGACCTGCTGCTCGTGCTCGTCGGGCGCGTGACAATCTCGAAGGGAATCCGAGTCTGATGACCACCACACCCGCCCATGGGGCCAGCGACGTCAGCGGCATCTCGATCGAGCTCGACGAGGTGGTGAAGCGCTATCCCGGGCAGAAGGTGGCCGCCGTCGACTCGCTGAGCCTGACCGTGCCCGCCGGTGAGATGGTCATCTTCGTCGGGCCCTCCGGCTGCGGCAAGACCACCTCGCTGAAGATGATCAACCGGCTGATCAAGCCCACCTCGGGCATCATCAGGCTCGACGGCGAGGACATCTCGGGGCGCAGCTCCGACGAGCTGCGCCGGCACATCGGCTACGTCATCCAGGGTGGATCGCTCTTCCCACACATGACGGTCGCGACCAACATCGCGATCGTGCCGAGGCTGCTCGGCTGGAACAAGGCGCGGATCGCCGAGCGCGTCGACGAGCTGCTCGACCTGGTCGGCCTCGAGCCCGACCGCTATCGCGGGCGCTACCCGCGCGAGCTCTCCGGCGGCCAGCAGCAGCGGGTCGGCGTGGCCCGCGGTCTCGCCGCAGATCCGCCGGTGATCCTGATGGACGAGCCGTTCGGCGCCGTCGACCCGATCACCCGGCAGCGGCTCCAGGACGAGCTGCTCGGCATCCAACGCGAGCTGCACAAGACGATCGTGATGGTCACCCACGACATCGACGAGGCGATCAAGCTCGGCGACCGGGTGCTGATCCTTCAAGAGGGTGGACACATCGCCCAGTACGACACCCCCGAGAAGATCCTCGCCGCGCCCGCCAACGACTTCGTCGACGACTTCGTCGGCTCCGGGTCGGCGCTCAAGCAGCTCACCCTCTCGCGTGTCTCCGATATCGACCTGCGCGCTTGGGGCACCGCTACGGTCGGCGAGCCCAGCCGTGAGGCGATCGCGCGGGCGGAGGCCGCCGGCGACAACAGCCTGGTGATCCTCGATGCCCGGCGCCGACCGGTGGCCTGGCGGTTCCTGCGCGAGGTCGCCCGTCGCGACACGATCTTGGACGGCGACCGGGAGAAGCTGGTGACGCTCGACGAGCGCGCGACCCTCAACGACGCACTGGACGTGATGCTGGCCTCCAGCCATGGCGGCGCCATCGTCAACGACAGCCGAGACCAGTATCTCGGGGTCGCCGACTTCGAGAGCGTCACCGACCACATGCGTACGGTCGAGAAGGCGGTCGCCCAGGAAGTGGCCGCAGAGGAAGCCGCCGCAGTGGAAGCCGCCGCCGATACCGCGCAGGCCGGGTCATGACCACGCTGGACCCGACCGTCGTCGACACCGGGACGACCGTACGGCGCTCCAGGTTCCAGCTGCCGGGCGGCGAGAGCGCCGCCATGCTGCTGGTGCTGCCGATCGTGGTCGTCGTGCTCTTCATCGGCTTCGTGATCTGGCGCCAGACCGCGGACCTCGACTCGATCGAGGAGTCCACGCTGGCCTGGGGTGCGATCTGGGAGCAGCTCCGCGATCACATCGTGATCACCCTGGTCTCCTCGGTGATCGTGGTCGCTGTCGCGGTGCCGCTGGGAATCCTGCTGACCCGCGGCAGGGCCCGGGCGATCGCCCCGGCGGTCGTGGCAGTGGCCAACGCCGGCCAGGCGGCACCCTCGATCGGGCTGATCGTGCTGCTGGCCATCTGGCTGGGCTTCGGCTTCTGGACCGCGGTGCTCGGGCTGGTGGTCTACGGGCTGCTGCCGGTGCTGCGCAACACCATCACCGGCCTGCAGGGCGTGGATCCGACGCTGGTCGAGGCCGGCCGGGGCATCGGGATGTCGGGGCCGGAGGTCCTGCTCCGTGTCGAGCTCCCGCTCGCGCTGCCGGTGATCATGGCCGGCATCCGCACCGCGCTCGTGCTCGTCGTCGGCACCGCCGCGCTGGTGACCTTCATCGGCGCCGGTGGCCTCGGTGGCGCGCTGACCTCGGGGATCACGCTCTTCCGGTTCCCGGTCATGGTCGCCGCGGCGCTGCTGATCGCACTGCTGGCGCTGCTGATCGAGTGGGTCGGCCGCGTGCTCGAGATCGTCCTCCGACCGAAGGGGATCTGATGAGAACCAAGCGACTCACCCTGGCGATCACCACCGCCGTCGTCGCGATCGCGCTGTCCGGGTGCAGCATCGGACTCGGCACCGCGGGCGGCTTCTCGAGGAGCGGCACGCTGGCCGGACCGGTTGACGGGATCGACCTCGATGGCGCCAGCCTCTCGGTCGGTTCGAAGAACTTCACCGAGCAGATCCTGCTCGGCAAGATGACGGTGATCCTGCTCAAGTCGGCCGGTGCCGACGTCCAGGACCTCACCAACATCCCCGGCAGCGCGGCCGCCCGTGAGGCGCAGCTGGCCGGACAGGTGGAGCTCGGCTGGGAGTACACCGGCACCGCCTGGCTGACCTACCTCAACAACGCCAAGCCGATCCCGGACGAGCGCAAGCAGTACATCGCGACCCGCGACGCCGATCTGCGCGAGAACAACCTGGTCTGGCTGCCGCCGACGCCGATGAACGACACCTACACGATGGCGATCAGCGCCGAGAGCGCGAAGAAGTACAAGATCACCAAGCTCTCGGAGATGAGCAAGGTGCCGCCCGCCGAGCGCACCTTCTGCGTCGAGTCGGAGTTCACCAACCGCCCCGACGGGCTCAAGGGCATGCTCGAGGCCTACGATCTGCCGCTGGACAGCCCGAAGGGGATCCCGAGGGAGAACCTGCGTACGTTGCAGACCGGCGCGATCTACGACGCGACCGCCAAGGGGGACTGCACGTTCGGCGAGGTCTTCACCACCGACGGTCGGATCGAGGCGCTGGATCTGACGGCGCTCGAGGACGACCGCAGCTTCTTCCCGAAGTACAACGCCTCGCTGGTCGTACGTCAGCAGGTCCTCGAGGAGCACCCCGAG
The DNA here is from genome assembly GCF_050699375.1 of Nocardioides sp. Lineage (GTDB taxonomy): Bacteria > Actinomycetota > Actinomycetes > Propionibacteriales > Nocardioidaceae > Nocardioides. The sequence continues at coordinate 34,008 of NZ_JBOHDN010000126.1, read as the reverse complement.
ATCGAGAAGCTGTTCGCGCCGGTGTCGGAGAAGCTGACCAATGAGGTGATCGCCGGGCTCAACGCCGAGGTCGATGTCGACGGACGCGAACCGTCCGAGGTGGCCTGGGAGTGGCTGTGCGACGAGGGGCTCGTCCGCTGACTCAGCCCGCCCTCAGCCACGCCTTCAGCCCTGAGCGGCGGCCTTGATCTCCTCGAACTGAGCACCCATCCGGGCAGCGAGGGCCTCGGCGGCACGCAGCGGACGGACCATCACCTTGAAGTCGACGATCTTGCCCTCTTCGTCGCAGGTGAGGAAGTCGCAGCCGTTGAGCTCGAGGCCGTCGACCTTGGCGGTGAACTCGTAGGCGTGGTGGACGCCGTCGTGGATCTCGCGGACGTAGGTGAAGTCCTCGAACACCTTCACCACGGCGCGCAGGATCGCGGCGGTGATCGCGCGGCCCGGGTAGGGCTTGAACGCGACCGGGCTGGTGAACACGACGTCGTCGGCGAGCATCGCCTCCACGGCGTCCATGTCCTTGGCCTCGATCGCCTCGCGGAAGGTGGTCATCTGAGCTCCTCGTGGGTCTGTGGTCGCGGTCGGTTCGGTCCTGTGGACCGATGTCGCGGCCGGCTTGCGCTCCTAGCGTCGTGACCATGATGCCGACAGCCGCCACGGGCCTGGTGAAAACCCCTGACATTCGACTGCGAACCGCTTGGATCCCTCTCCTGATCGGGGCGGCGCTGCTGCCGTTCGCGCAGCTGCAGACAACCGTGCCGCTGGCGGCCTGGATGGCGCCGGTCCTCCTGCTCCGGTTCGCCCGGACCGCCCGGACGAGGGTGTGCCTGCCGGTGCTGATCCTGGCCACCTGCGTGGCCCAGACCGTCGCGCTACGGGGGATCTTCGAGTGGCCCGAGGTGTTGATCGTGGGCCTCACCGGGGCCTTCAGCGTGGTCCCATATCTCATCGACCGGCTGGTCGCGCGCCGGCTCAGTGGGGTGCCGGCGACGCTGATCTTCCCGGCCGCGGCCGTGGTGACAGAGTGGCTGATCAGCCTCACCGGCCTGGGCACGCTCGGCTCGATGGCCAACTCCCTCGTCGTCGGTGCAGGTCTGCGCCAGCTCGTGTCGGTGACCGGAGTCTGGGGCGTGACCTTTGTGGTCTGCTGGGTCGCGGCATCGGCGAACGAGGTCTGGTCGGGCCGGATGAACCGCGTTGAGGCCCGGCGCGTCCTCGCCCCGGCGATGGTCCTCGTCCTGGTCGTGCTCGCCGCCGGCCAGGCCCGGATCGCGTTCGACCGACCCGCCCCGGAGACCGTGCGGGTCGCCGGATTGGCCGCGGACCGCGCGCTCACCGATGCGATGGACGCCCCGAGTCTCGCGGACCTCGCCGCCGGGAGCCCGCAGGTACGCCGTTCGGCCCGAGCCGAGTTCACGCCGGCGGCCGACGAGCTGCTGGAGCGTACGGCTCGGGTGGCGCGGGACGGCGCGAAGATCGTCTCGTGGGCCGAGGCCGCGGTGTTCGTGCTGGCCGAAGACTCGGCGGTTCTGGTCGACCGGGCTCGTGACCTCGCCCGTGCCGAAGCGATCTACCTACAGCTCGGCACGGTGGCTGTCCGGCGGACGCAGACCCACCCGTACGCCGAGAACCACGCGATCATGATCGGACCCGACGGCAGGGTGATCTGGGACTACCTGAAGACCGTGCATCCCTTCGGTGACAACCAGGTCTACGAGCCCGGCCCGGGCACGGTGCCGACGGTGTCTACGCCGTACGGGGTCTTGTCGACCGTGATCTGCTACGACGCCGACTTTCCCGCGCTGGTGCGGCAGGCAGGGCGGGCTGGGGCCGACATCCTCCTGGTGCCGGCCAACGACTGGCAGCCGATCGACGCGATGCTCGCCCAGGCCTCGATCTATCGCGCGGTCGAGAACGGGGTCAGCATGGTGAGGCCGACTGGCGGCGGGCACTCGGTCATCGTGAACCATCTGGGAGAGACGCTGGCCTTCGGCGACTACTACGCCGCCGACCGCGTGACCGTGCTGGCCGACGTCCCCATCCGCGGGAGAGACACGCCCTACCCGTTCCTTGGTGAGGCGCTGGTGCTGTTGTCCGCCGTCGTGCTGGCTATGCTGACGCTGCTTTCCCTCGTTCGCCGACGGCCGGCGTCACCCGCGGAACAGGAGTGACACACATGGCCACGCCGACCCTGGATCGTCGCACCTCGCGCCTGCTCGATCTGTCCAGCTACGGTGCGCTCGCCGTGATGGGTTCCCTCGGGATCATCGGGCTGCCCGACAACGGCCGAAGGCTGGTCGCGGTGGTGCTGTGTCTTGTGGTCGGCGCGATGACCGCGCTCGGACCGAGGGTGGCAAGGGCCACCGCAGGCAGGGTCGCGATGTTCTCGACCCAGACGGCGATGGTCACCGGTCTGGTGCTCCTCGGATCCGAGGACTACGCGTCGTTCGTGTTCCTCTTCTTCGTCCTCAGCGTTCACGTGCCGCTGGTCTTCGGCGATCGCGCCTCGGTCGTGTGGATCGGGCTGTTCTGGATGATCTCCAGCGTCGCCTCGATCACGGCAGACGCCGATAACGCCTGGTTCGCGGTCGTCTTCAATCTCGGCGTCTTTCCGCTGTGTGGGCTGTTCGGCTACACACTGCGACGGATGGCGCAGGCTCGCAGCGACGGCGAGGACGCACTGGCCAGGCTGCGCGAGGCCCAGGACCAGCTGCAGCGCCTCGCCGTCACTCAGGAACGCAACCGGCTTTCCCGGGACCTCCATGACAGCGTCAAGCAGCGGGTGTTCGCGATGATCATGCAGCTCGGTACGGCTCAGGTGCTGCTGGACCGGGAGCCGGGCCGCGCTCGGGAGGCGATCGATCACGCGGAGCGCCTGGCTCGTCAGGCCGGGTCGGAGCTGAACCTGGTCATCCAAGAGCTGAGGCCGGTCGAGCTCGAGGATCGAGGTCTTCCGGACACGCTGCGCGGCTATGCCCGGGACTGGTCCGGCCAGAGCGGCATCCGAACCGAGGTCGCCATCAGCGGTGACATGCCCGAGATGCCCGAAGCCGAGTACGCATTCCTGCGGATCGCCCAGGAGGCGATGGCCAACGTCGCCCGCCACAGCCGGGCCGCCTCGGTGCGCCTCGAGCTGTTGGCAGAGGGTCGCGCTATCGCACTGTCGATCACCGACGACGGCATCGGGTTCGAGCCGCACCATTCGGCAGGCGGCGTCGGCCTCGCCTCGATGCGCGAACGGGCCGAAGCGTTGGGCGGCGAGCTGATCCTGGAGAGCGCTCCCGGACGGGGAGCCTCGGTCACCGTACGGATGGGAGCTCCAAGATGACGCAGATCTCGGTCATCCTCGTCGACGATCATCAGATCGTCAGACAAGGCGTACGGGCCTTCCTCTCGACCCAGGCCGATCTGCTCGTCGTCGGCGATGTCGGCACCGGCGAGGAGGGCGTCGCGCTGGCCGCCGAGCTCGCCCCCGACGTCGTGCTGCTCGATCTGATCATGGACGGGATGGACGGGGTCGACGCGACCAGACTGATCAAGGAGGCGAGTCCTTGCAGCCAGGTGGTGATCCTCACCTCCTACGACGACGACGCGAACATCTTCCCGGCGCTGCGTGCGGGGGCGCTGTCCTACGTGTTGAAGGACATCGGATCCGACGCACTGGCCGATGCGATCCGCAGCGCCGCCCGCGGGGATGCAGTGCTGCACCCGCGCGTCGCGGGACGGGTGATCGATGAGCTGCGGGGTGGACGCGACCGATCGAGCCAGGCGATCAGCAGCCTGACCGACCGTGAGCTCGAGGTGGTGCGGCTGATCGCCGCCGGGCTGACCAACAGCCAGCTCGCGGAACGGCTCGTGCTGAGCGAGAAGACGGTCAAGGGCCATGTAAGCAATGTGCTCAACAAGCTGCAGCTCAACGATCGCACTCAGCTGGCCGTGCTCGCATGGCGCGAGGGCATCGTCCGCCGCTGAGCTGTCTCGACCGTCTGCCCCGAGGCGCGGCCGGCTCAGCGCGGCATGCTCGGAAGTCTCCGGCCCGGGCTGTTGAGGGCTTGGCCGATGGCGATCCCGACCGCGGCGGGTGCGAGCACGAGCCCGGCCACGAAGGGCGCCAGGTTTGCCAGGTCGCTCCACAGGACATCGAAGTCGAGGCCCTCCTCCGACCAGATACGGATCGGGAATGCGAGACCGATCACGATGGCGACCAGCGCCCAGCGGATGAACACGGGAGGAAGGACCGTCGAGTGGTAGCCGTCCCACAGGCCCCAGAGCGCCGAGACGACGAGCAGGAGCGCGAAGTAGATCAGGCCGGCGCCGATGTTGGCGTCCTCGGTGGGGAAGAGGTTGATCGCGGCGATCGTGTAGAGGACGGTGCCACCGAGCATGGCCACCAGACGTACGAATAGCTTCATGTCTCCAGCGTCCCCGATCCGGCCCGGGATGGCATGAGTGCGAGTACTCAACTGGCCCAGGCTAGGTTTCAGTTGTGAACAGATCAGCGGGTCGAAGTGCTCTGGTGGTCGGTGCGGGGATCGGGGGACTCGCCGCGGCGGCCGCGCTGTTCCGCACGGGGTGGCAGGTCACGGTGCTCGAGCGCGCCCCGGAGCTCGGCGAGGTCGGCGCGGGCATCTCGATCTGGCCGCGGGCCTGGGGCATCCTCGCCGACCTCGGGGTCGCGGAACGCCTCGCCGACGGTGCGCGGCCGGCGCTCCAGGCCGGGCTGCGCCGGCCGGACGGTCGCTGGCTGGCCAAGGCGAGTGCGGGGGCTGCCACGCGGGCCCCGGTCATGGTGCACCGAGCTCAGCTGCACGAGGCCTTGGTCGCGTCGCTCGGCGAGGCGGAGATACGCACCGGCACGACGGCCGAGAAGGTACGCAGCGGCGGCCGTGGAGCGGTCGTCGAGACCACCGACGGCACCCGTCTCGAGGCAGACCTGGTGATCGCCGCCGACGGCATCCGCAGCTCGGTCCGCAAGGCCCTGCATCAGCGGGACGACGTCCGCTACGCCGGCTACACCGCCTATCGTGGCATCACCGCGGAGCCGGTGCCCGGCGAAGGATCGACCTCCGGCGGGGAGACGTGGGGCGCGGGCGTACGGTTCGGCCACCTGCCGCTGGTGGACGGCCGGACCTACTGGTTCGCCACCGCGAACCGGCCGCCGGGGGAGACCAGCGAGGACCATCACGGCGACGTCTCGGCCCTGGTCGGCGACTGGCACGAGCCGATCCCGCAGCTGCTGGCGGCGACGCCCGCGAGCGCCGTCATCCGCGGGGACATCTGCGACCTACGGCTACCGCTGAGGCGGTTCGACCACGGCCGCGTCGTGCTCCTCGGGGATGCCGCGCACGCGACGACGCCCAACCTCGGCCAGGGTGCCTGCGCGGCGATCGAGGACGCCGCCGTCCTGACCGCGCGGCTCGCGGACCAGCTGGACATCGAGAGTGCGCTCGCGGCGTACGACCGGCGCCGGCGTCCGGCGACGTTGGGTCTGGTGGGGGCGTCGCGGCTGGTCGGCGTCCTCGGTCAGATCGACAACGCGGCGGCCGTCGCCGCGCGCGACACCGGGCTCGCAGGCGTGGGGGCGATCGCCGGGCTGCTTGTGGGCAGGTGAGGTGCGGGTGTCACAGCTCTCGGTGCTCTGGTGTCTGAATGAACATGACGGCCGCGTACCTCACCCTGACCCTCATCACCTCGGTCGCCGCGCTCGGCGGGGCGGTGCTCAACCTGACCGCGCACCGGATCCCGGTGACCCAGGCCCGGCGGCTGGGCGTGCCGGTGGGGTGGCTCACCTTCCCGATCGGGACCGCGTACGGCCTCGGCTTCCTCGGGCTGGTGGCAGGGCTGGCCGTCCCGGTCGTGGGGATCCTGGCCGCAGCCGGGTTCGTGGTGTTCTTCGTGCTCGCGATCGGTGCGCACCTGCGGGTGGGAGACCGGGGCCTCGCCGGACCGATCGGTGGGCTCGCGCTGTCGCTGGCCACGCTCGTCGTCACCTGGATGTACGCCGCGGGGCAGGGTTGAGGGACTACTCGGCGACGCCGAACAGCTCATGACAGGCCTCTACGCCGTCGACGTCGATGCCGCTGCGGTCGTTGAGCTCCCATCGCTCCCGGCTGAGGCGGAGGCGGTGGGAGACGAGCACCTCACCCTCGCGTACGTCGCGGGAGATGCCGTCGGGCTCATAGCCGAGCTTGGTGGAGACGCCGACAGAGGCGGCGTTGTCGGGGAACGCCTCGGAGGTGGCATAGGCGGCGCCGAGGTGGTCGAAGACAAGGGTGAGGGCGGCGAGGCGGGCCTCGGTGCCGTAGCCGCGGCGGTGGTGTCGTAGTCCCAGCCAGGAAGCGGTGCTCACCTCGCGCCGGGCACCGAACTCGCTCGCAGAGACCCACACGACGCCGATCGGGGCGTCGTCGGCGAAGACGGTCAGGTCCAGGCTCCAGTCGTCGGGCTCCCAGTCGCTCCGGCTCGACCAGGCGCCCCGCATCACGTGGCGGGCCCGTTCCAGCGGCGGCCGCTCGGCCCAAGGCGTCAGGAACGGTCGCTGCCCGGGCTCGTGCACGCCGTCCGCGGCGACCTGCGCCAGCCGTACGAGCTCGGCGTCGGTGGGTAGGCGCAGCTCCAGTCGTGGGGTCCGGATCACCAGGCCGAACAGCGGCCACACCTCGGTCAGCGTCATCGGCCCATCATCGAGAGGGCGTACGCCGCGGGGCAACTGGATATCGGTCGTGCCCGGTCGGATCAGGGCTCGCGCGCGTCTGCGCGCTCCAGCGCCGACAACGCGGACTCGGCCTCGGGCAGCAGGAGCGTGGTGATCTCGTCGTCGGTGGAGCCGGCGAGGGTGAGCTCCTGGATGCGCCGGAAGATCAGTCGGTCGACAGCGGCGATCAGCGCGGCGCTCGTGCGCGCGGCAGGGGCATCGCTCTTGTCGGCCAGCGCGTCTGCGAGAGCCGCCTCTCGCAGGTCGTGCAGCTCACGCAGTCGCGCGGTGAGGGTCGGGCTCTCGGCGATCATGCCGGCGAAGTCCTTCCCCGAGAAGCCGACGACCGGGTCGTGGTCGGTGAGGGCGGCGCGGAGCGTACGGCCGAAAGCCATGGTGGGGGACTCGCCGTCGGGGCGGTCGGCGACGGCGTCGGCCAGGCCCTGGACGTACGCCTCGTGGTGGTCGAGGGCGAGGTCCTCCTTGCGGGTGAAGTAGTTGGTCACCGTCTTCTTGGCGACACGGGCCGCGACCGCGATCTCAGCGATCGTCGTCGCCTCGAAGCCCTTCTCCATGAAGAGGCGGGTGGCGTGGTCGGAGATCTCTTGGCGGGTCTGGAGCTTCTTGGACTCTCGGAGTCCCATCTCGGTGTCCATGACGGAATCTTACTACAGTCATAAATTTGTACTTGACGCATCTAGGGGCATGGGCTAAAGTTGCCCTCGTCGTAATGTTCGTACGAGAGGATCCACATGCAGATCACTGCCAGCACGATCTCGCTCACGGTCGATGACGTCGTCGCTTCGCAGGCGTTCTTCACCGACCACCTGGGCTATCAGGTCGCCATGGCCGCCGATGGGTTCGCCTCGCTCACCCGGGACGATGCCCTGGACATCGTCCTGCTCGCCCGGGGCACCGAGGTGCTTCCGCCGGAGCAGCGGGATCAGCGAGCATCCGGACTAATCGTCGCGTTCACGGTGACCGGCCTCGCCGCAGAGGAGGAGCGACTCCGCTCCGAAGGTGTCGAGATCACCATGCCGCTGCGCGAGGAGGAGTGGGGCGAGCGCCTGTTCCAGGTCACCGATCCCAACGGGGTCGTCGTGCAGCTCGTCGAGTGGGCGAACGCTGACGCCTGAGACCTCGCCGGCCCGCTCCGACCAAACGATCCGTCTATCGAAGGAGAGTCATCCATGACCAGTCAGCCTCATTCGGGTGGGCAGCCCACGGACAGCACGCCTCGACTTCAAGGAGCACTCTCATGACGAGCACGAACGACAACCTCGACCTCGGCCGGATCACCTGGGGCGCCGCGGTGGTGTCGCCGCCGGTCGACGACCTCGCGCAGCGGCGTTCGGCGGGCGGTCGCCAGCGCCGGGACGCGGGGCGCGTCGGCCGGGGGAGCCAGGTCGTCGGGGGCAGGTCGCCTCGGCGGATGCAGCACCGCGGCTGAGGCCGTTGCCGGATCAGGCGGGGGAGTCCCGCACATAGCCGAGGAGGTCGGCCGCTGCCGAGGTGTAGCGGTCGACCTCCTCGCCGCTGTCGCAGGTGCGGAGCACGATCGTGACCTCGCCGGCACGGGGCCAGATCGCCTCCCAGGTCGCGCCCGCCTCCTCCCAGCGGAGCAGGCGCTCCAGGTCGTACGTCGCCATCGGGTGATTACTCGAGGACCGAGGAGACGGATTCCGCCCAGAGTCCGGCGGCCTCGTCGACAGCTGCCGAATCGACGACGAGGGCGGGGATGAAGCGCACGACCTGACCCCAGGCGCCACAGGTGAGCAGCAGCAGGCCGCGCCTGGCGGCCTCCTGCTGGGCCGCTGTCGCGGTGGCGGCGTCGGGGTCGCCGTCGGAGGTGCGGAACTCGTTGCCGAGCATGAGCCCCAGGCCGCGTACGTCGGTGATCGCCTCGTGCTTGTCGGCGACCTGCTCCAGGGCCGAGCGGAGCTGGGCGCCACGCTCGGCGGCGTTCTTCACCAGGCTCTCCTCCTCGATGACCTCGAGGGTGGCCAGGGCCGCGGCGCAGGCGACGGCGTTGGCGCCGTAGGTGCCGCCCTGCGAGCCGGGCCAGGCCTTCGACATGAGGGCCTCGCTCGCGGCGATCGCCGAGAGCGGGAAGCCGGAGGCCAGGCCCTTGGCGGTCATGATGATGTCGGGGCGAGCGTCGAAGTGGTCGTGACCCCAGAACTCGCCGGTGCGGCCGAACCCGGTCTGGACCTCGTCGATGATGAGCAGGATGCCGTGCTTGTCGGCGCGCTCGCGAAGGCCGGCCAGGAAGGCGGTGTCGGCGGGTACGTAGCCGCCCTCGCCGAGGACCGGCTCGACGAGGAACGCGGCGGTGTCGTCCGGGGCGCTCTGGGTCTGCAGCGTGTAGTCGAGCTGGCGCAGCGCGAACTCCGTCGCCTCCTCCTGCGACCAGCCGAAGTGAGGTGCGTCGGGGAACGGGGAGACCACGACACCGGCCATCAGCGGGCTGAAGCCCGCACGGAACTTGGTGCCCGAGGTGGTCATCGAGGCGGCCGCGACGGTGCGTCCGTGGAATCCGCCGTGAAAGACGACGATGTTGGGCCGGCCGGTCGCCTGGCGGGCCAGCCGGATCGCGGCCTCCGCGGCCTCCGAGCCGGAGTTGGCGAAGAAGAGGCTGTCGAGGCCCTGGGGGAGGACGGTGCCGAGGCGGTCGACGAGGTCGAGGAGGGGTCGGTGCTTCACGGTCGTGTATTGGCCGTGGACCAGTGACGCGATCTGGCGCTGGGCGGCCTCGACCACCTTCGGATGGCTGTGGCCGGTGCTGGTGACACCGATGCCGGCCGTGAAGTCGAGATAGCGGCGGTCGTCCTCGTCGAAGAGGAGGACGCCCTCGCCGCGAGCCGCCACGACCGGGGTTGCCTGCTTGAGGATGGGGGAGAGGTTGGCCACCGTGAGCTCCTGTTGATTGTCGACAATCCGACTAAACACTACAGTAGGCGAGCATCGGGCGGCTGTCATCAGGACGGTCGAATCGCGATCTGGAGGCTGAGGCGACATGAGCGAGGACCGGACGGGGACACGGGCGGGGACACCGACCGAGGCGCGGGTCGTGGACGAGGTGCCGAAGGGGCTCCTCGTCGGAAGCCAGTGGGTGGATGCGAGCGACGGCGGCACCTTCGACGTGCTCGATCCGTCGACCGGCGAGGTGCTCTGTGCCGTCGCCGACGCCACCCCGGAGGACGGCCGGCGGGCGCTCGAGGCCGCGGCGGCGGCCCAGAAGGAGCTCGCAGCGACCCCTCCTAGAGCTCGCGCGGACATGCTGATGGCGGCGTACGAGCTCCTGCACGAGCGGGTCGAGGACCTCGCGCTGCTGATGACGCTCGAGATGGGCAAGCCGCTGGCCGAGGCGAAGGGGGAGATCGCGTACGCCGCGGAGTTCTTCCGCCACTTCGCCGAGGAGGCGGTGCGGATCGACGGCGGTTACCAGACCGCGCCGGCGGGCGGGGCCCGGTTCCTGATCACCAAGCAGCCGGTCGGTCCGGCGCTGCTGATCACCCCCTGGAACTTCCCGATGGCGATGGGCACCCGCAAGATCGGGCCGGCGATCGCCGCCGGCTGCACGAGCATCATCAAGCCGGCCCAGCAGACCCCGCTGTCCATGCTGGCGCTGGGGGAGATCCTGCGCGAGGCGGGCGCTCCTGAGGGGATTGTCAACATTCTGCCGACCAGTCGTCCCGGCGAGCTCACCGAGCCGCTGTTGCGCTCAGGGGTGATCCGCAAGCTCTCCTTCACCGGCTCCACGGCGGTCGGTCGGCTGCTGCTCGCGCAGAGCGCGGAGAAGGTGCTGCGTACGTCGATGGAGCTCGGCGGCAACGCAGGGTTCGTCGTCTTCGAGGACGCCGACGTCGACGAGGCGGTCGCTGGCGCGCTGGCCGCGAAGATGCGCAACACGGGGGAGGCCTGCACGGCCGCGAACCGGATCTTCGTGCAGCGCTCGGTCATCGAGGAGTTCGGTGAGCGGCTCGCCAAGGCGATGGCGGAGCTGCCTGTCGGGCGTGGGGTCGAGGCCGGCGTACGCGTCGGGCCGCTCATCGACGAGGCAGCCAGGGAGAAGGTGCAGACCCTCGTCGACGACGCGGTCGCCGGTGGCGCCCGTGTGCTGACGGGCGGCGTCGCCCCCCAGGGGCCGGGCTTCTTCTACCCGCCGACGGTGCTCACCGGTGTAGCCGCCTCCGCGCGGATGGGCAGCGAGGAGATCTTCGGCCCGGTCGCACCGCTGACACCGTTCGACACCGAGGACGAGGTGGTCGAGGCGGTCAACGACACCGAGTACGGCCTGGTGAACTACGTCTTCACCAACGACCTGCGCCGTGGGTTGCGGGTGGCGGAGGCGCTCGAGTCCGGGATGGTCGGGCTCAACCAGGGCGTGGTCTCCAACCCCGCGGCGCCCTTCGGCGGAGTCAAGGCCTCCGGGCTCGGCCGCGAGGGCGGCCCGACCGGGATCGAGGAGTTCCTCGAGACCAAGTACGTCGGGATCGCGATGTGATCCAGGTGTGACCCAGGAGTGATCCAGGGGCTCGCCCGTTCTAGATGTAGCCCTCGTCGTTGTCCTCGGCGTGGATGAGGCGCCGCAGCGCCTCATCCATGTGCTGCTCGACCCGCTTGACGGTCAGCTTCACGTCGCCGGCCTCGATGGCGTCGACGATCTGGATGTGCTCCTCGACGAGCTCGAGGGGCTGCTGGTAGGTGCCCTCGAGGGCGGTCAGGCACATCCTCGTCTCGACGATAAGGGTCTGATGCATCCTGGCCAGGCGTCGGCTGCCGGAGCACTGCACCAGTACGTCGTGGAAGTGGAAGTCGGCATCGCTCAGTGCTGCCGGGTCGCTCAGCTCGAGGGCCTTGGTCATCGCGTGGCAGGCTTCGCGGAGCTCACGGAGCGCCGCGGGAACGCGCGCTTTGGCGATCATCGTCGCGGCCGCGCTCTCGACTGCGCCGCGGGCCACGTAGACATCGCTGATGTCTGCCTCGTCGAGCTCGATGACGAAGAGCCCACGGTTGGGCTCGCTGCGGAGCAGCCCTTCTTGGACCAGGCGCTGCATCGCCTCGCGCAACGGGCCACGGCTGACACCGAACTGCGCGGACAGCGCGGTCTCGCTCAGCTGTGCCCCGGGTTGCAGGGTGCGCTCCATGATCGCGGTGCGCAGCTGGCGGGCGATGACCGAGGCCGTCGACTCCTTGTGCACGGGTTCGAAGCTCGATGTCGCTGTCAACGTGGTCTCCGATTGGCTTCCGAGAAAAGAGTTTGATTGTTGACAATCATTACATGTGGGCCGAATTGCGACGAGCGGGTCGGGAGCATGTGACGCACCCGACCCGCTCGTACGCGATCAGCGTCAGTGATCAGGCGTGGTCATCCAACTTGGCCAGCTCGGCCTCGGACTCCGGTGTACCCGGGATCTCGGTGCCACGGATCGACTTGCCTGCCGTCTCGACGACGAAGAAGAGCGCGATCAGGCCGACCACGGATCCGGCGATCATGTAGTAGGCCGGCATCAGCACGTCGCCGGTGGCGCCGATCAGTGCGTCGTTGACGTAGAGAGCCGTGCCACCGAAGGCGGCGGTGGAGATGTTGTAGCCGATCGCCATGCCGCCGTAGCGGACCTGCGAGGGGAACATCGCCGGGAACGTCGCCGAGATCGTCGCCAGCTGCGCGACGTAGACGATGCCCAGCACCGTGAACCCGATGACCGCCGGCCAGAATCCCTGACCGATCAGGAGGAACATCGGGATCGACAGCACGATCAGGCCGATGAAGGAGCCACCCCACATCGGCTTGCGACCGATCTTGTCCGAGAGGGATCCGGCGATCGGCAGGAAGACCAGCATCGCGACCTGTCCGAAGATCACCAGCAGGTCGGCGTCGGAGCTGTTGAAGCCCGCTTCCTCCTGCAGGTAGGTCGCCATATAGGCCAGCAGCGTGTAATTGGCGATGTTGAGCGCGGCGACCAGGCCGATCAGGGTGAGGATCGGCTTCCAGAACAGCGAGAAGAGATCCTTGAGCGCGGCCCCGGCGCCGCCCTCGACGGCGTCCTGGGTCTCGAGCTCCTGGAAGACCGGGGTCTCCTCGAGCTTGGTCCGGATGTAGAGGCCGACGAGGCCGATCGGGCCACCGATCAGGAACGGGATACGCCAACCCCACTCGGTCATGGCTTCCTGGCCGATGCTCTTCTCGGTGATGAAGACGACAGCGATGGCGGCGGTGAAGCCGATGATCGTGCCGAACTCGAGGAAGCTGCCGTAGAACCCGCGCTTCTTGTCGGGAGCGCACTCGGCCATGTAGGTCGCGGCGCCGCCGTACTCGCCACCGGTCGAGAAGCCCTGGACGACCCGGAGCAGAACGAGCAGCACGATCGCCCAGACACCGATGGTGTCGTACGTCGGCAGGCAGCCGACCAGGAAGGTGGCGCCCGCCATCAGGATGATCGTCATCGCGAGGACGCGCTGGCGCCCGATGCGGTCGCCGAGGGGGCCCCAGAAGATGCCGCCGAGGGGTCGCAGGATGAACGAGATCGCGAAGGTCAGAGCCGTGCCGGCGAAGCCGAACTCCGGGAAGAAGTTGGCGGTGATCTCGGTCGCGACGTAGGCGAAGGCGCCGTAGTCGAACCACTCGGTCGCATTACCGACAGCGGAGCCGGTTATCGCTCTTCGGAGCTTTGACTTGTCGGGTTGTGCCTCGTCGGAGGGGATGGTGGGGGTTCCTGACATTTCTTCTCACCTGCTCGGTGTGATTGATGGCTGGGGACCGCATTGACCCGCGGTGTCGACATTAAGTTTGTCAACAATTTGCGTCACGTTAGCGCTGACCGTGCGCCCCTGGCTAGGGCGCGCGGGCGACCGCGCGAGAGGTGACCGGAGGTTTACGTAACGCATCGACGCTACCGGAACAGTCTCCCGAGGCCGGGCAGGGGGCGGGAGGCCTCGGCGAGTCGCAGGCCCTCCCAGACGGTGACCTGGTTGGCCGTGAGCACGGGTTTTCCGAGGGTGGTCTCCAGTGCATCGATGCAGTTCAGCGTGTGCATCGCCGTGTCTGGGACAAGCACCGCCTGCGCGTCGGAGACGTCGACGGTCCGGACCATCTCGACCACCGCCTCGGGGCCGAGGCGGCCGACATCGGCTGCGGTGAAGATGCCGCTGGAGCCGAACGAGACCACCTCGATCCCCGCTGCGGCCAAGAAGGCGCTGAAGTGGCCGGCGAGCTCCTCGGGATAGGAGGCAGCGACGGCGACCCTCTCGAGGCCGAGGGCCCGGGCCGCCTCGACGAAGGCGATCGAGGTCGACGAGGCAGGGACGCCGAGGCGATCGGAGATCGCGGCAACCTGTGCCGCGGCTCCGTCCGGTCCGTAGACGAAGCTCCCCGACGTGCAGGCCCACATCACCGAGTCGGGGGAGTGGACCGCGATCGCGTCGGCGCCCTCGGCAAGCCTGGTCGCTGAGCCGGTGTCGAGGAGGGCCTCGACCGTGTGCTCGTCGCGGTCGATCGACGTATGGGCCAACGGCAGCCGGATCGCGCCGCCGAGGGCGGCCTCCAGCGCCGGGAAGTCGTCCTCGGCCGCGTAGCCGGGATAGAGCAGCCCGATGACCGGCGGGCGTGTCATGAGGCGTGCCCCAGCAGATCTCCGGAGGTGGGCGGGGTGCGCCCGACCAGGCGGAGCGCCGCCCACATGGTCGCTTGGTTGGCCGAGATCACGGGCTTGCCGAGCTCGGTCTCGAGCCGGCCGATGATGTCGTACGTCGCCAGGTTGGTGCACGAGACGACGACGGCCTCGGCGGCGTCGGAGTCGGCGGCCCGCACCAGCCCGAGCGTCGTCTCGTACGGAACCTCCCAGATGTGGTGGCTCAGGCCGAGGTCGCCGGTGCTCACGACGGTGATGCCGGCCTCGGCGAGGAAGCTGCCGAAACGGGCGGAGAGCGCGGCGTCGTACGGCGTGGCGACAGCGACCCGGGAGACGCCGTGCGCGGAGAGCGATGCCAGCACCGCACCTGAGGTGGTGACCGCGGGAGCGCCTCCGGCGCGGCGCATGGCCGTGGCGAGCCGTCGTTCGCCGCGGCGCCCGTGCACGAAGCTGCCGGATGTGCAGGCGTAGACGTAGGCGTGGGGCTCGGCGGCCGACAGGTCGCGCACGGCCTGTTCCACCACCGCGGTCTGGCTGATCTCCTCCGCCATCTCGAGCGTGACGGGACGGTCGGTGAAGGGGGTCCGGGTGATGAGCAGGCCGGTATCGGCCGGGGCCCACCGCCACAGCTCGTGGTCGAGCACCATGTCGTGCGGAACGACCACGGCGATGCGTACTAGAGGGGACATCGCACCTCGCTAGGATTGTTGACAATCTGCAATCTACCCTCCTAGCGTAGTCTCGGATTGTTGCTGAGGTGTGACGAGCGCTCAGGAGGACATTTCTTGGAGACATCCCGGCGCCCCGCGATCACGATTCTTTGCCCGCCGGACGGCGGCAGACCTGCCGGGATGGACCTCGTCGAGGCGCATGCCGACCTCACCTACACCGACGCGGCGGGTCTCTCCGAAGCGCTTCGAGGAGCCGACGCGCTCCTGCTGTGGGACTTCTTCTCCGAGGCCGTGCGCGACGCCTGGCCGAGTGCCGGGTCGCTGCGCTGGATCCATGTCGCCGCAGCCGGCGTCGACAAGCTGCTCTTCCCGGAGCTGGTCGCCTCCGACGTCGTCGTCACCAACGCCCGCGGGATCTTCGACCGGGCGATCGCGGAGTTCGTGCTCGGCTCGATCCTGGCCGTGGCGAAGGACCTCCACGGCAGCCATGACCTCCAGCTGGCCAAGAAGTGGTATCGCCGGGAGACGCGGATGGTGCGAGGAGAGACGGCGCTCATCGTCGGCACCGGCTCGATCGGGCGCGAGACGGCTCGGCTGCTGCGTGCGGTCGGGATGGACGTACGTGGCTCCGGCCGCACCGCCCGCAGCGGTGACCCCGACTTCGGCGAGGTCGTGGCGAGCGCCGAAGTGGCCGCGCACGTCGGCTGGGCCGACCATGTCGTCGTGGCGGCGCCGCTGACCCCCGACACCCGGGGTCTGATCAGCGCCGACGTGCTCGCCGCGATGAAGCCGGGGAGCCATCTGGTCAACATCGGGCGTGGGCCGATCGTCGACGAGTCGGCTCTCGTCGACGCGCTCCGCGACGGCCCGGTCGAGACTGCCTCCCTGGATGTCTTCGAGGTCGAACCGCTTCCGGCGCAGAGCCCGTTGTGGACGACGCCGGGGGTCGCGATCTCGGCGCACATGTCCGGCGACTACGACGGCTGGCTCGAGGCGTTGGCACGGCAGTTCGTCGACAACGCGCTGCGCTGGATCGCCGGCGAACCGCCGTTGAACATCGTCGACAAGCAACGTGGCTTCGTCCCCGGAGAGAGGGGAAGTGCGTGACCGAGCCCAAGACCGAGCCCAAGACCGAGCCCAAGACCGTGTCCAAGACAAGCGCCACGACAGACCCCGGCAGCGCGCTCAGTGACCTGACCGCGGCAGAGCTCGTGGCCGGCTACCGCTCCGGCGCGTTCACGCCCGAGGACGCGACGCGGTCGGTGCTGGAGGCGATCGAGGAGCGCGATGCGGCGGTGAACGCGTTCGTACGCGTCGACGCGGACGGCGCGCTGGCCCAGGCTGCCGCGTCCACCGAGAGGTGGCGGGCCGGGCGCCCGCTCGGTGGCGCCGACGGTGTCCCGACGTCGGTCAAGGACATCTTGTGGACCGCGGGATCGCCGACGCTTCGCGGCACCTGGCTCATCGACGAGGCCGGCCCGTGGGTGGAGGACGCGCC
This sequence comes from Nocardioides sp., assembly GCF_050699375.1. Classification (GTDB taxonomy): domain Bacteria; phylum Actinomycetota; class Actinomycetes; order Propionibacteriales; family Nocardioidaceae; genus Nocardioides. Next base: position 17,514 of record NZ_JBOHDN010000126.1, on the reverse strand, counting down.
CGCGGTGGCGCGGCTGCGTGAGGCCGGCGCCGTGATCACCGGGAAGACCACCACGCCCGAGTTCGCCTGGAAGGGCGTGACCGACTCGCTCCGCTACGGGTCCACCGGCAACCCGTGGGATCCGAGCCTGACCCCGGGTGGTTCCAGCGGGGGCGCCGCCGCCGCGGTCGGCTGCGGCATGGGGCCGTGGGCGGTCGGCACCGACGGCGGCGGCTCGGTCCGGATCCCGGCATCGTTCACGGGCACGGTGACGATCAAGCCGACCTACGGACTGATCCCGCTCTATCCCGCCAGTCCCTTCGGCACGCTCTCGCACGCGGGCCCGATGGCGAGGAGCGTCACCGACGTGGCAGCGCTCCTGGACGTGATCGTGGGCAACGACACCCGGGACTGGTCGGCGATGCCGACACCGCAGACCTCGTTCCTCGACGGGCTCGAGGACGGCGTCGAAGGGCTGCGGATCGGCTTCTCGTCGACGCTCGGCTACGGGAAGAACGACCCGGAGGTCGAGCGGCTGGTCCGCGCGGCGGTCACGGTCCTGGAGGCGGAGGGTGCCCACGTCGAGGAGGTCGAGCCGGGGTTCGCCGATCCGGTCGAGGCGTTCGACGTGCTCTGGTTCTGCGGGGCGGCGAAGGTCCTCGAGTCCTATCCACCGGGTGCGATCGACCGGATCGAACCGCTGCTGCGCGAGGGCATCGAGACCAAGGGCCGCGGCTCCGCCTCCGACTACCTGGACGCCACGGCGGTCCGGATGGACCTCGGCCGGCTGATGGGGCGCTTCCACGAGGCGTACGACCTCCTGGTCACCCCGACCATGCCGATCACCGCTTTCGAACGCGGACTGCAGGCGCCGGAGGGTTGGCCCTCGCAGTGGTGGCCGAGCTGGACGCCCTACACCTACCCGTTCAACATGACCCAGCAGCCCGCCGCCAGCGTGCCCTGCGGCACCACCGAGGCGGGACTGCCCGTCGGCCTCCAGATCGTCGGTGCCCGCCACGACGACGCGAGAGTGCTTCGGGCGGCTCGGGCCTATGAGCGGGCCAGTGGTGCGCAGTACGTCCGACCTGTCGACAATCCACGAGGAGCCCGATGAGCCGATACATCACCGTCAGCCTCGAGCGCCGTGGCGTCTCCTGCCTCGCCCGCCTTCTCGACGAGGACGCGCCACGCACCGCCGGCGCCGTGTGGGACGCACTGCCGCTCAGCGGCCAGGTCTTCCACGGGAAGTACGCCCGCAACGAGATCTACAACCTGGTGCCCGCCTTCGCCGCGAAGGAGCCGGGCAAGGAGAACACCACGATCACCCCGATCCCGGGCGACCTGTGCTACTTCGCGTTCTCCTCCGACGACCTCGGCAACCCGTCCTACGGATACCCGGAGGACCGTGGTCCGGGCGAGCTGACCGAGATCGTCGACCTCGCCCTCTTCTACGGCCGCAACAACCTGCTCATCAACGGTGACCAGGGATGGGTGCCCGGGAACGTCTTCGGCACGATCATCGATGGTCTCGAGGAGATGGCCAAGGCGTGCCAGGACGTCTGGATGAACGGCGCGACCGACGAGACCCTCACCTTCGCCCGCTCCCACGAGGACACTCCGTAGACCAGCCGCTGGGGCCCAGGTCTATAGGGTTTGGGCATGTCGTGGTCCGAGCTCAACACCCATCACTGGGACGACTGGTCGATGGCCGAGCTGGTCGCGGCCAAGCGGGGGCAACGGGTCAGCCTGGTGGTCCCCGCACGCAACGAGGCAGCCACGGTCGGTGACCTGATCAGCAAGCTGCGCACCAGCCTGATGGAGACCGCCGACCTGGTCGACGAGCTCGTGGTCATCGACTCCGACTCCACCGACGACACCGCGCGGATCGCCTCGGACGCCGGCGCCGCCGTCTACGCCTCGGCCGCGATCCGTCCCGACCTCGGCACCTTCCCGGGCAAGGGCGAGGCGATGTGGAAGTCGCAGTTCGTGACCACCGGCGAGCTGATCGTCTTCATGGACGCCGACCTGACCGACTGGGACACCCATTTCGTACGCGGCCTGCTCGGCCCTCTTGTCAACAATCCGACGATCGAGCTGGTCAAGGGCTTCTACCGTCGCCCGGGCGAGCACGGCCTCGACGGCGGCCGCGTCACCGAGCTGGTCGCTCGTCCGCTGCTGGCTCTGCATCGCCGGCCGCTGCGAGACCTGATCCAGCCGCTGGCGGGGGAGTGGTCGATCCGGCGCTCGCTGTTCGAGCGGCTGAGCGTCCCGACGGGCTACGGCGTCGAGCTCGCCGCCCTCGTCGACACCCTCGACACCCGCGGGATGGACGTGATCGCGCAGGTCGACCTCGGGCAGCGCGACCACAGCCACCAGGACCTCTTCGATCTCGGTCTGATGGCGACCCAGATCGTCGGCATGATGTCGCGCCGCCTCGGCACCGGACCGTCTGGCGACGACGTCGAGATGAAGCAGTACGTCCCGATCGACGGGTCCACCAAGACGGTCGACCGGACGGTGAGTCTCCTCGAACGGCCACCGGTGCGAGATGGCGCCATCTCCGCGACCGATAGGGTCGGCTGATGCTGCGTCTCGGACGACATGACTTCGGTGATGACGACACCCTGATGATGGCGATCGTCAACCGCACGCCGGACTCCTTCTTCGACAAGGGAGCGACCTGGGCCGAGGACGCCGCATTCGAGCGCGTACGCCTGGTGGCCTCCCAGGGTGCGGAGATCGTCGATATCGGCGGGATCAAGGCGGCCCCCGGAGCCGAGATCGACGTCGCGGAGGAGAAGGCCCGCGTGGTCGACTTCGTCGCCCGGGTGCGCGCGGAGCTCCCGGACCTGGTGATCTCGGTCGACACCTGGCGCGCGGAGGTCGGTGATGCGGTGTGCGCCGCCGGCGCGGATGTCATCAACGACGCGTGGGGCGGCGCCGACCCGGAGCTCGTCGACGTGGCCGCGGCGCACGGCGCAGCGCTGGTCTGCACCCACACCGGGGGAGTGACCCCGCGGACGAGGCCCTACCGGATCGAGTACGACGACGTGGTCCGTGACGCGATCGACTCGACCCTCGTCTACGCCGAGCGTGCTCTGGCCGCCGGCGTCGCGAAGGACTCGATCGTCATCGACCCGGCCCACGACTTCGGGAAGAACACCTTCCACTCCCTCGAGATCACCCGGCGGCTGGGGGAGATGGTCGCTACCGGCTGGCCGGTGCTGGTCTCGCTCTCCAACAAGGACTTCGTGGGTGAGACGCTCGACCTGCCGGTCGGGGAGCGCCTCCTCGGCACGCTGGCGGCGACGTCGGTCTGCGCGATGGCCGGTGCCCGGATCTACCGCGTCCACCAGGTGCCCGAGACCCGGCAGACCGTCGACATGGTCTGGACGATCGCCGGGCGACGCCGCCCGGCGAAGGCGATCAGGGGGCTGCAGTGACGCGAATAGCGCTCGTACCCGGATGCCTGGCGCTGCTTCCCGAGCACGCCTCCCTCCACGACCCGGTCGAGGAGCTCCGCGCGGCCTGCCTGGCGGCGGTGGCGTGGCTGGGCGAGGACGTACGCGTGGTGGCCGGTGAGCAGGGGATGCGGGTCGCGACCTCGCTGCTCGCCGAGGTCGGTGTGGCTCCGGTGACCAGCGGCGAGGCGGCCTACCTCATCGTCGGCAACGGCTCGGCCCGCCGCAGCGAGAAGGCACCCGGCCACCTCGACCCGCGCGCGGCCGGGTTCGACGACATGCTCGGTGAGGCCCTCGCCGAGCCCGACGCCGAGGCGCTCGGTGCGCTCGACCTCGGACTCGCCGGCGAGCTCTTGGCCGACGTCGCCCCGATCGCGGAGTCGGCCGACCTGCTGCGTGGGGCGGGAACGGTCGCGGTCGACTATGACGACGATCCGTACGGCGTGCGTTACTGGGTCGCCCGCTGGGCCGATCGACCGTAGTCCACCCACCAGCGAGCCTTGTAGATCTGCCCGCCCGGGAGCGTACGGGAGTCGGTCGGACCGTGCATCCGCACCGTCGAGGTGCACCACGTGCAGGGGTTTCCCGGCTCGGTCTTGGTCGTGAGGACCTGTCCGGTCACCGGATTGGTCGTGACCGACTTGATGCCCTCGGCATCGATCGTCTCCGCGTCCGGGTAGTCGCTGTGGAAGGTCCCGGTCAGCTTGCCCACCTGGTAGACGCGGGTTCCGGTGGTCACCCAGAGGCGCCCGGGCTGGTGGGGGACCAGCTGCAGGTCGTGGCCCCAGCCGGTGGGCAGCGGATGGGTCAGCGCCCGGGTGATCGTCGGCTTCGCCCGCGTACCTCCGATCTTCAGCCCGACCAGCTCGTGGTCGCCGAGGGTCCATAGCAGCCGGGTGACCGGGTCCCAGACGACACCGTGGGCCCCGGCGAGCGGAAGCTGGACGTACGCCTTGGAGCGCCGCCCCTGCGAGGCGGTGTAGATGCGGACCCAGCCACCGGTGCTCGCCGTGACCGCGACGTTGCCGCTCGGCAGGAGCTCGATGCTGTGCGCGTTGTCGGCGCGGCCGACGTCGGCCGCCCAATAGGACCCCTTGCCGCTGGGATAGGGGACCACCGCGGCCAGCCCGTAGGAGTCGGTGGTGAGCAGGTAGCGCCGCCCACCGTGGTGGCGCAGCTTCGCCTCGTCGGGCAGACCCCAGTTGTCGGTGAGGTCGCCGAAGCCCTGTGCCCCGGTCGGCTTCCAGGCCCACTCCTCGGCACCGGTGGTCCAGTCCGTGTCGTCGGCGTCGAGCACGATGATCCGGTCGCTGGCCTGGTCGGTGACCACGATGTCGTACGGGCTCGGGCTCGTGCTGTCGGCCGCGGCGACGGCGCTCGCCGGCCGGGCGTTGGCCGGGGCCGGTGCGGCTGTGCTGGTCAGGGCGATGACCGTGGAGACGATCGCGAGGAGCGGCAGATGGGGGACTGGCAGGCGCATGGACCCTCCCTGAGAATGGCTGGTCCATTCAGGGAAGCGAGGTCACATGAGCGTGCGATGAACTCCCGCGGGCGGCTAGTCGAGCAGGTCGGTAAGCCCTGCCGCGTACGTCTCCGGGGTCACGTCACCGATCACGACCAGCTGCAGGATGAAGCCGGGGAGCAGTCCGGTGAGCACCATCGCGATCTTCTCGGGGTCGGCGCCCTCGCGGAACTGCCCAGCGACGATCGCCGCCTCGGCGTAGCGCCGCCAGGCGGCACGGATGCCGCGCGCCTCGGGAGCCATGAGCGCTAGGAACTCCGGGTCGCGGGCGGCCTCGGCCCAGGTCTGCAGGGCGATCCGGGGAAGGTTGATGCCGAGCTGGTCGGAGAGGTCCAGCAGATGGCGGGTAGCGGCTTCGAGGGCTTGTGCGGGAGGGGGAGGGGCCTCGCCCGAGCCGGTCTCGGGGATGAGGCCGTTGATCGCGTCCTTGACGCCGGTCACTCCGGACGAGGCGATCGCGTGGATGATCTCGTGCTTCCCGCGGAAGTAGGTGTAGACCGAGCCGGCGGAGAGGCCGGACTCCTGCACGACCGCGGCCATCGTCGTCTTGTGGAAGCCGTCGCGCTCCACACAGCGCAGCGTCGCCGCGATGATCTGCTGGCGCTTCTCGGTGCGGTGCTCGTCGCTGACCTTGGGCATGTGACGAAGCGTACCCCAAAAGAAAACGAACGCTCATTCTTGATTATTTCGTGTCGGAGGAGGATGGTGGTGCCAAAGAGAATGAACATTCGTTTTTAAGGAATCGCCATGTCCAAGTCAGTCAAAGCCGTGATCGGGGTCAGCCTCGGTCTGGTCACCTTGCTCACGTTGCTCATCTCCGCGTTCGCGTGGCCCACCAGCGAGATGGAACCCAGGTCGCTACCGCTGGTCGTCGCCGGCCCCGAAGCGGCGGTGACCCAGATCGAGACCCAGATCGCCGCGAGCGCGGGGGAGGACGCCTTCGAGGTCACCGCGGCCGCGGACCGCGAGGCCGCGGTCGAGGCGATCGAGGAGCGCGAGGCGTACGGGGCGATCGTCGCCGGTCCTGAGGGCCAGGAGATCCTGGTCGCCTCCGCGGCCAGCGCCAACGTCGCCCAGCAGCTCACCCAGATGGCCACCGCGATGGGAGCCGAGGCAGGTCTGCAGCCGAAGGTGACCGACGTCGTGGCGAGTGCCGAGGACGACCCGCGAGGAATCGTCTTCGCTGCGTCCGCGCTGCCGCTGGTGATCGGCGGCATCATGGCCGGCGCGATCACCTCCCTGGCACTGACACGCACCCGAGACCGGGTCGCGGCCGCCTTTCTGATCGCCATCGGCGGAGGTCTGGCGATGACCGGTGTCGTCCAGGGCTGGCTCGGCGCGCTCGAGGGCAACTACCTGGCCAACGCCGGGGTCGTCGCCCTCGGCATCCTCGCCGTCGCGCTCCCGATCGTCGGCCTGCGCCACATCATCGGCGTCGCCGGCGTCGGCGTCGTCGCCCTGCTCGTCCTGCTCGTCGGCAACCCGCTCTCCGGGATCACCTCCGCGCCCGAGATGGTGCCGTTCGGGTGGCTCGGCCAGCTGATGCCCCCGGGGGCCGCCGGGACGGCGCTCCGCGGCTTCTCCTTCTTCGACGGCGTCGGAACCACCATGCCGCTGATCGTGCTCGCCTGCTGGGCCGGAGCGGGCCTGCTCCTGACCCTGCTGCCGCACCGCGAGAAGAACACCCCGGAGCCCGGGCGATCCGAGCGTGAGCTGGACGCCGTGGCGCGGTAGTCGCGTAGCGCGGTAGAACTGTGAGGATGAGTCCTCCTCCCCACGATCCGGTCGGCGAGTGGTGGCGTGTCCAGGTGGCCGCGCTCCACCGCTGGGGCCGGCTCGTGCTGCGCGACGAGGAGGACTCCGTTCACCAGATGCGGGTGACGGCACGTCGGCTGCGCAGCGTCCTGGCGACCTACCGTCCGCTGCTCGAATCGGAGGGGACCGAGCCGGTCCGGCACGAGCTGAAGTGGCTCGCCGAGCTCCTCGGAGAGGTACGCGACGCGGAGGTGCTCCGCGGGCGGCTGCGGCGCTGGACGGCCGAGCACGGACCCGCACCGTCCGGCATCGACGCGCTTCGGGCGGTGCTCGTGAAACGCCGGGCCGACGGCCGCGACCGGCTGCTGCCGGAGCTGGAGGGGGAACGCTACCGCGCTCTTGTCGCGGGCCTCGCCGCGTCCGATGGCTTCCCCTGGTCAGCAGGCCCGCCGAGCGACAAGACTCTGCGCAAGCACGTACGCCGTGACTGGAGGGGCTTGGTCGCAGCCATCGACAAAGCCGCCGCCACGAAGAACACGGCGAGGCGTCGCGAGCAGCTCCACGAGGCGCGCAAGAGGGCCAAGCGGACCCGCTACTCGGCCGAGGCGTTGCGTGATGCTCACGGCAAGGACGCCGAACGGCTCATCAGGGCAACCAGGTCGATCCAGTCGACCCTGGGCGACCTCAACGACGCGGTCGTCATGATCGGCACGATCCAGGAGCGGCCGCAGCACGACGAGGCGCTCCGCCGGCTGATGACGGCCGAGGAGGCCGCTGCCCGTGCTGCCGAGGAGCGGTTCCCTCCCGTGTGGAAGAAGGCGAACCGCCCCAAGGTGTTCGGCTGGCTCGGGTAGTGGCGCGTCGCGGAGGTTCCTGAACGTTTGGCGATGTCAGGGTGTGTGCATCGCAAGGCGGCGTCGCGTGGGCATACAGTCTTTCGAGCGGCGCCAACGCGGCGAGGTGCGTGCCGTGGCGGCGCGAAGCGCCCAGGAACTTCCGGGACGCGCCGCTTGCCCGGTGGTTCAGCCGACGGGGAAGTCGAAGTACGTGTCCGGGTAGGGCTCCTCGGCCATCGAGTAGTGCCACCATTCGTTGTCGTAGCGGCTGAACCCGCAAGCCTCCATGATCGAGCACAGCTGCTCGCGGTTCCGCGCCTGGGCCGGAGAGATCCCGGAGGCGCCGTGGTGCGAGATCTCGTCCATCAGGTCGTGGTCGCCGCCCATGTCCGACAGCTCGCCAGACGCGAGGTCGAAGAGGGTCAGGTCGACGGTGCTGCCGCGGCTGTGGCCAGACCTCGCGGCGACGTACCCCTTCTCGAACATCTCGGGGCGGCTGATCGAGGGATGGTGCCGCAGCTTGCCCCGGTCGTCCTGGCGCTCAGGCTCGGGCTCCCGGGACCAGCGCAGGAACGCGTCGACGGCCCGCTGGGGGCGATAGCCGTCCCACAGCAGCAGCCCGAACCCGAGGGCGGCTGCCTTGTCGCGCGCTCGGGCGAGCGCGGCGCACAGCTCGCGGGTCCCGACGATCCGGTTCACCAGATAGCCGTCGACCGGCTTGCCGGTGAAGTTGTCCCAGGTGGCGTACTTGGAGTCCCAGCGGATGCCTGGTGCCAGCTCGTCGACGAAGCCGAACCCCTCCATCATCGCGATGACACCTCCAGCGCCAGCGTGACCGCTCGGTCCAGGAGCTCGGTCATCGAGACCCCGGCAGCGGCCATCATCCGCGGGTAGCGGCTGTAGGAGGTGAGCCCGGGCAGCGTGTTGACCTCGTTGAGCACCACCGACCCGTCCTCCTTGAGGAACATGTCCACCCGCGCCAGGCCGCGGCAGCCGAGTGCCTGATAGACCTGCTGCGCCGCCTCCTTGACCAGCCTCTGAGCCTCGGCCGGGATGTCGGCCGGCACGATGAAGGTCGCGTTCTCCGAGCCGGTCTCGGGAGCGTCCTCCTGATGGATCTTGAAGAACCCGTGCGAGAGCGCGACGTGATCGACCTCGCCGGTCACCAGCTCGTCGCCGTTGCCGAGGATCGAGCAGCCGATCTCCTCGGCCACGACACCCTCCTCGACGAGCACCTTCTCGTCATACCGTCGCGCCGTCGCGATCGCGGCGTCCAGCTCCGCGGCCGAGGTCACCTTGCTGACGCCGAACGACGACCCGGAGCGGGCGGGCTTCACGAACACCGGATAGGGAAGTACGCCGGGATCACCCAGAGCGTCCACCGTCTGACCGGGCCCCAGCGTCCAACAGGTCGGCGTCGCGATGCCGGCCTCGCTGACGACCGTGTAGGCCAGCGACTTGTCCATGCACAGCGCCGAGCTCTGTACGTCACAGCCGACGTACGGGATCCCGGAGAGCTCGAGGAGACCCTGGATCGCGCCGTCCTCGCCGAGCTTGCCGTGCAGGACGGGAAGCACGACGTCGAGCCGGATCGTCTCGTAGCTGCCCTCGTTCAGGACGAGCAGGCCGTGGACGCTGCGGTCGGGGGAGAGCACGACCGGACGGTGTGCGCCGTCCTCCCAGCTCGGCTCGGGTCCCTCGCACAGGCGCCAGTCACCGCTCTTGGTGATGCCGATCCAGTAGGGGTCGTACGCCTCGGGGTCGAGGTGCTTGGCGACCTCCTGCGCGGACTTCACCGAGACGGCGTGCTCCTCGAAGACGCCACCGAAGATGATGCCGACCTTGAGCTCAGACATGCTGCAACCTGCTTTCGTATTCACGACAGTTGACGATGGAGTTCTCGACCGTGTCCCTCAGGGCATGGTCGGTGAAATAGGCGATATGAGGGCTGACCAGCACATTCGGCATCTGCTGGAGCCGCGCGAGCCACGCGTTGGGCAACTCTTGGCCCCTGAGGTCGGCATAGAAGATGCCCTCCTCACCCTCGATCACATCCAGGGCCGCACCGCCCAGTCGGCCCTGATCCAGCGCGGTGATGAGCGCCGGGGTCTCGACGAGCGCGCCGCGACCGGTGTTGATGACGTACGCACCGGGCCGCATCCGGTCGATGCGCCGGCGGTCCAGAAGATGGTGCGACTGCGTGCTCAACGGTGTGTGGAGCGTGACGATGTCGCTGCGCTCGACCAGCGTGTCCAGATCGACGCGCTCCACGCCTTCGGCCGCGGGCCTTGGCCGGATGTCATGGGCCAGCACGCCGCAGCCGAAGCCCCGCAGCCGGTCGATGACCGCCGCACCGATCCGGCCGGTCCCCACCACGCCGACGGTCAGATCGCGCAGCTCGCGGCCACGTACGTCCGCTTGACGGTAGTCGTGGGCATCGGTGCGACGGATCGTCGACTTCGCCTCGCGCAACGACATGAGCATCAGCATCAACGTGTAGTCGGCGACCGAATCGGGTGAATAGGCGACGTTCCCGACCGTTATCCCGATGCTCGCGGCGAAGTCGACGTCGATATGGTTGAAACCGACGCTTCGCGTCGAGATATATTCGACGCCGACCCTTTTCAGCTGGAGAAGTGTGCCGTTCGATATCGGCGACTTGTGGCTCACGCTGACGCACCGGTCTCTACGCGCGAGGTCGACGTTCTCCTCGGTCAGGGCCTCGGTCGTGATTGTCACGGAGACACCGAGAGCGGGCGCCAGCGAGTCGAAGAGCAGTGCCTCGTCGGGTGCGCAACCGTAGACGGTGATCGAGGAGCGCTCCGTGAGCGCGGGTTCGTGGTAGATCATCGGTGCCAGCAAACTCGACGGCCAGTTGCGGGCCCGTATGAAGTTTCCGATATGCAGACGATAGGTCGCTGCGGCATATCGTCCGCATATCGATTATCGGATACAGGCTGACAACATGCCATTTCGTTTGCTGATGGAATGATTCCCCTCAGTTTGGACGAGATCGCTTCGTTGGTCGGTGGAAAGGTCGTCGGCGACGGCTCGGTGACGGTGAGCGCCCCCGCCGTGATCGACGGTCGTGAGGCGGCGCCGGGTGGGCTCTTCGTCGCGTTCGCGGGCGAGCACACGGACGGGCACGAGCACGCACCGCAGGCCGCCGAGGCAGGTGCGGTCGCCGTCCTCGGGTCGCGCCCGACGGCGCTCCCGACCGTCGTGGTCGAGGACACCCAGGCCGCGCTGCAGCGTCTGGCTGCCCACGTCATCATGCTGCGCGACCGGCTCACGGTGGTCGCGGTGACCGGCTCCCAGGGCAAGACCAGCACCAAGGACATGATCGAGGCGGTGCTCTCGAGCGCGGCGCCCACCGTCGCCACCTCCGGCTCGTTCAACAACGAGCTCGGCGTACCTCTCACGATGCTGCGGGCAGACGAGTCCACCAGGTTCCTCGTGCTCGAGATGGGCGCGCGGCACATCGGCGACATCGCCGATCTGACCGGCCTGGTCGCGCCCGACATCGCCGTGGTGACGAACGTCGGCCAGGCGCACCTGGGTGAGTTCGGGTCGCGCGAGGCGATCGCTGTGGCCAAGAGCGAGCTGGTGCGGGGGATGGCCGCAGGCGGCACTGCCGTCCTGCACGCCGACGACCCGCGGGTGCTGGAGATGGGCGGCCTCAGGGACGGGCCGGTGCTGGCCTTCGGCGCCGGCAACCGGGCGGACGTACGCGTGCTCGGCCTGTCCCTGGACCGGCTCGGCCGGCCCTCGTTCACCCTGCGGCACCAGGGCGAGCAAACTGTCGTCTCGCTCCCGTTCGTCGGTGCGCACTGGGCGCTCAACGCCGCGGCCGCCGCGGCTGCCGGGCTCGCCGCGGGCGTCCCTCTCGCCGACGCGGCGAGCGCACTGAACCACGCGTCGATCTCGAAGTGGCGCATGGAGCTGCGCGCTCTCAGCAGCGGCGCGACCCTGCTCAACGACTCCTACAACGCCAACCCGGAGTCCACCCGGGCCGGCCTGGACGCGCTGGCCTCGATCGACGCCAAGCGCCGCATCGCCGTGCTCGGCGAGATGCTCGAGCTCGGCGAGGCCAGCCGTGCCGCCCACCACGAGATCGGGACGTACGCAGCCACCCGGGCCGACCTGGTCATCACCGTCGGCGAGGCCGCCGCCGTCATCGCCGAGGGCGCGGGGGAAGGCGCGCTGGCCCTGCCCGACAACCCCGCCGCCATCGACTGGCTGCGGAGCCACCTTGCGCCCGGCGACGTCGTGCTCATCAAGGCGTCCCGCGGTGCCCGCCTCGACCAGGTCGCCGCCGCACTGGCCTCCGAAAGGTAAAAAGTCTGCGGCAGGTTCCTTGGAGCTTCGATCGTCGAAGCACTTGGGGAGGGGCTCGAACTGTCGCCACTCGTGTACGTGGCGTCTCTTGTCCATTCGTCCCAGCGGAGCCGGTACGCTTTCGGCGTGGCACGCATCGACACAGCCGAGGGTCAGGTCATCCTTCCGTTGCCGGCGGAACACGCATGGACGAAGGCGTTCGAAGCCTTCGAGCGGGTCGGGATCGTTGAAGAGCGGCGTCTTGAGGAGCAACGCATCGTCGGGATCGTCCCGAGTGGCTTCGGCGGGATGAACGGGGCGCACGTCGAGGTGCAGGTACTCGCTGCCGGCGACGCCGCGGCCGACGTGAAGGTCCAGGCGTCCGCCCAGGAAGGTCTCATCAAGCAGAAGACCGCACCCAAGGCAGTCGAAAAGTTCCTCAACGAGCTCAGTTCTGCAGGCGGCAACTGACCGCCAAAGTAAAATGTTTGCCTCCTTTGTTTAGGTTGCCGCCAAGCGGGTATGAGTGGAGGACAAGGCGTCGATCTCGGGAGCCCCGTTGAATTACCCAGCCACCATCCAAGTCAACAAGGACGACCTGCGGGACGCGATCCGTACGCTCGACACCGCGGGAGCGGACCTGTTCAAACAGGCCAAGCCAGTGCAGACCACCCCCGACTGCGGTGAGTCGTCTGACGAGACGGCAGAGGCACTGGCGGGGCTGGCGGCGGTCGTTGGTGCCTTGTCCGAGCGTTTCGGTGTCTTGAAGGACGCTGCGCAGAACGCGTTGGACGCCGCGATCGAGGCTGACGAGGACGCCGCGCAGCGCGGACACGCGCAGCGTCGCGGGCTGGAGGACCGAGCCTGATGACTGACATGGACACGACCGTCCACGGCAGCCCGGAGTCGGTTCGGAAGTCGGCCGAAGCATGCACGACGGCGATCGATGTCGTTGGCGACAGCATCGCTGACTCATCGAAGGCAGAGCGCTCGGCTAGCAGTTGGCACGGTCAGGCAGGCGCAGCATTCGAATCCAGGATCGCCGATCACAAGAGTCATCTGAGGAACCTCGAGTCTCGCTTGGAAGGCATCAGGAAGGGACTGACCGCTTTCGCTGACGACCTCGAGTCGGTCGAGCGGAAGATGATCGGGATCCGCGAGGAAGCCCGTGGAGCCAGCCTTACCGTCGACGGCACGTTCATTCGGCGTCCCGTGGCGTCGGGGGCCGCGGAAGGTGGCGACGAGCAAGCAGTCGATGCGCACAACGACAAGGTCAAGGTCTGGGACGACCTCGTGACCCGGGTCGAGAGCGCTCGAATTAACGAGGACCAAGCTCACGAGTCGCTCGATAAGGCGATCGAGAAGTCCACCGGTGACGGCTGGATCGAGAATCTCTTCGAGAAGCTCCAGCTCTTGCCCCCGGACTTCCCAAGTGGCGCCACGCTGGGCGCCTTCATCTTCGGTGTGGGAGGTCTCGCCACTGGCGCCGCCGTGGACTTCATGGTCAAGAGCCGCTACGGCACGTTCCATCCGCGGCCGGCCCACGGCGGATTCGGGCCTCCGCAGCCACTTAGGCCGCACCAGCGTTTCAAGGCTCACTTCTCCGAGAACAATTGGGACTCGAAGGCGGGCAAGGGTGCTCTTCGTAACAAGTGGAACGTCGCGGGGAAGGTTGCGACCAAGGCCGGCTGGGTGGTCACAGGCGTTACCTCCGGAGTCGACCAATGGCAGAAGGACTCGGACGACCCGACACTCTCCAACACCGAGAAGAGCGCTCGCGCAGCGAGCACTGGGTTGATCACCGCCGGTGGTGCCGCGGCTGGCGCCTGGGGCGGAGCGCAACTTGGTGGCGCGATCGGCACGATGATCTGTCCCGGCGCCGGGACCGTGATCGGTGGAGCCGTCGGCGGCTTGATCGGCGGGGCCGTAGGGTCTGGAGCCGCTGGCTGGGTTGCTGACAAGGTTGCGGACACTGCTGGGGAGCTCGGTGGCGCCGCGGCGGATGCCGTAGGGTCGGCGCTGGAAGATGCCGGAGATGTCGCTGAAGACGTCGGCGACACACTTACCTTTTGGGACTGAAGTTGCTCCTCGGGATCGCGCTGTTGTTGGTTGGCCTCGGCCTAGCGGCATGGACGACCTGGCGACACCTAGGACGTACGCCGCGATCGCGCTCGTGGGCAACTGGCCCCGCAGCCGGTGGTGCCGGCGAGGTGTACGTGCTCATCCATCAGCCGTTCGGTGCTGCATTTGCGATCGAGCTCGGCCTCGCGATGTTGGTTCCTCGCGACAGCGGTGCGTTCGCGTTCGTCGCGCTCCTGTTCTTCCCTATCGCCGTGGCGTATGTGGCTTTCATGATCCTGCCGACGCCACCGTTTCTGAAGCCTCGCTGGTACCGCGAGCTGCGTGCACAAGCGGCGGTGTGACGTGTCGGCGCCAACGTTGAATCTCCCGCCTGGCTGGCAGCAGTTCGACCCGCCCGCCGGCTTGGTTCTGCTCGCGTATGCGCCGCGCACCGGAACCTTCACATCGAATCTCACGGCCACCGCGGAGCCTAACGGCGACCTCGGATTTCGTGACTGGCAGGTTGGCGTTGACATGGCGTTCACGCAGGTGCTCCCGGGATACACACCGATCGACCTTGAGCAGTTGACCATCGAGGGGCGCCGAGGCGGTCGGCGCTTGGCCATCTACGACGGGCCTGAAGGCGTACCGCTTGCGATGGAGCAGTGGTTCGTCGACATCGACGGCATTGGGCATACCCTGACAGCGACGGTCCACATCAGCGAGTACGCGCAGTGGGCTGACGCCCTGGTGGCTACCGCCACAGCCTGGAAACCGAGCGAAGCACCATGAGCGGTACTAGCGTGACGTGGAAGCTGGCCGGCGCCGGCGGTCTGCTCGCGCATCGCGCCGTCGTCGGGATGACCTCGATCGACCTGCAATTGGGGCTATCGGTCGATGACCCAACCCAGGTGCAGGAGATTCAAGCTCCACGTGGCTACCTGGTCTCGTCACTGATTCGCACCCTTAAGGTCCGCCCAGTCAAGGGTGCTCGTCCCGCGCTGCGGGCGTTCGATATCGATCGGCTCAACCAGGTGTTCGGACCTGACCAAGACGCACGTGACGAGGTGCTCACCGAGGCAGCCGCCGAAGCAGCGTGGACGATCGAACTCCCAGGCTGGCAGCTCGCGGGCATCAACGGACGCGACGGCGTTGCGCTCGCTATCGACCAACAACTCTGGCCATTGTCGAACTCTGACTTCTTCAAGCGCCTCTGCAGCCATTTCGGGTCGTACTGATCTACGACGAGCTCACCGTGATGGCCGAGCGTTTCGTCGCACCGCTGGCCGAGGCGTACGACGCCAATCGGGAGCTCAACCTGGCAGACGTATGCCGCTCGTCGAGCCACGAGCCGACTCGGTCTCGTACGTCCGTAGTGGTCGGCCAGAGGCAGCTCGGACGAAGCGACCCAGCGGTCCAATGATGCCTGCGTCGCGGCGCGGTCGGCACCACCTGTCGCGACGTCCGACCGACGTGTGGTCCGCCCACTGTTCGGGTCACGAGGTCCTGTCGAAACAGCTGCGCCGTGATGAGCCAGGGGCGAGCCGGACGGGTCCGACTGACCAGCCCGCAACCGACGGCGGATCCGTCTCGCTTCAGGACGCCGGCTTGAAGGTCGGCATCACCTGGTTGAGCATCTCATCGGTCTGCTTGCGATCGACAAACCCACGATTGAACGTCCACAGGACGGTGATCAACTTGCCGTCCTTGACGGTCCCGTAGTCGTCCAACCACTGGGCCGAATCTTCGGCTCGGACGTGATAGAACCTGACGCCACCGAGCGTCACGTCAGGGAGACGCTCGGCCTTGTCCATGCCGTTCTTGTGGAATGCCAACGCGGTGTTGCCTGCATCGTCGATAGCGCCGGGGGAATCGATAGTCAGCCTAGAGGCGAAAATTCCGCCGCCTACCCGGGCCCCACCTTCGCGCGTACGAGGAGCATGCAGGTTAATCCCAGTGGGGGCATCCTCCACATCCCAGTCTGGCGGGACGAGGAGTTGACCACCATTCTCCGTGGCCGTGTGCCAGTCCTCCTTTGGATCTGCCGAGGGTGATGATTGCTCGTTCGATGGACTGCTTGACGACGTTGTGGCGCCCTTGCCTGGATCTTCTGCCGAGCCGCATGCGCTCAGAGTGATTCCTAGAAGAGCGACGACAGTTATGGCTGACGTCGAAACTACGTGGCGGGGCCGTGCCCGAGTCGTCGGCATGTGGCGAGCGTAGCGAGCCGAGGTCGATGCCGCGAGATGCAACGCTGAACCCGAGACAGCGCACTTCCGTGGACAGCCGGTGACCTGTAATGCAAAATGTGGGCGAGAAGGTTGATGGGTCCCGGGCCACCGCCACACTTCGGAAGGCGCTCGGTTGACGTTTCGACACCATGCGTCATCCGAGGGGGTACACCGTGGGGAGCGGGAAAGAAACCAAGGTCGATCAAGAGGTCGTTGACAGTATGAAGAACATGCTGGTCGAGATGAAGGTCGACGTAGACAAGGTGCGGGCGGAGACGCCACGTGCGGGTCTTCTCGGGCAGGGTGCGAGCGGCGAGTCGCTCAAGTCTCAGTTGGATCTGGCGAGTGAGCGGATCAACTCGACGCTCTCGCATCTTTCTGATGCGCTGATCAAGTTCTACGACGGAACAGACCGCGCCGCCAAGGAACTGACCGGCGTCGACGAAGAAGCCGGGGCATGGGGCCGGGCGATGACGGCCGGTGTGGCGATGGTGAGCCAGCCGCTCTCGCTGAACCTGGGTAAGGACGATCGTCCCGACGCCCTGCCGATTCCTATCCCGTTCCTGCCGGTCCCGCCCGGGCTACTCCAGGAGATGCAGTCGCGGGCCGAGATCATCGGTTCCTCGTCCGGAGAGGACGGTGCCTGATGGGGGCGCTCGACGGCGGCGGCGGCGTCGGCCGGGTCAAAGGCCCGCACATGATTCGCCTGCAGCAGTATCTGCTCGCGGCCGATGCTGACGACATTGACACCTATGTCACCAACTGGCGCGCGTCAGGGGACCAGTTGAGGGCAACGGCGACGCAGTTCGATGCACTGGCTAAGGCGTGCGGCGACGCTTTCGCTGCGTCCTCCTACACAGCCGAAGCGGCCGCCTCGTCATACAGCAAAGCGGCCGCGCAGATGCTCGAGAAGGCTGCAACGATCGAGGCAGCATGCAAAGCCATGACAGTGGTCGCACAGCGTTACGACGACGCCAAGGCGAAGTACGACTTGCACGAAGGCAAGCTGCCGACCTCCCACGGCGCGGCACCCAGCGCGTCCGACCCCAAGTTCACGACCGAGGGTTACAACGGCGCCGAGAAGGCGAGTCGCGAGAGTGCGCTGAGCGACGCGAAGGCGCAGCACGCGGCGGAGGCCCAGGCGATCGCGGATGCCGAACGGGAGGCGGCATTTCAGTGCCAGCAGGTCGATGATGGCAACCAGGAGGCGGAGCCGAAGGTCCGAGCGATCACCGAGGAGCCTTCCACGTCGTCGGGGACGAACGGCAGCGGCTCCGGCAGCTCATCGGGCGGCTATTCGAGCCCGGGATCGCGCAGCGCGGTGAACGCGGCCCAGGCGAAGTACGACTCGG
>NZ_JBOHDN010000125.1:0-44354 GCF_050699375.1 Nocardioides sp. | reverse complement strand
GTCGCGCCCCGAGGGGCGCGACAGCTGCGTTTGAGGCGACGGTCCGACCCGGTGCGCGGAACTGCTTGTTCGCTCTCAGCGCACGGATCGTGTTGTGTTGTCGGGAACGCGTAGGCTGTCCGTGGGGTTGTTTCCCGGTGAGACCGCCCAACCGGAGCAGTCCGGTGGGCGCCTGCGCCCCAGATCTTTAGGAGAGATGCGTACATGTTCGAGCGGTTCACTGACCGAGCCCGCCGGGTGGTCGTGCTGGCCCAGGAAGAGGCCCGCATGCTCTCCCACAACTACATCGGGACCGAGCACATCCTGCTCGGCCTGATCCACGAGGGCGAGGGCGTCGCCGCCAAGGCCCTCGAGTCCCTCGACATCTCGCTCGAGGCGGTGCGCAACCAGGTCGAGGAGATCATCGGCCAGGGTCAGCAGGCACCGTCCGGGCACATCCCGTTCACGCCGCGCGCCAAGAAGGTGCTCGAGCTGTCCCTGCGCGAGGCGCTGCAGCTCGGCCACTCCTACATCGGGACCGAGCACATCCTGCTCGGCCTGATCCGTGAGGGCGAGGGCGTCGCCGCCCAGGTGCTGCAGAAGCTCGGCGCCGACCTCAACCGGGTCCGCCAGCAGGTCATCCAGCTCCTCTCGGGTTTCCAGGGCAAGGAGGGCCAGGCCACGTCCGGCGCCACCGCGTCGACGGGGACGACCTCGACCGAGGCGCCGTCCTCCAGCCTGGTTCTCGACCAGTTCGGCCGCAACCTGACCCAGGACGCCCGCGACGGCAAGCTCGACCCGATCATCGGTCGGGAGATGCAGATCGAGCGCGTCATGCAGGTGCTCTCGCGTCGTACGAAGAACAACCCGGTCCTCATCGGCGAGCCCGGCGTCGGCAAGACGTCGATCGTCGAGGGGCTGGCCCAGGACATCGTCAAGGGCACCGTCCCCGAGACGCTCAAGGACAAGCAGATCTACACGCTCGACCTGGGTGCGCTGGTGGCCGGCTCGCGCTACCGCGGTGACTTCGAGGAGCGCCTCAAGAAGGTGCTCAAGGAGATCAAGACCCGCGGCGACATCGTCCTGTTCATCGACGAGATCCACACCCTCGTCGGTGCCGGTGCTGCCGAGGGCGCGATCGACGCGGCCTCGATCCTGAAGCCGATGCTGGCTCGTGGCGAGCTGCAGACGATCGGTGCGACCACGCTGGACGAATACCGGAAATACCTGGAGAAGGACGCCGCTCTCGAGCGCCGCTTCCAGCCGATCCAGGTGCCGGAGCCGTCGATCGCGGTCGCGATCGAGATGCTCAAGGGCATCCGGGACCGCTACGAGGCCCACCACCGGGTGACGATCACCGACGAGGCGCTCGTCTCCGCGGTGACCCTGGCCGACCGCTACATCTCCGACCGGTTCCTGCCCGACAAGGCCATCGACCTGATCGACGAGGCCGGCTCGCGCCTGCGCATCCGCCGGATGACCGCGCCGGCCGACCTGCGGGAGTACGACGACAAGATCGCCGACGTACGTCAGCGCAAGGAGGCCGCGATCGACGGCCAGGACTTCGAGGCGGCGGCCCGACTTCGCGACGAGGAGAAGCAGCTCATCGCGAAGAAGGCCGAGCGTGAGAAGGCTTGGCGTGCCGGCGACATGGACGAGGTCGCCGAGGTCGACGAGGAGCTGATCGCCGAGGTTCTCGCCGTGGCGACCGGCATCCCGATGGTGCAGGTCAACGAGGAGGAGTCCCAGCGCCTGCTGCGCATGGAGGACGAGCTCCACAAGCGCGTCATCGGCCAGGACGAGGCGGTCAAGGCGCTCTCGCGTGCCATCCGGCGTACGCGTGCCGGTCTGAAGGACCCGAAGCGCCCCGGCGGTTCGTTCATCTTCGCCGGTCCATCCGGTGTCGGTAAGACCTGGCTGTCCAAGACGCTCGCCGAGTTCCTCTTCGGCGACGAGGACGCGCTGATCCAGCTCGACATGTCGGAGTTCGGCGAGAAGCACACAGTCTCGCGGCTCTTCGGTTCGCCTCCGGGTTACGTCGGCTACGAGGAGGGTGGCCAGCTCACCGAGAAGGTGCGCCGCAAGCCGTTCTCCGTGGTGCTCTTCGATGAGGTCGAGAAGGCTCACCCGGACATCTTCAACTCGCTGCTGCAGATCCTGGAGGAAGGTCGCCTGACCGACTCCCAGGGCCGCGTGGTCGACTTCAAGAACACCGTGATCATCATGACCACCAACCTCGGTACGCGGGACATCGCGAAGTCGGTCAACCTGGGCTTCTCCCAGGCCAGCGACGTCGCTGGCTCCTACGAGAAGATGAAGGCCAAGGTCACCGACGAGCTCAAGCAGCACTTCCGTCCGGAGTTCCTCAACCGTGTCGACGAGGTGATCGTGTTCCCGCCGCTGTCGAGGGAGCAGATCATGTCGATGGTGGACAACATGATCGCCGCCGTAGAGGTTCGTCTCAAGGACCGCGACATGGGCATCGAGCTCACCACGCCCGCGAAGGAGCTGCTCTCCACGCGAGGCTTCGACCCGGTCCTGGGTGCTCGACCGCTGCGCCGTACGGTCCAGCGCGAGATCGAGGACATGCTCGCCGAGAAGATGCTTTATGGCGACATCGGTCCCGGCGAGATCGTGCTCGTCGACGTCGAGGGCGAGGGCGCGGAGGCGACCTTCACCTTCGAGGGCCAGAAGCGCTCCGCCATTCCGGACATGCCTCCTCTGGAGGGTGCGTCGGTGAGCGATATCGAGCTGCCTGACCAGGACGAGCCGATCAGCCTGGACAAGCCCAAGCCCGAAGGCGACTGACACCGAGACGTCAGTTTCTGGCGTCGAGAAGTCAATTGTTCGCGCCGAGTGGTCAGTAATTCTGGCCACTCGGCGCGATCCCTTTTCGGGCGCCCCAGAAAACTGACCTTTCGGCGTCAAGGAATGACTTCTCGGCGGGATTAGAGATCGCGCGGGTTGGGCCGCCTGCTACGCGCCGCGATACGGGCGCGCTGGCTGCGTTGTCGCCTCTCGATGGTGCAACCAGACCGCCTTCGAGGCTCCGCCTTGCCAGCACACCCGTCTCGCGACGCTCGTGACGGCGCCGCAAACCCGCGCGATCTCTAGGGGAGGGCGAAGAAGTCTGGTTCGACCTCGGTTGCCAGGCTGTCCTTCAGGAGGCCTTCCAGGGCTCTCTTCCGCTGGATGTCGTCGGACCAGACGAGGTCGAGGCGGCTGCGGTGAACGGGGGCGTCGGCGTCGCGGAGCACGGCCAGAAGGCGACCGCGGCACTGACGGTCCGTGCCGGCCCAGGTCTGGACCTTGCGAGGAGGGCCGTCGTAGGCCGGGTGGCCGGCGGCCCGCCAGGCGCAGAGGTCGGCCACGGGACAGCGTACGCAGGCGGGGTTGTTGGCGGTGCAGACGAGCGCGCCGAGCTCCATGACGGCGACGGACCAGGTGGCCGCGGTCGGCTCGTCCTCCGGGAGCACGCCGGCGGCCAGCTCGCGCTCGGCCTTGTTGACCGACTGCGCGGGGAACTCGACACCGCTGAGCGTCCTGGCGAACACCCGGCGTACGTTCGTGTCCAGGACCACGTGCCGTTTTCCGTAGGCGAAGGTGGCGATCGCTGCCGCGGTGTAGTCGCCGACGCCCGGGAGCGCGATCAGGTCCTCGTACGCCTCCGGCACCTCGCCGTCGTGACGCTCGAGGATCGCGGTGGCGGCCGCGTGCAGCCGGAGCGCGCGCCGTGGATAGCCGAGTCGGCCCCACGCGCGTACGGCCTCTCCGGTCGGCTCGGCGGCCAGGTCCGCCGGCCTCGGCCAGCGCTCGAGCCAAGCCTCGTGGACGGGGAGGACGCGGTTGACCGGGGTCTGCTGGAGCATGAACTCGCTGACCATCACCGACCACGGTGTCGCGGTCGCGGAACGCCACGGAAGGTCTCGGGCATTGGCGTCGTACCAGTCCAGAACGGGGTCCAGAAGTTCGCTCACACCCAGATTGTGCCGTGCGACAGGTATTGGTCCGGAGTGGCACCCCGATTCCCGCGCGTCGGGTCATTACCGTGTCGCCTATGGCCCGCGCGACAAGGACTGGAGGACGGCTGCCGGCCTCGGTCTACTGGCGCCGGCGGCTGGCTGTCCTCGCGATCGTCCTGCTTCTGATCGTCGGGATCTCGCGCTTCTTCCTCAACGGGTCGGACGATCCTGATGACACGGCCTCGCCCGTCGCGGACGAGCCCACGGCGACGGTTACGGTCACTCCCACCCCCGACGCGAAGCCGTCGAAGAAGGCGGGCAACGCCACCGGAACCAAGCCCGCGAAGCCGAAGAGCAGCGCGCCTCCGGATCCGACCGGTGAATGCTCGCCCTCCGATGTGGTCGTCGAGCCCGCCGTCACCAACGGCTACGCCGAGGACAACGTCACCATTCCGCTGCAGGTGCGTACGGTGAAGGCCGAGGCGTGCACCTGGAAGGTGTCCGCGGACGCGCTTCAGGTGCGGATCTCCCAGAAGGGTGGCGACCTGGTCTGGTCGACGGTCGTCTGCCCGAAGGCGGTGCCGACCAAGGACATCGTCCTCCGCCGCGACACCGTCACCACCCTGCCCCTGACCTGGTCCGGACGCCGTGTCGTCGCCAACGAGTGCACCGGCCACGGCCCGTGGATGAAGCCGAACTTCTTCGTGATCGTCGCCTCGGCCCTCGGCGGCGAACCGTCCTCCGCCACCTTCGGCCTCTACAAGCCCGGCACCGCCCTGCCGCGTACGGAACCCGACTCTCCAGTCAACTGAGGCCGAGGCGTCAGCTCTGCAGGCCGAGGCGTCAGGTCTGCAGGCCGAGAGGTCAGGTCTGCAGGCCGAGAGGGCACCTGTGTGACGTCTCGGCCTGCAGAAGTGACTTCTCGGCCTGCAGAAGTGACTTCTCGGCGTGCGTTGGTTGGCGGGGGCGTTAGACGTAGCGCTCGAGGATGGTGGACTCGGCGAGGCGGGAGAGGCCTTCGCGTACGGAGCGGGCGCGGAGCTCGCCTACGCCCTCGACGGCCTGGAGGTCGTCGACGCTGGCGGAGAGGAGCTTCTGGAGGGTGCCGAAGTGGTCGACGAGGCGGTCGACGACGGCGGGTGGGAGGCGGGGGACCTTCGCGAGGAGGCGGTAGCCGCGAGGGGCTACGGCGCCGTCGAGCGCCTCGGAGGTGGTCAGGCCCAGGACCCGGGCGGTGGCGGCGGGGTCGACGAGCTCGGCGGAGTTGAGCGCCTCGAGCTCGGCCAGCAGCTCCTCTGGGCTGCGGGCGCGGCGGCCACGGGGGAGGTAGTCACGGATGACCATCTCGCGCTCAGCATCGACGCCGGTGATGAGCTCCTCCAGCTGGAGGGACAGCAGCCGGCCGTCGGTGCCGAGCTCGAGCACATAGTCCTCGATCTCGCGAGCGATACGGGTGACCATCTCGAGGCGCTGCGCGACTACGGCCACGTCGCGCACGGTCACCAGGTCTTCGATCTCGAGCGCCGACAGGGTCGAGGCGACCTCGTCGAGGCGCAGCTTGTAGCGCTCCAGCGTCGCCAGCGCCTGGTTGGCACGGGAGAGGATCTGGCCGGAGTCCTCGAGGACGTGGCGGGTCTGGCCGACGTACGCAGCGATGATCTGCATCGACTGGGACACCGAGATCACCGGGTGACCGGTCTGCTTCGCGACCCGGTCGGCGGTGCGGTGCCGGGTGCCGGTCTCGGTCGAGGGGATGGTGTGGTCGGGCATCAGGTGGACGGCGGCCTGCACGATGTGGCTCAACGAGTCGTCGACGATGATCGCGCCGTCCATCTTGGCGAGCTCACGCAGGCCTGTGGAGGTGAACGGGACCTCGAGCGTGAAGCCGCCGGTCGCGATCGCATCGACCATCTTGTCGTGGCCGAGCACGATCAGCGCGCCGGTGCGGCCGCGGAGGATGCGTTCGAGCCCATCGCGAAGCGGTGTCCCGGGCGCGATCAGAGCAAGCGTCTCGCGCAGTCGGATGGAATCCGCGGTGCGGTCGGCGGGCACGAGAGTCCTTTCGGAGTGGGATGTGGCGATTCTAGCCGTGGATCCAACCGTAGTGCCGAGAACGTTCGACCACGAGTCACCAAGCCGATCACACCAAGCGGAGGAATTCCAGCGCGGAGCCGATGCTGTGGACCTCAAAGACACGCATACCGTCGACATCGCGCTCTTTGGGACGGTTCGGCACGGGCGCCCCGGGCTCGGCCGGCACCACCGCGACCGTGAACCCCAGCCGGGCCGCCTCGGAGAGCCGCTGGTCCAGATCACGCACCCGCCGAAGCTCCCCGGCCAGGCCGATCTCACCCAGCGCCACCACGCCGCGCGGCGTCGGCGTGCCGGTATGGCTCGAAGCCACCGCGAGCGCCAGCGCCAGATCGGCGGCGGGATCGCTGATCCGGGCGCCGCCGACGGTCGAGGCGAACACATCGCGGCCGGAGAGGCCGACCTTCGCGTGGCGCTGCAGGATCGCGAGGATCATCGCCAGCCGGGAGCCGTCCAACCCCGAGGTCGTACGCTTCGCCCGCTCCTCCGCCCCCAGCACGGTCAACGCCTGGATCTCGGCGAGAAGCGGCCGGCGGCCCTCCATGGTCACGGTGACGCACGTACCGGGCACGGAGACGTGATGGGTCTCCACGAAGAGCCCGGAGGGGTCGGTGACCGCCACGATGCCCTCCGAGGACAGGTCGAAGCAGCCCACCTCGTCGATCGGGCCGAAGCGGTTCTTCATCGCCCGCACCATCCGGAACCGTGAGTCGCGCGCGCCCTCGAAGTGGAGGACCACGTCGACCAGGTGCTCCAGCACCCGCGGGCCGGCGATCGCCCCGTCCTTGGTCACGTGTCCAACCAGGACGGTCGTGATGTTGCGGGTCTTGGCGACCCGGATCAGCGCCGCCGCGACCTCGCGCACCTGGGTCACACCGCCCGGCGCACCCTCGACCCCCGAGGCGCCGATGGTCTGCACGGAGTCGACGACGATCAGCTCGGGCCGGCTCTCCTCGATATGGGTCAGCATCGCGCCGAGATCGGTCTCGGCGGCGAGATAGAGCTCGTCCTGGATCGCGTTGGTGCGGTCGGCGCGCAACCGCACCTGCGAGGCCGACTCCTCACCGGTCACATACAGCGCTCGGCGACCGTAGCGCGCCGTCTGTGCCGCCACCTCCAGGAGGAGCGTCGACTTCCCCACGCCAGGCTCGCCGGCGAGCAGGATCGCCGCCCCCGGCACCAGTCCGCCGCCGAGCACCCGGTCGAGCTCCGGCACCCCGCTGGTGCGCCGCTCGGACTCGGTGACGGACACCTTCCCGATCGGCACCGCCGCCGCTGAGACGGGGGCCGCGGGCGTACGTCCCACCGGGGCTGCCGCCTCGGCGACCGACCCCCACGCCTGGCACTCGCCGCAGCGGCCGACCCACTTCATCGTCTCCCAGCCGCACTCGGAGCAGCGGTAGGAGGCACGTTTGGACGAGCGAGCTGAAGCCATGACCAGCAACCTAGAGCAAGCCACCGACACTTATGGGACCCACAGTTCTGGACCGATAGGGCCGTGCGAGAGAACCCTTCGTTACCATGGCTTGGAACGATCCAGAGTTCCACATGGCATCTAGGGAGGCAGGGCGTGGTGATGCCGCGTTCCGGCGGTCACATATCGGCCGCCCCGCCGACCCTTGCCGACGTCGCCGAGCTGGCCGGAGTCTCTCGGCAGACGGTCTCCAACGCGGTCAACAACCCCGATCTGCTGCGGGCCGACACCCTGGCGAGGGTGCAGGAGGCGATCGACAAGCTCGGCTACCAGCCCAACCGCGCCGCCCGGAGCCTGCGGACCAGAGCCAGCCACCTGATCGGCCTGCGGATGCCCGCCCTCCAGGAGGGCACCGCCAACGCGATGATGGACCGGTTCGTGCACACCTTCGTGGAGGCCGCCGCCGACACCGGCTACCACGTGCTCCTCTTCTACGGTGACCCCGCGGACCCGCTCGACGGCTACGACGAGCTGCTCAGGTCGACCGCGGTCGACGCGTTCGTCGTGACCGACACCCACCTCGGGGGCCAGCAGACGACGTGGCTGCAGTCGCGGCGGGCACGGTTCGTCTCCTTCGGCCGTCCGTGGACCCAGCCCGATGCCAAGCATCCCTGGGTCGACGTCGATCTCGCCTACGGCGCCGAGATCGCCACCGAGCACCTGATCGAGCGCGGACACACCAAGATCGCCTGGATCGGCTGGCACAAGGACTCCCTCCTAGGCGAGGAGAGGAGGAGCGGCTGGATCCACGCGATGCATACCCACGACCTCTCGACCACCGGCCTGGCCTCACGCACCGAGGACTCGATCAGCTCGGGCAAGGCCGCCGCCGACGCGATCCTCGACGAGACGAAGCCCACCGCACTCGTCTGCGCCTCCGACACCCTCGCGATGGGCGTGCTCCACTCGCTCTTCGAGCGCCGGCTCCGGCTCGGTGAGGACGTGGCGGTGGTCGGCTTCGACGACTCCCAGGTCGCTCAGACGGTGCCGCCGGGCATCACCTCCGTACGTCCGCCGCTCGAGGAGGCCGCGCGCGAGCTGGTCAAGGCGCTCGAGGAGCTGCTCGCCACCCCGTCCTATGCCGCACCCGGCGTGATGCTGAAACCCGTCCTGACCGTGCGCGGGTCCTCCTAGCCCTGGGCTTATGACCGGTTCCGCGCGACGATGTCGATATGGGAACTGAGGAAGTGACCGCGCGAAGCGCGGACATCGTCGTCATCGGTGCCGGTCTCGCCGCGGCCAGTGCCATCGAGACCCTTCGGGACGAGGGGTACGCCGGCCCCCTGACCCTGGTGGGCAAGGAGCCCGAGCTGCCCTATGAGCGACCCCAGCTCTCCAAGGAGTTCCTCGCCGGGGCCAAGGAGTTCAAGCTCTGCCATGACGATGCGTGGTACGCCGAGAAGGACGTCACTGTCCTCACCGAGACCACCGCGACCGCCATCGACCTGGCCAACGGCACGGTCGCCCTCAGCACAGGTGACGAGCTGCCGTTCGGCCGGCTGCTCCTGGCCACCGGCGCCACACCGAAGACGCCACCGATCCCGGGCATCGAGAACGCGATGACGCTCCGCACCGTGGATGACGCCCGCCGCCTCAAGGACGCGGTCCGGCCCGGGACCAGGGTCGCCACGATCGGAGGCGGCTGGATCGGCCTCGAGGTCGCCGCGTCCGTGACCGCGCTCGGCGGCCAGGCGGTCGTGATCGAGGCCGCGAAGCAGCCGCTGCTGGGCGTCCTCGGCCCCGTCCTCGGCAAGTACGTCGCCGACCTGCACACCAGCCACGGCGTCGAGATGCACACCGAGACGACCGTCGAGGCGATCGAGCCCGGAGCCGTACGCACCAGCGCCGGCGTGATCCCCGCCGATATCGTCCTCGTCGCCGTCGGTGCCGCCCCTGCCACGGAGCTGGCCGCTGCGGCCGGCCTCGAGGTCGGCGACGGCATCGTGGTCGACGCCCGGCTGCGTACGTCTGATCCCAGGGTCTTCGCCGCGGGCGACGTCGCGCTCGCGAAGCACACGGTTCTCGGTCCGTTGCGCGTCGAGCACTGGGACAACGCGATCAAGCAGGGCCGGCTGGCGGCCGGCTCGATGCTGGGGAAGGACGGCGTCTACGACTGGCAGCCCTACTTCTTCACCGACCAGTTCGAGTTCTCGATGGAGTACGTCGGGCACTCCTCGCCCGAGGACGAGGCGCTGCTCCGCGGCGACACCGAGGGCAACGAGTTCATCGCCTACTGGCAGCGCGGCGCCACCGTCACGGCGGGCATGAACGTCGGCATCTGGGATGTCAACGACAAGCTCCGCGAGCTGGTCGGGACCGACGCCGCCCCCGACCAGCTCACCGCCAACCCGTGAAGCCGAGTCGGCGCGTCATGACGAGCCGACTCGACCTGGGTTCCGGTCAGCTTGAGCCGACTCGACGGCTCAGAAGCACTGCGAGGCGCTGTGGAAGATGCTCGACTGGATGCCGAGGTGGATGTGGTCGCTGTGGTCGGGATAGCCCGGCCCGAGCACCTGCGGGAACGACTGGCGTGAGGCTCGCGCGATCCCGCACATGCTGGTCGCACTGCTCCCGGGCACCAGATCCATCGCCCGGCCATAGAGGTGGTTGCTGTTGGTGGCTCCGCCGACCGCGTCGTTGCACGCCTTCGACCGGTAGGCCGAGGTCACCCGCAGCGGGTGGTCACCGAGCCGATGCCGGATGGCCTCGGCGCGCCACATCGCCCGCATCAGGTTGCTCTTGACCTGGGTGATCGTCCCGGAGATCGGTGCCGGCCAACCGCCGTAGCAGACGTCGTCGACCTCGTTCCAGGCGAAGTGGACCGGGGTGCAGTCGTCGTCCTGGAGCGCGTAGATCTTGGAGAACGTGTTCGGCCCGGCGACGCCGTCGGCACCGAGCCCGTAGGCGGCCTGGAAGTTGCGGACAGCGGTCTTCGTCGCCGGGCCGTAGGACCCGTCGATCGTGAAGACCGTGCCCGAGGCCGCCCAGCCCGCGACACGGATCTGGAGCTCGGTGACCGCGTTGCCGGAGGAGCCCTCCTGCAGGGTGCCGCTCCAGGTGTAGCAGGCGTCGGCGTGCGCGGGGGCGGCCGTGGAAGTGATGGCGACGAGGCTGGTCGCCAGCGTGACGAGGAGTGTGCCGATGATCGTTCCGAGCCTGCGCCCGGGGTGTGGGGTGAGACGCATCTGTGGAGCTCCTAACCTTCCGAGAGGTCCGAGAGGACCCGAGTCGCTCCTAGCGTGCCGCCATTCGGCGTCGTGTACTTGGATTTCGCGTGAATGTAATCACCAGGGGATGACGCCGGCCTCCTCGAAGTAGCCGCCGGTCGGGCCGTCATCGGGCAGCGTCGCGAGGCTGATCGCGATTCTGGCACCCTCCTCAGGAGTGCGTACGCCACGGAAGCCGTTCAGGTCGGTGGCCACGAACCCGGGGCAGCCGAGGTTGATCAGGATGTTCGTGTCCTGCAGCTCCTTGGCGTACTGGATCGTGACGGCGTTGAGGTACGTCTTCGAAGGGCTGTACGCAGCCGAGATCGGCCCCACGGCCAGCGGGTCGTCCGTCGCCGTCTGCCGGGCGAGGGAGCCGACGCCGCTGGACATGTTGACGATCCGTGGCGACGACGACCGGCGAAGAAGCGGCAGCATCGTGTTGATGACTCGCACGACCCCGAAGACGTTGGTCTCGACCGCGTCCCGCATGGTCTCCACCGAGACGGCGGTCGGGTCCTGCGGCATGCCACCGGTGATGCCGGCGTTGTTGACGAGCACGTCCAGGCCGCCCTGCTCCTCGAGCAGCCGGGCCGCGGCGGCGACGCTGGCGTCGTCGGTCACGTCCAGCGGCACCCCGAAGGCGTCGACGCCGTTCGCGCGCAGCTTCTCCACCGCGGCCTCTCGGCGGGCGTCGTCGCGGGCGCCGATCCCGACCTTCCAGCCACGCGCGCCGAGGCCCGCGGCGATCTCGTAGCCGATTCCCTTGTTCGCGCCGGTGACCAGCGCGATCGTTGATTCGCTCATGTCATCCAGCGTGTCGCCGGGCGAGGAAACACTCCAATATCAACTCGGTCGGCACCGATACCGCTCGGGTATGTTTCCTGGTCGGAGTAGGGTCGAGACCATGGAGACCCGGGAGCTTCGCTACTTCGTCGCGGTCGCCGAGGAACTGCACTTCAGCCGGGCGGCGACCCGCCTCGGGATCGCGCAGCCGCCGCTGTCACGCGCGATCAGCCAGCTCGAGCGGCGTCTGGGCGGGGTCCTGCTGGAGCGCAACAGTCGCGGTGTCGCGCTGACCGACGCCGGCCGGGTGCTCCTGGCCGAGGCCCGTGCCGCGCTGGACGCGGTCGATGCGGCCGAGCGCCGCACCCGCCGGGCCACGGGCGACGGGGAGGAGCCCGGACTGGTCCTCGTCTCGAAGGCCGGCGCGGCGAGCGAGCTGCTGACCAAGCTGCTCGACACCTACGCCGCCGAGCCGGGTGCGGTGAAGGTCGAGGTCGTCCTGTGCGGCATCGGTGAGCAGGGGCCACGGCTGCGCGACGGCCGGGCGGACGTGGCGCTGCTGCACCGGCCCTTCGACTCCACCGACGGGCTCGACAGCGAGGACCTGCTCACCGAGGGCCAGGTCGCGGTCCTGCCCTCCAGCCACCCGTGGGCGACCCGTCCCCACCTGCGGCTGGCCGACCTCGACGACGTCCCCGATGTGCCGCCGATGCGCTGGCCGTCCGGAGGTGGGTCCTTCGCCGACGGCCCGGGACCGGAGATCCACGACACGGCACAGCTCTATCAGCTGATCGGGCTCGGCCGGGCGTACACGATCCTCCCGGAGTCAGCCCGGGCCGAGCAGCATCATGGCGTCGCCACCGTCCCGCTCCTGGACGCTCCCGAGGTCACCACGGTCATCGCCTGGCCGCAGCACAGCCGATCGCTCGCCCTGGCCGCACTCGTCCAGGCCGCCACTCGCCTCTAGAAGCGCTGTCCAGAGGTGCTGTCTAGAAGGGCTTCCACCAGAGGTTGACCGCATAGTCGACGTACGTGCCCTGGTGCTCCTCCAGGACCGCGGCCGCGGTGGCGGGGTCGAACTCGATCCGTACGACCGACTCCAGGTCCTCGCGGGAGCTGAAGGACCAGTCCATCTCGACCGGCACCCTGGTCCAGCCGTTCGAGGACCAGAACCGCTCCTGCTCCGCGGGCGGCGGGACCTTCGGGTAGCCGCGGCGGAACCACCCGCCGAAGGTCGAGCGGGAGCCGTCGTTGTCGATCACCATCGCCACGCCGCCGCGGCGCATCACCCGGTCGAGCTCGCGCAGGCCGGGCTCGGAGCCGGGGCCGAAGAAGTAGGCCCAGCGGGCGTGCATCACGTCCACCGACGCGGGCGGGATCGGCAGCCGCTGAGCGACGCCGGCGTCCACGCTGACGTTGGAGAGGCGCCGCGTACGCCTCCGGGCGAGCGTCACCAGATCCTGGTGTGGCTCGATGCCGGTGACGGTGCGGGCTTCCTCGGCGAACCTCGGAAGGTAGAAGCCGGTGCCGCAGCCGAGGTCGAGGACGTCGCGCCCGGCCCACGGCGCAGTCTGTGCCATCGCGGCCCAGAGGCGTCCGTGGGGATCGAGGGCACGGTTCTCGATCTCGTAGGTCGCGGTGTGGTTCCAGATGTTTGGGCTGGGGATCGCCCCCGTTGCGCCGGGAAGATCAACGCGGCTCATGTGGTCCCTCGGGGTGGTCATCTCGACAGGCTCGATACACCGCTCGACAAGCTCGACCACCGGGGGTCTGGGTGGTCATCTCGACAGGCTCGATACACCGCTTGACAGGCTCGACCACCACTCGCTGGGCTCGGCCACCGATCGGTCTGAGTAGTCTCGACAGGCTCGACCACCGTTGGCGTCAGATGCGGACTTCGCCGCGCGGGGTGACGAACTTGGCGGCGAGCAGGCCGGGGGTGCCGTGCTCGGCGACCCAGTCGATGTGGACGTTCTCGGCGGGCTTGCCGGTCCACGGGTCGACGCGCTCGCGCAGCTCGTCACCGAGGTAGTCCTTGACCCGCTCGGGGTCGCCGGAGATCTCCAGGTCGGTGAGGGTGATGTCGGAGCCGGCGTTGCCGGGGTGGAGGTCGGGGGTCTCCCACTTGATGAAGTAGGGCAGCTGCGGGTCGGCGATCAGGCCGTTGATGCCGATCTGCTCCCAGTGCAGCTCACGGCCGTCGGGGAGGTGGCGGTTGCCGGGAACCGCCTTGCGGCCGAGCCGCTCCTCGATCGGAGCCATGTCGTCGACGCCGACGACGAAGCCGACCCAGCCGCCGCCGAGCGCGGATCGGCCCTTCACCGCCTGGCCGAAGGGAGCCTTGTCGCTGGCCGGGTGCTCGAGTGCCTCGACGACCTCGAGGTAGAGGCCGCCGCGCATCGGAAGGATGAAGTTGCGGGTGCCGAAGCGAGGGTGGACACCGCCGTCGACGAACTCCTGCCCGAGCAGCTCACCGAGCTGCTTGGCGGTCTGTACCAGGCCATCGGGTCCTGCGGCGTACGAAACATGGTCCAGGCGCATACGTAAGATTCTGAACTCTCGCTGAGAGAGAGACGAATCCAGGGTCGCTATCTCTTGATGTCGAGAGAGTGGAGTTACGGGTCCTCGCAGGTCGGGGCGGAGATCAGTGCGGGCTGGCCGGATGCAGGGCCAGGGCCGAGCGCGATCGGACATGCGCCTCGCAGTGACGGACGAGCTCGTCGTACGCCGCCTTGCCCATCAGCTCGGTGAGCTCGGCCTCGTTGGTGACGTAGACGGGCTCGACGGCGACGTGGGCCTCGGTGTTGCCGGAGCAGTACCAGTCGAGATCGTGCCCGCCGGGACCCCAGCCGCGCCGGTCGTACTCGGTGATCGTCACCTCGGTGTAGGTCGTCCCGTCGGTCAGCTCGACGTCGCGGAACGTACGCCGGATCGGCAGCTGCCAGCACACGTCCGGCTTCGTCTCGAAGTGCTCACGGCCTTCGGCGGCGGCCAGGATGTGGAGCGCGCAGCCCGATCCGCCGGCGAAGTCCGGCCGGTTGGACAGGACGCACGACTCCTGCCCGCGAAAATCCGTTACCCGGGTCTTCCGCTCGCCTTCGTCATCGAGCTCGACCCAGTCGTCGCTCTTCACCTCGCGGCCCGGGTGCTGCTCCCACAGGTCAGGGGTCAGCTTCCGTACGAACTCCGCCGTTCGGGACTCGTCCTCCGCATCGGCGAAGTGCGCCCCCAGCGTGCAGCACCCCACGTCCGGCGAGCTCTTGAACATCCCCGGGCAACCGTTGCCGAAGATGCAGGAGTAGGCCGACGTCAGCCAGGTCAGGTCGCAGCGCATCCGCTCGTCCGCGTCGTCGGGGTTGGTGAACTCCACCCACGCACGCGGGAAATCCAGGGTTACCTCGGGCACCCGACAAGCCTACGTCCCTATGTGCTCGCGGATCGCTTGACTGGCGCTTGGAGGCCACAGGCTCGCAAATGTACGTCAAATGCACCTCGAAAGGCGCGCTGCGTACATTTGAGGTGCATTTGACGTACATTTGTTGATCAGGAGGCGCGAATGGAGATCGAAGAAATCCTGGGGACCCTCAGGACCGCCGGCGGCGACACCACTGCTATCGAGGTCAAGTCCGCTGCTGGCGGATACCCATCGACGACCTTGGAATCGCTCGGGGCCCTTGCCAACACGCCAGGGGGCGGGACGATCGTTTTCGGTCTGGATGAGCGGAAGGGGTTCACGCCGACAGGCCTCTACGACATTCAGAGACTCAAACAGCGACTCGGCAATGAAGCGCAGGACTTCACACCCCACGTTCGCCTCTCCATCTCCGATGCCATCGTCGACTCGAAGCCGGTCGTGGTCGTCGAGGTTGGCGAGTGCGACGCGGCGTTCAAGCCGTGCACTCACACAACGGGAAAGGCATGGGTGCGCAGCTATGACGGCGACTTCCTCCTTTCTGATCTCGAACGACAGGGATTTCTGAGCAATCGCACCGCTCCGCACTTTGACGTCTCCCCAGTGCCAGGCACGACGGTCGCCGATCTCGAGGCGAGCGCCGTGGCTGCCTGGAGAGAAACGGTGAGGCGGGAAGACCCGAACGGCTTGGGTCGATTCGATGACGATGCCTTGCTTCGGCACGGTGGTGTTGTCTCGGGCACCGGAGAACTGACGGTGGCAGGTCTGATGATGCTCGGCGAGTATCCCCAAGCCTGGTTCCCCCGACTTGTGGTCCACGTTGCTCGAGTGGAGCCGGACGGGTCGTTCCGAAACGCGAAACCGCTCAGTGGATCGATACCGCGCATGCTCGCTTCGACAGTGGACTGGGCGGCACAGAATGTCGACTACGCCACGGTATCCGGGCCGGATGGTCATCTCAGAGACGTGCCTGTCTTTCCGCTCCCGGTCATACGTGAGCTGGTCGGGAACGCTCTTGTCCACCGCGATCTGGCGCCATGGTCCGAGGG
This sequence comes from Nocardioides sp., assembly GCF_050699375.1. Taxonomy (GTDB): domain Bacteria; phylum Actinomycetota; class Actinomycetes; order Propionibacteriales; family Nocardioidaceae; genus Nocardioides. Next base: position 28,395 of record NZ_JBOHDN010000125.1, on the reverse strand, counting down.
AATCGCGATCCACCTACGCATCTATCGGAATCGCTTGGTGATCACCAACCCGGGTGGTCTTTACGGGCTCACCGTTGATCGGCTTGGCCGCGAGGCGATCAGCCGTTCGAGGAATGCGAAGTTGGTCGCCCTCGGCGTCAACGTCTCCGCGCCAGGCGGCGTCCGTGTGGTCGAGTCGTTGGCGTCTGGACTCATCCGGGTCAATGCCGAACTCGATGACCAGGGCCTTCCGCGTCCGACCTTTGTTGACACCGGAATCCAGTTCACGGCCATCGTGAAGGCGACGAGGCAAAAATCGCCGCGAACTCCTACGCCAATGGTTGAGTTGATCGGTCCGAAGCAGCAGACGGTCCTGACGGCCCTGGTGGAGGGCGGTCAGCTCGGAGTGGCGGATCTCGTCGAGCGAACCGGGCTGTCCCCGACGGTGGTACGCCGGGCCATCACCGCGCTGCGGGAGAAGCGGATGGCGACTGTGGTGTCGGGTGGACGTGGGCGCGCGACCACGTACGAGGCGACCTAGGAATCGATGTGAGTCGAGTTGCAGCACTGACCTGGGCCGACGTTGACCACGTGAGGTGGGGAGAGGTCGCGGCGTTCAACGTCAGCAAGTCGCTGCCTTCCAGCTCGAGTCAAGCGAAGTCGCGATGATCGGCAGCGGGCACAACTCGCCCAACCTCCTTACTCTCGCCGTCACTGCCGATGCCGTCTCGACGCCCGAGAACTTCATGGTCGCTCTTGGTGTCGAGCTTGAGTGGTCGGAGTGGCAGCCACTCGGTTGAACCCGGCGCCCCACGGACGCAGCTTCTCCGGGTTGCGTACGGCCCAGATGCGGGTGATGCGGCCGTCGGCGATGTCGAAGGCGTAGACCGAGACGGCGGTGCCGGCCACCTTGCCGACCAGGCCGGGCTGGCCGTTGACCGAGCACTCCAGCAGGGTCGCCGGTGGGGCGTGGGCGGCGATCTCCATCCAGGCGTCGGCGATCTGCTCGGCGCCGCTGATGGGCTCGAGGAAGGCCAGGGCGAGGCCGCCGCCGTCGGCGGTGGCGATCGCCTCGGGGTCGAGGAGGCCGACGAGGGCCTCGATGTCGCGGGACTCCCAGGCCTGTTTGAATTTCCGGACCAGGTCGGCGCGCTCGGCGCCGGCGCGGGCGCGGGAGGTGTCGATGCGGCGGCGGGCGTTGGAGGCGAGCTGGCGGCAGGCGCCCGGGGTGCGTCCGACGACGTCGGCGATCTCGGCGAAGGTGTAGCGGAAGATGTCGTGCAGGACGAAGGAGACCCGCTCGGCAGGGGTCATCGAGTCCAGCACCACCAGGAAGGCCATGCTGATCGACTCGTCGAGAGTGACCCGGTCGGCGGGGTCGGCCGGGGCTGGCCCGGTGCCGTCGAGCCAGCCGCCGGGCACCGGCTCCGGGATCCAGTCGCCGACATAGTGCTCCCGCCGGGCCCGTGCGGAGCCGAGCAGATCGAGGCAGATCCGGCTGGCGACCGTCGTCATCCAGGCGCCAGGAGACGCGATCGCCTCGCGTTGCCGCTCGGACAGGGCGTACCAGCGGGTGTAGGTCTCCTGCGCGACGTCCTCGGCCTCGGCGAGCGAGCCGAGCAGGCGGTAGGCGAGGTTGATCAGCTGGCGGCGCTCGCTGATCACCTCGGCGAGGTGCGGGTCGGTCATGGCGGCTCCTTCGGTCTGCATGTCTACAACCGATCCGACGAAACAGCGACCCGATCTGTGAGACCGCCTGACACTTCGCACGCCTGTGTCGTCGGAGGGGTAACACCCGCCACGGAGAACAGGAGCCCGGAAATGATCAGTACCGACAGCGCCACCATGACCTGGTCGCACGAGGAGGCTGCGATCCGCCGCCAGATCGAGAAGGTCATCAAGGGACTGCGTGCCAAGGACCTCGACACCCTGCGGGAGCCGTACGCCCCCGATGTCGTGTCCTTCGACATCGAGCCGCCGCTCCGGCACGTCGGGATCGAGGCGAAGCTGGCGAACTGGGCGCGGGTCTTCGAGGTCTTCGAGACCGTGGACTACGAGCTGCGGGAGCTCACGCTCACCATCGGCGACGACGTGGCGTACGGGTACGCCTTCGGCCGGCTCAGCGGGACGATGAGGAACGGGGCCGCCACCACCGGCATGTGGGTCCGGGTCACCTACGGACTGCGCCGGATCGACGGCACCTGGAGGATCGCCCACGACCAGGTCTCGGTGCCGCACGACATCCTCAGTGGCAAGGGGATGGTCGACCTCGAACCGTGACGAAGACGACTCCGCCACGATTCCGGATGGGCCGGGAGGGCGGCGTATTCTTGTAGGTACGAAGCGACAGCTTCGTATCCATCGTGTATCACCTCGCGCTGGCCCCGCCGGCGGACCAAGGCGGCACAGAGCCGCGGTTCGCAGCGGGAGGTCATAGAGATGTCAGGGCAGGGCGAGCAGAGTCTGGCGCGCGCCGTCGGCGGGACGTACTTCCCGCTCGCGCTGGTCGCACGGATGCCGTACGCGATGATGGTCGTCGGTGTGTTGACGCTGGTCGTCTCCGGCCGCGGGTCGCTGGCGCTCGGGGGCCTGAACTCCGCGCTGGTGGGGATCGGGGCAGCCGTGTGCGGCCCGATCCTCGGTGCGGCCGTCGACAGGTTCGGTCAGCGGCGGGTGCTGCTCGTGGTCAGCGTCGCCAGCAGCGCGGCGCTCGCGGCGATGGCATGGGTGGTCTACAGCCCGCTGCCGGATGCGGCGGTGCTGGCGGTGGCGTTCCTGGTCGGTGCGACCGCGCCGCAGGTCGCGCCGATGTCGCGGTCGCGCCTGGTCGCGGTCATCTCCGCGCACATCGGTCCCGAGCGCCGGGTGCGGGTGTTCAACTCGACGATGGCCTACGAGTCGGCGGCCGACGAGATCGTCTTCATCATCGGGCCGGTCGTCGCGGGTGTGCTCGCCGTCGCGATCGACCCGTGGGCGCCCGTCGTCGCCGCGGCGGTGTTCACCCTGGTCTTCGTCTCCGCCTTCGCCCTCCACCCGAGCGCCCGGGCTGCGCAGGCTGACTCCGGACGTACGCCGCCGGTCGGCCCGGCGCGCGAGCTCGCCCGTCCGGGCCTGGTCGTCGTCGTGGTCGGGATCCTCGGCGTCGGGCTCTTCTTCGGGTCGATGCTCACCTCGCTGACCGCGTTCATGGCCGACCACGGCCGTCCCGAGGAGGCCGGCCTGGTCTACGCCGCGATGGGCGTCGGGTCGGCCGCGCTGGCGCTGGGCGTCGCCCTCTTCCCGGTGGGCTTCACCTCGAAAGCCCGCTGGCTGGTCTTCGGCGGGGTGATGCTCGCGGGCGCCCTCGCGCTCCCGAGCGTGTCCTCGCTGACCGCGATGGTGGTCGCGCTGCTCGTCATCGGCATCGGGATCGGCCCGACGCTGGTCACGCAGTACGGTCTCGCTGCCCGGCGGAGCCCGGTCGGCCGCTCGGCCACCGTGATGACCATGCTCGGCTCCGCCGTCATCCTCGGTCAGTCCCTCGCCTCCGCGGTCACCGGCGACGTCGCCGAGCGCTGGGGCACCGACGCCGCCCTGCTCCTGCCGATAGCTGCCGCGCTCGTGGTCGTCCTCGCGGGGGCGGTCAACGCCCGGCTCGGTGAGCCGGCAGAGATCACCGCGGCCCCGAGTCCCGAGCCCGTCGCCGCCACGGCCGATCGCTGAGCACAGGTCAGGGGCCGATCGCATCGGCGACCCGGCCCCGCAGCTCGGGTAGGACGTCGGTCGCGAACCAGGGATTGCGGGCCTGCCAGCGGAAGTTCAGCGGTGAGGGGTGGACGAGAGGGAACCGGTCCGGCAGATAGTCGCGGAAGTTGCGGACCCGCTCGGTCAGCGACTCCCTCCCGCCGAGGTAGTGACGCTGCGCGTAGTCACCGATGATCAGAGTCAGGCTGATCTGTGGCATCAGCTCGAGCAGGCGAGGGTGCCACGTCGGCGCGAAGTCGGGTCGCGGCGGCAGGTCGCCGCCGGTCGGAGCTTTGCCCGGGTAGTAGAAGTCCATGGGCACGATCGCGAACGCGGCCGGATCCCGGAAAGTGGCCTCGTCGACGCCGAGCCACTCGATCAGGCGTTGCCCGCTCGCGTCGTTCCAGGGGATTCCGCTCCGCTGAGCCTTGATGCCCGGAGCCTGGCCGATGATCACGCACCGGGCATCTGGATGGGCCACATAGATGGGCTCGAACCCGGCCTCGACGGCCCACGCGTTGCCCGGGTCGGCCGCGACGTCTCGGCGGATGCGGTCGAGTTCCTTCATGGGGTCATCATCGCGGTGACCGTCTTCCCCTGCGCTGTTCGGTTGAGATGAGCCTCGCCCGACCGTCTAACGTAGACCTATGCGTCTGGGCGTACTCGACATCGGATCGAACACGGGACACCTGCTCGTGGTCGACGCCCACGGCGGGGCGGCCCCGCTACCGGCGTACTCGTTCAAGCAGCCGCTTCGGCTGGCGGAGCATCTCGATCCCCAGGGCGACGTGACCGAGCAGGGGATCGAGGCACTGACCGCGTTCACCCGGGAGTCGGTGGCGGTCGCGGAGGAGAAGGGGGTCGCGGAGATGCTGGCGTTCGCGACCTCGGCGGTGCGCGATGCGGGCAACTCGCAGCAGGTGCTGGACCGCGTACATTCGGCGACCGGGGTGGAGATCGAGGTCCTTCCCGGGGACGACGAGGCGCGGCTGACCTTCCTGGCCGTACGCCGCTGGTTCGGCTGGTCCGCCGGGCGGCTCGCGGTCTTCGACATCGGCGGTGGTTCGCTGGAGATCGCGGCGGGCGTGGACGAGCAGCCGTACGTCGCGTGGTCGCTGCCGCTGGGTGCGGGCAGGCTCGCGCGCAGCTACTTCGGGGACCGGCCGACGGAGGAGGAGCTGCGCGAGCTGCGCCGGATGATCCGTGCCGCGATCGCCGAGGACGCGGGGAAGATCCTGCGCGACGGTCATCCGGACATGGCGGTCGCGACCTCCAAGACCTTCCGCTCGCTGGCGCGCATCTGCGGTGCCGCGCCGAGCGGTGACGGACTGCGCGTGCGCCGTCAGCTGCCGCTGGCCGAGTTGCGCCACTGGATCCCGAAGCTGCGGGAGATGACGCTCGAGGAGCTCGCCGACCTGCCCGGGGTCAGCCCGTCCCGGGCACACCAGATCGTGCCCGGCGCGCTGGTCGCCGAGGCGTGCCTCGACATCTTCGACCTGCCCGCCTTCGAGATCTGCCCGTGGGCGCTGCGCGAGGGGTTGATCCTCGACCGCCTCGACCACCTGGCCTTCATCGGCAGCGAGGAGTAGCCCGCCCGATGATCTCGCTGTCGACATCCTCGACCTACCCCGAGTCGACCGCCCACGGCTTCGCCTATGCGGCCGAGGTCGGGTACGACGGGGTCGAGGTGATGGTCGGCATCGACGCGCTCTCCCAGCAGACCCACGCGGTCAAGCAGCTCGCCGAGCACCACGGTCTGCCGGTCGTCGCGATCCACGCACCGACGCTGCTCTTCACCCAGCAGGTCTGGGGCTTCGAGCCCTGGGGCAAGCTCGAGCGCTCCGCCGAGATGGCCACCGAGGTCGGAGCTGGGGTGGTCGTCGTACATCCGCCTTTCCGGTGGCAGCGCGACTATGCGGCCGGCTTCGTGGAGGGGATCGCCACGCTGGAGCGCTCGACCGGGCTGCGGTTCGCGGTGGAGAACATGTATCCGTGGCGGGCGGCCAAGCGCGCGACGCAGATGTATCTGCCCCACTGGGACCCCTCGACCGAGGAGTACGCCAACACCACCATCGACCTCTCGCATGCCGCGATCGCCGGCGACGACGTGATCGAGATGGCGCGCCGGCTCGGGCCGCGGCTGCGGCACATCCACCTCACCGACGGCACCGGGTCGGCCAAGGACGAGCACCTCGTGCCCGGTCGCGGGCACATGGGGGCGGACCGCTTCCTGCGTCATCTGGCGGCGTCCGGGTTCGACGGGGAGATCGTGCTGGAGATCAACACCCGCAAGTCCGGCTCGCGGGACGGCCGCCTCGCGGACCTGCGCGAGTCGCTCGAGTTCGCCCGGGAGCACTTCCGGGCCTGACCGGCATGGCGGTCCAGGTGCCCGTGTGGGATACCCAGTTCCCCAAGTGGGCCTCACCATTCGGACGGCGGATGTCGGTTCAGTCGTGGGCGGCGAGCCAGGACCAGGTCAGCGAGATCAGGGCCAGGACGATGACGGCGCTGGCGATGCCCCACCAGCCGACGACGTACAGATAGCCCAGCAGCCACCCGAAGAGGCTCGAACCGCCGTAGTAGAACAGGTTGTAGAGGGCGCTCGCCTGGGCCTTCCCGACCCGCGCGCGGGCGCCGACCCACCCGGAGGCGACGCCGTGGACGGCGAAGAAGCCGGTGGTGAGCACCAGGAGGCCGGTCAGGACCATGACGAGATTGTCGGGGAAGGTCATCGTGACCCCGAAGATCATGATGATCACGCAGGTCAGCATCACTTTTCGCCGGCCGTGCTTCGCCGCCATCCGGCCGGCGACCGAGGACGAGATCGTGCCGCCGAGATAGGCGAAGAAGATCTGGCTCGAGATCGCCACCGGCAGCCCGAAGGGCTCGCGTTCGAGGCGGAAACCCAGATAGTTGTACGTCGCCACGAACCCACCCATCAGGAGGGCGGCCTGCCCGTAGAGCACGAGCATGCCCGGGTCGCGAAGGTTGGCGATCACGCCCTGGCGTACGGAGGTGGTCGGCTTGCCGGTCGGTCGGGACCAGCCCTGCGCCCGAGGGATCAGGGTGATGGCGATGATCGCGGCGATCGCGGAGAGGACGCCGCCCGAGGTGACGCCCAGGCGCCAGCCGCCGAGGTCGGCGAACGGGCCGGTGACGACTCGGCCCAGGAGGCCGCCGACGGTGGTGCCGGAGATGTAGATGGCCGCGGCGACGCTGACGTGGCGTACGTGGATCTCCTCGGCCAGGTAGGCGACGGCGAGGGCGGGCACGCCGCCGAGCGCGATGCCTTCGAGGACACGCAGCACGAGGAGGGTGGTGAAGCCCGGGGCGAGCGGGGTGAGGAGGCCGAGGACCAGGGAGATGGAGAGCGCGATCTTCATCGCCGGCGCCCGGCCGATGCGGTCGGCGAGCCACGACCAGCCGAGGACGCTGGCGGCCAGGCCGAGGGTGGCGGTGGAGACGGTGAGCGCGGCGGAGGCCTCGTTGACCTCGAGTGCGTGCGCGAGGGTGGGGAGGATGCCCTGGGTGGAGTACATCTGGCCGAACGCCGCGATCCCGGCCGCGAAGAGGCCGATCAGGATGCGCCGGTAGCCCGGGCTGCCGACGTCGTGTCCCTCCCAGTCGCGGGTCAGAGAGGCATCAGCGGACATCGTTCTCACGGTAAAGCAGCGGTTGTGCGTGGGTGAAGGCGCCGGGTGCGTGAGATATCTCTACTCTGGGGGACGATGTCCGTCCTTGGCCCGAGCTCAGCGCTCTCCGACCGCCTCTCGACGCGTCTCGTCGGTGTCGACGTGGCGCGGTGCCTGGCGCTGCTGGGGATGATGGCGACCCACGTGCTCGACCCCGTCGACGCCTCGGGCGAGCTGACCAGGGTGCAGGCCCTGGCCGGTGGGCGGTCCGCGGCACTCTTCGCGGTGCTGGCCGGGGTGAGCCTGGCGTTGATGACCGGACGTCAGACCCCCGTGCGGGGGCCGGTGCTCCGGACCCGGGCGCTGGGGCTTGCCGTACGCGCCGTGCTGATCGCCGCGATCGGGCTGGTGCTCGGGTCGCTGGGCACCGACATCGCGATCATCCTGACCTACTACGGGGTGCTGTTCCTGCTCGGTCTCCCGTTCCTCGGTCTGCGGGCGCGGTGGCTGTGGCTGCTCGGGGTGGTCTGGATCGTGGTGGGGCCGCTGCTCTCGATGGCCGTCCGCCCGCTGCTGCCGGAGCGACAGTTCGCCAGCCCGGACCCCGCGCAGCTGCTCGAGCCCGGACGGCTGCTCGCCGAGCTGCTCTTCACCGGCTACTACCCGGCGGTGCCGTGGCTGGCGTACCTGCTCATCGGGATGGCGATCGGCCGCATCGACCTGCGCAACAGGATCGTGGTCGACATGGTCTGGACGAGTGGCATCATCGTGTCCCTCTCCGCGACCTGGCTCTCGGGCAGGCTGACCCGGATGCCGTCGGTCGCCGAGGAGCTGCTGCGTACCCACCCCGGGCTCGACATCGACGGTGCGCTCACCAAGATGAGCTTCGGTCTCTACGGGCAGACCCCGGTCGACGGCGGCTGGCAATGGCTGCTCGTCGTCGCGCCGCACTCGACCACGCCGTTCGACCTGGCGCAGACCATCGGCAGCTCGATGTTCGCCATCGGAGCGTGCCAGATGATCTCGCTACGCCTGCGTGAGCGCTGGCGCACCGGGCTCGCCGTGCTGTTCGGCGCCGGCACCATGACGCTCACCCTCTACACGCTGCACGTGGTGATGATGACCGGTGCCGTCTGGCCGCCGGAGCGGCCCGGGACGTACGTCTTCCATGTGCTCGTCGTGCTCGCCATCGGCGCCGCCGTCACCGCCTGGGGTCGCCCCGGGCCGCTCGAGTGGGTCGTCGGTCGCCCCTCGGCATGGCTGCGCCGGGCTGAGTCTCGCCCGGAGCGCGGCGGCTAGCGGCGCCACGGGGCGGCCGGCGAAGTCTGCCGGCGCCCGAGGAGGCGGAGCCGGTTCGGGCTGTTCGGCTCCTCGAAGGCGTACGTCTCCTGGAGCTGTGCCTTCATCGACAGGTAGTCGGAGAAGTCGAGCGAGGCGGTGAAGTCCTGGGCGTACCTCATCGCCTTGATGTACACCTCGGGTCGGTCGCGTCGGGAGAGCTCGCGGAGACCGTCGAGGTAGTCGTCGCGGAAGACCGTCGGGATGATGATCCGACTCTGACCACCGGCGTAGAGCTCGGCCGACATGGTCGCGCGCGCAACGCGTCCGTTGCCGTCGTTGAACGGGTGCACCTCGGAGACCACGAAACACAGGTAGACGGCGCGCTCCCAGGCCGTGTCGAGCTCGGAGCGCAGCCGGAAGCCGGCCGCGAGCGTGCCCTCGACCAGAGTGGGCTCGACGAAGAGCGTCGCCCCGGCCTGGTTGCGCATGGTCTTGAGCACGCCGGGCCCGACGGACGGGCGACCCTCCATGATCCGCTGGTGGCGACGCTGCAGCGTCTCGATGAAGTCTGCCTCGTCGGTCGGGACGTGGGTCATCTCGATCGGGTCGGCGAGCAGCCGGTGAGTGCCGAGGACGTCGTGGGCGTCCTCGGGGCGCTGCTCGGGAATCTCGCCGTCGAAGACGATCCGGGCGGCCTCGTCGAACTCGAACTCCGTGCCTTCGATGAAGTTGGAGAAGTACGCCTCGGCGAAGGGCTCGTACGCAACGGCTGCGGCGTCAGGTGCTGGGCGGCTCTGTGGCGCCGCGCTGCGCAGGGCCTCGATGAGGCGTTCGAACCGCTGGACACGAGCCTGGTCGACGGACTGTCCCGATCGGCGCGCGGTCAGGTTGGGGTTGTCGGTGCGCGCGTTGTTCGTGCCCAGCGCGATGCCGATCAGCGTACGCATGGTCTCGAGGCGTTTCGGAGGGACGCCCAGCGTCTCGGCGAGCTCCTCGGCTCGGCGGCGGTAGCCCTGGAGTCGGTCCTCGCCGTCGGTGCGGCACAACCGGTCGATCCAGTCGCCGAGCTCGGCCTCGGAGAGGGTGCGTGGTGTCGCGCCGGCCCTGGCGCGTGACTCCAGGCAGTTCTCCGCGAGCCCCCGTGCCGTCGAGGCCCGGTGGATGTCGCCGGGGAGGGCGATGTCGTCCGGTTGGGGTCCGCGACCTCGGCGTGCACGGATCGTGAGACCGGGGAGCGCTACGTCTCGCGGGGCTGCTTCGCGAGCGACGTACAGGATGCCGTCGACCGGCCTGCTGGTCGGCGCCGATCGGTCGGTGATCACTGATCCGGGCAGGAGCCTGGCCGCGATCTCGGTGATCCTGGATCGCACCACCTTCGCGGGGTCGTCGGTTGCTCGGAGGTAGACCCCGGGCGCTATGCGATTCAGCTCGCCTCGTGCCACCAGCTTCGACAGTGTGCTCGCAGCCATGTCCCCGGAGAAGATGACGTCCTGGTTAAGCACCGAAAACCGCCTTAAGTCGGAATTATCACCACTTTAGCGCAGCTAAGTGTGAAATTATGCATGCTTAGTGAACTTCGGAGGACCACGTTAACGTGGCCCCATGAGCACCACGGCACCTCGGCGAGGACGCAGGCCCGGCTCGCCGGACACGCGGGCGGCGATCCTGGCGGCGGCGAGACAGCGCTTCGCGCAGCAGGGGTACGCCGCGACCTCCGTCCGTGGGATCGCGACCGACGCCGGGGTCGACTCCTCCCTCGTGCACCACTACTTCGGCACCAAGGAGGACCTCTTCGTGGCCGCGCTCGAGCTGCGGGTCGACCCGCGGGAGGTGTTGCCGATCGTGGCCGAAGGCGGCGTCGACGGCGCGGGGGAGCGGCTGGTGCGACTGTTCCTGTCGGTGTGGGACGACGAGGAGTCGCGTACGCCGCTGGTGGCCGTCGCGCGAGGGGTGCTCGACCCGGGAGGGCAGCGGCTCATCAACGACGGATTTTCCCGGATGGTGCTGCAACCGCTCGGCACGGCTCTCGGGATCGACCGCCCCGAGGAACGGATGGCGCTGGTCGCCTCGCAGATGTTCGGCATGGTCCTGATGCGCTATCTGGCCCGGATCGAGCCGCTCGCCTCGGCGAGCCCGGAATGGCTGGTGGACGTCTACGCGCCCGTGATCCAGGGCTACCTGAGCGGGCCGATCTGATCCGATCTGGGGGTTGCGCAGCGGGCGTCATGCATGGGAAATTCATCATATGATGAATAACGTGGTGGAGGCGTCCGGCCTCCGAGTCGTACGCGGGAAGCGTGAGGTGCTCCATGACCTCGACTTCTCCATCCGGGCCGGGGAGGTGACCGGGCTGCTCGGACCGTCGGGGTGCGGCAAGACGACCCTGATGCGGGCGCTGGTCGGCGTCCAGGCGAAGGTCACCGGGACTCTCTCCGTGCTCGGCAGCCCGGCCGGTTCGGCTTCGCTGCGGCCGCGGATCGGCTACGTCACCCAGGCGGCGAGCGTCTACGACGATCTGACCGTCACCGAGAATCTGAGGTTCTTCGCGCGGGTGCTCGGCGCGCCCCTGTCGTCGGTCTCGGAGGCCGTCGAGACGGTCGATCTCGTGTCACACCAGGACCAGGTCGTACGCGATCTCTCCGGTGGCCAGCGATCGCGGGTCTCGTTGGCTGCCGCGTTGCTCGGATCGCCGGACCTGCTGGTGCTCGACGAGCCGACCGTCGGGCTCGACCCCGTGCTGCGGGAGCAGCTGTGGGGCACCTTCCGGGACCTGGCCGCCGCGGGCGCGGGGGTGATCGTGTCGAGCCACGTGATGGACGAGGCCGAGCGCTGCGACCGGCTGCTGCTGATGCGCGAGGGAGCGATCCTCGCCGACGGGAGCCCGGCCGAGATCAAGCAGAAGGCGAACGCCGACGACATCGAGCAGGCGTTCCTCGCGTTGGTGAAGGAGGCGGCGGCGTGAGCGAGCGTCAGCGAGCGGCAATAAGCCTCAGGCCGCCGGTTCCGTATTCTTCGACCTTCGCTACGGAGGCGGCGGCATGAGTATTCGGCGAACGTTGGCTGTGACCGGGAGGGTGCTTGCCCAGATCCGGCGCGACCACCGCACCCTGGTGATGCTGGTCGTCCTCCCGACGCTGCTGATGACGTTGCTGTGGTGGATGTATGAGGACTCGCCGGCGCCGATCTTCGACCGCATCGGCCCGGCCCTGCTGGCGATCTTCCCGTTCATCGTGATGTTCCTGGTCACCTCGGTGACCACGCTGCGCGAACGCTCCTCGGGAACCCTCGAGCGGCTGCTCGCGATGCCGCTGGGCAAGGGAGACTTCCTGCTGGGCTATGCGCTGGCCTTCGGGGTCCTCGCCGCCGTCCAGTCGGGCGTGGCGGTCGGGGTCAGCGTAGGTCTTCTCGGCCTGGAGATCACCGGCTCGGTGATCCTGCTCGTCGTGGTCGCGATCGTCGACGCCGTCCTCGGCACCGCCCTCGGGCTCCTCGTCTCGGCCTTCGCCGCCACCGAGTTCCAGGCCGTCCAGTTCATGCCCGCCGTGGTGGTCCCGCAGATCCTGCTGTGCGGCCTGCTGGTGCCGCGGGAATCGCTGCCGGGGATCTTGGAGGCCATCTCCGACGTACTCCCGCTCTCCTACGCCGTCGACGCCATGACCCACCTGGTCACCTCCACCGACACCGGTGATGTCTGGACCGATCTCGCGGTCGTCGCAGGGTTCGTCGTCGCCGGTCTCGCTCTCGGCTCGGCGACCCTCCGGCGACGTACCCCCTGATCGCCGAGGCGTCACCCCCGCAGGCCGAGGCGTCACCCCTGCCGGCCGAGAAGTCACCCCCGCCGGCCGAGAAGTCACTTCTGCAGGCCGAAACGTCACTTCTGCAGGCCGAGAAGTCACCGCGATGCCCACTCGACCTGCATTTGTGACTTCTCGGCCTGCACACGTGACTTCTCGGCAGGACTGGGTTGTGAGGTGGTGAGCGGAAGTTGACGGAAGGGGTACGGGGAGCGGATCGGTGCGAAACGTTGACGCCGGAATGTAGAGGTCGCACACCCCCGACCCGAAACGGCGTGAGTACGCGTGACCGACACCCACTGTCCTTACTGCAGCTTGCAGTGCGGGATGACCCTTTCACGCAAAGGGCCCCGTCTCGAGGTCGGTGTGCGTGCGCAGCGGAACCAGCACAGTCCCGAGGACGAGGGGGCGTTGTGCCGCAAGGGGTGGACGGCGGCGGGGCTGCGCGGCAGCCGCGAGCGGCTGACGACGCCGATGGTGCGCGACCGGGCGACGGGGGAGTGGAGCGCGGTCGAGTGGGATGAGGCGCTCGACCTGGTCGCCTCGAGGCTCGCCGATCTGCGGGTCGACCATGGCGCTGACGCCAACGCCGTCTTCGGCGGAGGCGGGCTGACCAACGAGAAGGCGTACCAGCTCGGGAAGTTCGCCCGGGTGGCGCTCGGCACGTCCCAGATCGACTACAACGGCCGCTGGTGCATGAGCTCGGCGGCCTCGGCCGGCAACCAGGCCTTCGGTGTCGACCGCGGGCTGCCGTTCCCGCTCGCCGACATCGAGCAGACCGACGTCTGCGTGCTCGTCGGGTCCAACCTGGCCGAGACCATGCCTCCGGCCGCCCGCCACCTCGACCGGCTGCGCGAGAACGGCGGCAAGGTCGTCGTCATCGACCCGCGCCTGACCCCGACCGGTGAGCGCGCCGACCTCTTCCTCCAGCCCGTACCCGGCACGGACCTGCCCCTCGCGCTCGGTGTCCTCCACCTCCTCGACGCCGCAGGCGCGGTCGACGAGGACTACATCGCCGAGCGGACCACAGGCTTCCAGGACGTACGCCGCTCGGTGGCCGCGTGGTGGCCGGAGATGGTCGAGCGGGTCAGTGGCGTCGAGGCCGCGCAGCTGCGTGAGCTCGCTTCGTTGCTGGTGAACGCGGAGAAGGTCATGGTCCTGACCGCCCGCGGCGCCGAGCAGCACGCCCAGGGCACGGCCACCGTGCTGGCCTGGCTCAACGTCGCGCTGGCGCTCGGCATGCCCGGCCGTCCGTACGCCGGCTATGGCTGCCTGACCGGGCAGGGCAACGGTCAGGGCGGTCGCGAGCACGGCCAGAAGGCCGACCAGCTCCCGGGCTACCGGATGATCGACGACCCCGCCGCGCGTGCTCACGTCGCCGAGGTGTGGGGCATCGATCCGGCATCGATCCCCGGCAAGGGGCGCTCGGCCTACGAGCTCCTCGACGCGCTCGGCACCGAGGACGGTCCCAAGAGCCTCCTGGTCTTCGGGTCCAACATCGTCGTCTCCGCCCCCAATGCGACGCATGTCGCCGACCGGCTGGCCGCGCTCGACCTGCTCGTCGTGGCCGACATGGTGATGAGCGAGACCGCCGCGCTGGCCGACGTCGTGCTGCCGGTCACTCAGTGGGCCGAGGAGACCGGCACCATGACCAACCTCGAGGGCCGGGTCATCCTGCGGCAGGCCGCGGTCACCCCACCCGACGGCGTACGTTCCGACCTGGACGTGATCGCCGGCCTGGCCACTCGCCTCGAGGCTCGGGCCGGGATACGACGGGACGAATCTGCCGGTTACTCGTCGGTAGACCGACAAGAACGTCCCGTCGTATCCGGCGGGCCCCTCTGGTCGACCGATCCCGAGGAGATCTTCACCGAGCTCAGGGCCGCCACCAAAGGTGGCAAGGCCGACTACAGCGGCATCACCTATGCCCGGATCCGCGAGGAGGACGGTGTCTTCTGGCCGTGCCCGGAGGGCAGCGAGGGCACGCCGCGCCTGTTCGCCGACACCTTCTTCCACGCCGACGGCCGGGCCCGGTTCGTCGATGTCACCCACAGCGGCCCGGCGGAGGAGCCCTCCGCTGCGTACCCCCTGCACCTCACCACCGGCCGCGTGCTCGCGCAGTACCAGTCCGGCGCGCAGACCCGACGGATCAAGGACCTCCCCGACGGCGGGATCTTCGTGGAGCTCCACCCGCTGGTCGCGGACCGGGTCGGCGCCCACGACGGTGACCCGGTCGTCGTACGCACGCCGCGCGGCGACCTGAAGGCGCCGGCCCGGGTCGTCACCACGATCCGTCCCGACACGATCTTCGTACCGTTCCACTGGGTCGGCGCGAACAGGCTGACCAACGACGCCCTCGACCCGTCGAGCCGAATGCCGGAGTTCAAGGTCTGTGCCGCGGCGGTGAGCGCATGAGCGGCGCACCGATCGCGGGTAACACGTCGTTCGTAGGACTATCCGGTCGTTCTGATAGGGCGAGTAGTACTACGAACGACGTGTTACAGCAGCGCGAGGAGCAGCAACAGCGGATCGTCATCATCGGCGGTGGGATGGCCGCGGCACGGCTGGTCGAGGGGCTGGTCGCTCGCGGCCTCGGCCCCCAGACGACGGTCCTCGCGGAGGAGCAGCACGCTCCGTACAACCGCATTCTTCTCTCCGCGGTGCTCGAGGGCACCCACCGTCCCGAGGCGCTCGCGCTGCGCGAGAGGCAGTGGTACGCCGAGCGGGGAGTCGATCTCCGGCTGGGCTGCCTCGTCGTGGACATCCACCGTGACCGCCACGAGGTGGAGCTCGCCGACCGGACGACGGTTCCCTATGACCAGGTCGTCCTGGCCACGGGGAGCATCCCGAGCCTGCCCCCGATCCGCGGCGTGGTGCGGATGGATGGCTCGCTGGACCCGCGGGTGCAGGCGTTCCGCAGCCTCGACGACTGCGCGCGCCTGCTCGCCCTCCTCGACCGACAGAGCCTCCACGACCGGCCGAGGCGAGCGGTGATCGTCGGTGGCGGCCTGCTCGGCCTGCAGGTTGCCCGGGCGCTCGCGGTCCGGGGTGTCGAGACCGAGATCGTCGAGGGCCGTGACCACCTGCTCAACAGCCAGGTGGACGCGTCGGCGGGCAAGGTGCTCAAACGGTCGATGGCCAAGCTCGGCACCCAGGTCTACCTCGGCGCCCGCGCGACCCGCCTGACCGACGACGGGCTCAAGCTCGACAACGGCTACACCCTCGAGACCGACCTGGTGGTGCTCACCGCCGGCGGCAGCCCTCGCGCCAACCTGGCCCGCCGCGCCGATCTCACGGTGCGCCGCGGCGTCGTCGTCGACGACCAGCTGCGCAGCGTCGACGACCCGAGCGTCTACGCGATCGGCGACTGCGCCGAGCACGACGGCACCACCACCGGCTTCGTCTCGCCGGCCTGGGAGCAGGCCGGGGTGCTGGCCGACGTGCTCGCCGGCAACCCCGCGACCTATCAGGGTCACCGGGTCGTCGCCCGGCTGCGCGCCACCGACCTCGACGTCTGCGTCCTCGGCGAGCCCGAGAACGAGACAGGAGAGGTCGTCGAGATCGCCAACCCGATCCTGGGCACCCACCGCAAGCTGGTCATCCGCGACGGACGAATCGTCGCCGGTGCCCTCGTCGGTGACCTGAGCCGGGTCGGTCTGATCACCCAGGCGTTCGACCGGCAGACCGTCCTCGGCGAACACGAGCCCGGGCAGCTTTTGCTGCCCGAACCGGCCGCCGCCGGCTCGGGCAGCGGCGTACAGCTCCCCGACGACGCGGAGGTCTGCGCCTGTGCCGGCGTCAGCGCCGGCCGGATCCGGTCCTGCGACTCCCTCGAGGACGTACGCGAGACCACCCGCGCCACCACCGGCTGCGGCGGCTGCGCGCCGACCGTACGCCTGCTCCTCGCCTCAAGTCCCAGAAAGCGCTCAGTGGAAGGAACCCCGTCATGAGCCCTCACCTCCGCAAGAAGGTCGTCGTCGTCGGCCACGGCATGGTCGGCCACCGTTTCGTGACCGCCGCCGTCGAGCGCGGCCTCACCGAGACCCACGACATCGTGGTGATCGGGGAGGAGCCACGCCCGGCGTACGACCGCGTCGCCCTCACCAGCTTCTTCGAGGTCGGCGCCGAGGCACTCTCCTTCCTGCCCTCCGGGACGTATGAGGACCCGCGGGTCACGCTGCGCACCGGCACGAGCGTCGTCGAGATCGACCCCGCCGCCCGGACGGTGATGCTGGGCGACGGCGAGGAGATGGCGTACGACGAGCTGGTGCTCGCCACCGGAGCGGCACCGTTCGTGCCGCCGGTGCCGGGTTCGGAGCTCGGGAACGTCTTCGTCTACCGCACGATCGAGGATCTCGAGGCGATCCGCGAAGCGGCGAAGACCGCGAAGGCCGGGGCCGTGATCGGCGGTGGCCTGCTCGGGCTCGAGGCCGCGAACGCGCTGCACCAGCTCGGTGTCGAGACCCATGTGGTCGAGATGAACTCGCGGCTGATGTCTGTCCAGATCGACGAGGCCGGTGGCCGTGTGCTCGGTCGGCACATCACCGACCTCGGCCTCACCGTTCACACCGGTGTGATGACCGAGTCGGCCCTGCCGGAGGCGATCGACGCGGACGCCGGGGGTCACCTCGACGGCAAGGTCAGCGCGCTGAAGTTCAAGGACGTCGAGGAGCCGCTTCCGATCGACATGCTCGTCTTCTCGGCCGGCATCCGCCCCCGCGACGCGCTCGCCCGCGCGGCCGGCCTGGACCTGGCCGAGCGCGGCGGGGTGTTGGTCGACGAGCAGTGCCGGTCCTCCGACCCGCACGTGTGGGCCGTCGGAGAGTGCGCGGCGCCGGGCGGGAAGATGTACGGCTTGGTGGCCCCGGGCTACGACATGGCCGAGGTCGTCGCCGATGCCCTTCTGGGTGGCGCCGGGACGTTCGCCGGTGCCGATATGTCGACAAAGCTCAAGCTGCTCGGTGTCGACGTCGCGAGCTTCGGTGACGCGCACGGCACCACCGACGAGTGCCTCGAGCTGACCTACTCCGACGCCGTCGCCGGTGTCTACAAGAAGCTGGTGATCAGCGAGGACGGCACCAGGCTGCTCGGCGGAGTGCTGGTCGGCGACGCGAGCGCGTACGGCCTGCTCCGGCCCATGGTCGCCTCGGGCATGACGCTTCCGGAGAACCCGGAGGAGCTGATCCTCCCCCAGACCACGGGCGGTGGGGGAGGGCACAGCTCACTGCAGCTTCCGCCGGAGGCGCAGATCTGCTCCTGCAACAACGTCACCCGCGGTGACATCGAGGCGGCCGTCGACAACGGCTGCGAGAGCGCCGCCGACGTCACCAAGGAGACCAAGGCCGGCTCCACCTGTGGCTCGTGCAAGGTGCAGGTGAAGAAGATCGTCGAGGACTACTTCACCGCTCAGGGCAAGGCCGTCGACACGTCGCTCTGCGAGCACTTCACCATGACCCGCGCCGAGCTCTTCGACGTGGTGCTGATCCACGGCTACAAGACCTTCGACCAGATCATCGAGGCCCACGGCACCGGCCGCGGCTGCGACCTGTGCAAGCCCGCGGTCGCGTCGATCCTGGCCAGTCAGCTCAACGGGCACGTCCTGGCCAAGGAGAACCGCAAGCTCCAGGACACCAACGACGCCTACCTGGCCAACCTCCAGAAGAACGGCTCCTACTCCGTCGTCCCGCGCATCCCCGGCGGCGAGGTCACTCCCGAGGGCCTGATCGTGATCGGTGAGGTGGCCAAGGAGTTCGGCCTCTACACCAAGATCACCGGCGGCCAGCGCATCGACATGTTCGGCGCCCGGATGGAGGACCTGCCCGCGATCTGGAAGCGCCTGGTCGACGCCGGGTTCGAGTCGGGCCATGCGTACGGGAAGTCCCTGCGTACCGTGAAGTCCTGCGTCGGCTCGACCTGGTGCCGCTACGGCGTCCAGGACTCCGTCGGGCTGGCGATCATGCTGGAGACCCGCTACCGCGGGCTGCGCTCGCCGCACAAGCTCAAAGGTGGCGTCTCCGGGTGCGCCCGCGAGTGCGCGGAGGCCCGCGGGAAGGACTTCGGTGTCATCGCGACCGAGAAGGGCTGGAACCTGTACGTCGGGGGCAACGGTGGCGCCATCCCGGCCCACGCTCAGTTGCTCGCCGGTGACCTGAGCACCGAGGAGCTGGTCAGCTACCTCGACCGCTTCCTCATGTACTACGTACGCACCGCCGACCGTCTCCAGCGCACCTCGACCTGGATCGACTCCCTGGACGACGGCCTGGACCGGGTGCGTGAGGTCGTGGTCGACGACGTCCTCGGCCTGGGCACCGAGCTCGAGGCCGCGATGGCCACGCACGTCGACGGCTACTTCGACGAGTGGAAGGCGACGATCGAGGACCCGGAGAAGCTGAAGCGGTTCGTCTCCTTCGTCAACGCTCCGGACATCCCGGACCCCAACATCTCCTTCGGGTCCACCCGTGGCCAGATCGTCCCGGACGTCGCCGACGGGCCGGTCGAGCTCGGATCCACGATCCCGATCGGCCGGCCGAGCGCCGACGAGCACACGATGGAGCAGGCGCGATGACCCAGACCGCTACGTACATCACCGTCTGTCGCCTCGACGACATCGACCCGGAGACGGGCATCGCCGCGCTGGTGCGGGGCGAGGTGGTCGCCGTCTTCCGGACCGTCGACGACCGGATCTTCGCGTTGTCGAACTTCGACCCCTTCGGTCACGCCTCGGTCCTGGCCCGGGGGATCCTCGGCACCCGCGGCGACGTGCCGTTCGTGGCCTCGCCGCTGCTCAAGCAGCCGTTCTCACTGGAGACCGGAGTGTGTCTCGACGACCCGTCGGTCTCGGTCGCGACGTACGAGGTCGACCTCGTCGACGGTGAGATCCGGGTCGGCGCCCGCCGGGTGGGGTAGACGGTCGCCGGGGGACGGGCGGCCCGACGGGCGCGCCACTAGGGTGAGGGCATGAGCGATCTCGGGGCGCAGGCATCATCTGCGGGCGTGCTTCAACAGGTGGATTCGATGCCGTGGCCGAAGCGTCACCGGGTCAGCGTGATCGGCTCTGTCGTGCTCACGCTGCTGGGTCTCGGGTGTGCGATGGCCGGCGGATCGGTGCAGTACGCGGAAGCAGTCAGGCTCGGATCCTCGGTCGCGGGGATCGGCCTGCTGCTTCTGGGTGTGCTGCTGCTCCTCGCCGCTGCGGCCGCGGGCCGGATCGCAGGTGTCGGCCCGCTCGTCGCCGGCGCACTCTGTGGTCTGATCGGGCTGGTGGCGATGTTCTCCCAGCAGACGCTGTGGGAGCTGACGGACCTCTTCGGCATCCGCCTGCTCCAGATCGGGGCTCTCGCCTACGCGAGCGTCCTGTGCCCGGTCGCCGCGGCCCTCCTCGTCGGGGCGGGTCTCTCCGGTCGATGGAACCGCGACCCGGCCGCTGCGCAGGGCGGCGCTTCGGGGCCAGGTGCGCCGGGACCCATCGTCGAGCTGTAGCCCCTTGTCGCCGCGAACGAAAATTCGTTCGCGCGGAAGAGGGCTGGGCTGGGCGTTCCGATGGGCCGGTCGCGACGAGCCCGGTCGCGACGAGCTCCGCAGCGAAGAAGCACTGTGAGGCTGTGAGGGAAAGTTAGCCCCTACGATTCGGGCGGCCTGCGTATGGCGAAATGCGATTGCCGCAGGGTGGATCCATGGCAGTGCAGATGGCGCAGGAGATCTACGATTCAGACGTGGACAGTGGCGCGCTGAGCGGCTTCCGCGTCGGGGTGACCGCGGCGCGGAAGGCCGAGGAGCAGATCAACCTGCTCGAGCGGCGCGGGGCTCATGTGGTGTGGGCGCCCGCGCTCTCCGTCGACCCCAACCGCGTCGACGCCGGCGCGCTGCGTACGGTGACCGAGCAGATCATCGGTCAGAAGATCGACATGTTCCTGGCGACCACCGGCATCGGGACACGTACGTGGTTCGACGCCGTCGAGGAGTGGGGACTGCTCGAACCGCTCCTGGAGACGCTCGGCGGCGCCGAGATCCTGGCCCGCGGGCCGAAGTCGGTCGGGGCGCTGCGGCGGCGTGGGCTGCGCGAGCTGTGGGCGCCGGAGTCGGAGGAGTTCGACGACGTACTCGAGCACCTGCGTGGCCGCGACCTCACCGGCAAGCGGATCGTGGTGCAGGAGCACGGGCAGTCGCTGTCGTTGGTCGTGCACGCGCTGACCCGGCAGGGCGCCGAGGTGATCAACGTGGTCGTCTACCGGGTCGAGTCTGCCTCCGACCCGGAGCCGATGTTCCGCCTGGTCGAGACGCTGGCCGACGGCGAGCTGGACGCAGTCACCTTCACCTCCGCACCCGCCGTGGCGGCGTTCATGCAGGCTGCCGGGTCCGTGGGTCTGCGCGACGAGGTCGTGGCGGCGTTCCAGGCCGACGTCGTCGCTGCCTGCGTCGGCCCGGTGACCGCTGCCGCCTTCGAGATGTGGGGCGTACCCACGACGATCCCCGACCGATCGCGGACCGCCGCGATGGTCAAGCTGCTCGAGACCGAGCTGCCGCTGCGCCGCGAGGGACTGCTCATCGAGCTCGCCGGCGGCCACCAGCTGCTGCTGCACGACGACGCGGTGATCCTCGACGGCGCCGAGGTGAAGCTCTCCCCGGCGCCGGCCGCCGTCCTGGGCGCGTTGGTGGCCAACCCCGGCAACGTCGTCTCCCGTCAGGCCCTGCTCGCCATGCTCCCCTCCGGCACCGCCGGCTCCGAGCACGCCGTCGAGATGGCGGTCGCCCGCCTCCGCTCGGTGCTCGGGACGAAGGCGATCCAGACAGTGGTCAAGCGTGGCTACCGCTTGGCGGTGGCGCAGTGATCCGTCCGACAGAATCGCGCATGTGCGGGGAAGTGGCGGCCCGCATGGCGTCCGACCTCGCAACTTCCACGCACATGTGGGGAAGTGGTCACCGATGACCGGGCTCGTGGTCGTCGCACACGGGACTCGGCGTCTTCTTGGGAACGCCGTCGCCTCGATCATCGCCAAACAGGCCGGGCGCCGGCTCCGGATGGAGTCGAGGGCGGCGTACGTCGAGCTCTGTGAGCCGCTCTTCGCCGATGTCGTCGCGGCGACCCGGCAGCCCACGCTGGTCGTGCCGTTGTTGTTGTCGACCGGCTATCACGTACGCGTCGACCTGCCGGCCGCCGTCGCCGCGGCCGCTGCGCCCGTGACCCTGGGAGCACCGCTCGGCCCCGACCCGATGCTCGCCTCTGCGCAGGTGTCCCGGCTGGTCGCCGCGGGCGCCTCGCCGGGCCGGCCGGTCGTCCTCGTAGCCGCCGGGTCCAACGATCCGGCTGCCCGTGCCGACATCGAGGCCGCCGGCACGCTGCTGGCCGACGCCTGGGGTGGTCCGGTGCGGGTCGCCACCGTCTCCGGCTCCGGCGCCCCGGCCCTCGACCAGGTCGTACGCCCCGGCGACGCGGTCTCGCCCTACCTCCTCGCTCCCGGCTTCTTCTCCGAAGCGGTCCGGACCCGCTCGGCGGCCGCGGGCGCCGATGTCGTCGCCGACGTCATCGGCCCCCACCCCGACGTGGTCGAGCTGGTCGTACGCCGCGCCTCGACCCTCCTCGCCTCCACCACCGGCCACCGCTCTCACGCCGGCTGACCCCGCCTCCACCCGCCGAGGCGTCACTTCTGCAGGCCGAGACGTCACCCGTGCCGGCCGAGGCGTCAGTTCTGCAGGTCGAGACGTCACCGGGTCCTGAATCTGGGGCGGTTGCGCCGACTCGGGGTCTGATTGTGGGGCAGACGCGCCGACTCGGCGGGCTGTCAGGTCGTGTAGTCGGCGTTGATGCGGATGTAGCCGTCGGTGAGGTCGCAGCCGTAGACGGTGAACTGACCCGAGGCGATGCCGAGGTCGATCTCGATCGAGATCTCGTCGCCGGTCAGGTAGGCCGACAGGCTGGCGAGCAGGTCGGGGGAGACCGGGACCGGGTAGGTCTCGGCGCCGCCGAAGGAGATGCGTACGTTCTCGGGGGAGATGTCGGTCTCCTCGTGGAGCTTGCCGATGGCCATCGCGATGCGGCCCCAGTTGGGGTCGGCGCCGTGTACGGCCGTCTTGACCAGCGGCGAGTTGACGACCGTCTTGCCGACCAGCTTGGCCTGGGCGTCGTCGCGGGCACCGGTGACGGAGACCGAGATCAGCTTGGAGGCGCCTTCGCCGTCGGAGGCGATCTTCTTGACCAGGGCCAGGGCGGCGCTGTGGAGCGCCGACTCGAACTCGCCGAGGTCCACCGGGCCGGCGGCGCCGGAGCAGAAGATGCCGGCCGAGTCGGAGGTGGAGGTGTCGGTGTCGATCGAGACCGCGTTGAAGGTGACGTCGACGACCCGGCGGAAGAGGGCGTCCAGGTCGGCGGCAGGCACCGCGGCGTCGCTGAAGAAGTAGGTCAGCATCGTGGCCATGTTGGGCTCGATCATCCCGACGCCCTTGGCGATCCCGACGATCGTCGCCCCGCCGACGCTGCGGGTCTCGATCTTGGCGATCGTGTCGGTCGTCATGATCGCCGCCGCGGCCGCCGCGAAGTCGGCCTCGCCGGCGGTGCCGGCGAGCTTCTCGATGGCCGGCGTGAGCACATCCATCGGGTACGGAACACCGATCACGCCTGTCGAGGCGACCAGCAGCTCCTCGGGGCGTACGCCGACGACGTCGGCCGCCAGGCGGCGTACGTCCAAGGCGTTGGCGTGCCCCACCGGGCCGGTCGCGACGTTGGCGTTCTTGGAGACGGTGACCATGCCCCGATAGGCGGAGACGTCCTCGGCCCGGCTGACCTGCACCGAGGCGCCGGCGAAGCGGGATCGGGTGAAGACCGCTGCGCTCGTGACCGGGCCCGAGGGGGCGGCTACGACGGCGAAGTCGTCAGCGCCCTCCTTCAGGCCGAGGTTGGCGGTGGCTCCGACGAATCCAGCTGGTTGAGGCATGCGGACAGCCTAGATCCAGTTGGATCAGGGGGTCTCGACAAGCTCGACCACCGGTCAGGCCGCTCGACCACCGGTCAGGTGCGGACCCACGCGAACGCGGCGGCTTCGAGGATCATCCAGGACCGAAGTACGCGGCCCACGAAGGTGATCGCGACGAACAGCACCAGGTTGGCCTTGAGCGTGCCGTAGACCACGGCGAGGATCGCCAGGGGTGGCAGACCGCTGAGAGCGGCTACCGCGAGCAGCCCGCCTGCGTAGGCGGGTCGGCCCTGCGTACGTCGCTCCCACTTCTCCATCCGCAGCCGCCACTTCTCGCAGGCCATCTTCTTGCGGACGAAGGGGAGGGCGGTGGTGCCGTGGCCGGCGTAGTACCAGACGACCTTGGAGGTGGTCTGGCCGACGCCCGCCACCAGGGCGAGGATCAGGGCGGAGAAGGTCAGGTTCGAGGCGGCCACCGCGAGGTAGGTCTCGAAGTTGATGACCGGAAAGAGGCCTCCGGTGAAGGAGGTGGCGAAGGTCCCGAGAATGAGGTCCATCAGTCGCCCACTGGGCCGGTCATGGAGCCTTGAAACAATTCAACGGCGATGTGTTGGGGGATCACTCGAGAAACCTTAGATGTAATACGTGTCACGACGCGACATCGGCGTCACATCCACATTACGGAACGCCAATCGAAATGAGGCGAATATCACTCAGACTCCAGAGCGGAGCTCGGCGAGCAGCTCCTCCGAAGTGTGCAGCTTGGCGGCCAGGATGGAGCGGCCGTCGGCGAGCAGGTCGGCCAGCGCCGGAGTGCTCAGCGCGTAGAAGACCATCGAGCCCTCCCGACTGGATGTGACCAGGCCGGAACGGCGTAGCACCGCGAGCTGCTGGGAAAGATTGGAGGCCTCCAGGTCCAGCTCGGTGAGCAGGTCGCGCACCGGCATCGGGCCATCCTGGAGGAGCTCGAGGACCCTGATCCGGGTGGGGTGACCGAGAGTGCGGAACAGCTCGGCCTTAGCCTCGTAGAGCGGCATGCTGCCGGGCATAGGACCCCCATTCGGAACATCCTGGGCACTTGGATCGATCAATTGTCCAGGTCGGTGATCAATGACTCAGTCTGGTGCACGGTACCTCACTTGAAGGGTTCTTCAAGTCCGGTAACGTGCCTGCAATCGGCGAAACTTTGAAGGGTGTCGGAATGGTTGACGTGGAGAAGGTCCTCGATGAGGCAGGGCTGACGAATCCCCATGTGCGCGAGTACGTCTCGTACTGGGCAGGGGTGACCGGAGCTGACCGGGTCGAGGTCGTCAGCGCAGCCGACGACGAGCGGCTCCTTCAGGAGTCCCTCGAGGCGGGCGAGCTTCTCCCGGTGACGGGTGGCCGCTACTACAGCCGTTCCTACAGCAAGGACACCGCGCGCTCCGAGGAGCGCACCGTGGTCGCCACCTCCAAGCCGGAGGACAAGGGCGTCTACAACAACTGGAAGCCGGCCGAGGAGACCGTCAAGACGCTCACCGAGCGGATGACCGGTGCCTCGAAGGGCAAGACGATGTACGTCATCCCCTACCTGATGGCTCCGGTCGGCTCGCCTCTGGAGGCGTACGCCGCGGGTGTCGAGCTCACCGACAGCCGCCCGGTCGTGCAGCAGATGATCCGGATGGCGCGCGTCGGCATCGACTACATCAACAACCTCGCGGACCCCAGCTCCTTCGTCCGTGCGGTGCACGTGACCGGTGACCTGCCCAACCTCGGCCAGGGCACCGACAAGGACCAGCGTCTCTTCGCGACGGTCGCCGACCAGCGTACGATCCTGCACTTCGGCTCCTCCTACGGCGGCAACGCGCTGCTGGGCAAGATCGCCCACGGCCTGCGCCAGGCCTGCTACGACGGCCGCGCCTCCGGCAAGTTCCTCGCCGAGCAGTTCCTGCTCCTGGGCATCAAGGACAAGGAGACCGGCGAGGAGTTCCACGTCGTCGGTGGCTTCCCGTCGGCCAGCGGCAAGACCAACCTCTCCATGACGCTCTCGCCCGACGCCCTCGGTGAGCGTTACGAGGTTGCCTTCTACGGCGACGACATCGCTTGGATCTGGGTCGGCGAGGACGGCCAGCTCCGCGCCTTCAACCCCGAGAACGGCGTCTTCGGCGTCGCCAAGGACACCAACGAGAAGACCAACCCGGGCGCCGTCCAGGCGATCCTGCCGGGCTCGGGTGCGATCTTCACCAACGTCGCCTACAACGAGAAGACCCAGGAGGTCTGGTGGGAGGGGCTCACGAAGCACCACCCCGACGACCTCGACGGCTGGATCGACTGGAAGGGCGAGCGCCTCGCCAGCCGGCTCGACTCCGAGCTCCGGGAGCCCTGGGCCCACCCCAACTCCCGCTTCACCGCCCCGATCTCGCACGTGCCCAACGCGGCGCCCGACTTCGACGACGCGGCCGGCGTACCCGTCGACGCGATCATCTTCGGTGGGCGTACTCGTGACCGCGAGCCGCTGATCCGTGCGATCACCGACGTGGCCGAGGGCGTCTACGACGGCCTCACCCTGGGTGCCGAGGCGACCGCCGCGGCCGACGGCCTCGAGGGCGTCCTGCGCTACGACCCGATGTCGATGCGTCCGTTCCTCGCCTACGAGGAGGGCGACTACGCCCGCCACTGGCTGAAGATCATCGGCGAGGCCACCGTCAAGCCGGTCTTCGCTCACGTCAACTGGTTCCAGCGCGACGCCGACGACGGTCACTTCCTGTGGCCCGGCTACCGCGAGAACGTGCGCGCGCTGCTGTGGCTGCAGCAGTTCCAGAAGGGTGAGGTCAAGGGCCAGCCGAGCCCCGTCGGCATCATCCCGACCGAGGACGAGCTCGACCTGCGCGGACTCGACCTGCCGCAGGAGGACCTCGACCGGATCCTCAACCTCGACCTGGAGCGTTGGAAGCAGGAGATGGGCTTCCGCGAGGAGCACCTCAAGCAGTTCAACCTGCCGGAGGAGATCTGGGAGGCCCACAAGCGTGTGGCGGCTGCCATCGACGAGGCCGCCGAGGCCTGATCGTCTCGGTGGTCGGGCTCGGCGATCCCGTCGAGCTCAGAGACAACTGCCGGGGGCGGCGTACGGAATGTTTCCGTACGCCGCCCCTTATGTTTCCGTATGCGTCTGTTTCCTGCGGGAAGATCGACTTTGCCAACATGCGGACCAGATGCCCCGACAGACATTTACGTAGCCGACGTCCCCACCTAAGGTTCCTGCCCGTGACGATCCCCTTGAGCCAGCCGCTCCGAGCGGCCTCGATCACCGAGGCGTACTCGCGGTTCTGGAAGAAGTACGCGACATTCTCGGGTCGCGCCAGCCGCACCGAGCTGCTCTGGCCGATGCTCGTGAACCTTCTCGCGCTCATCCTCGTAGTGCTGGCGCGCAACGAGGTGGTGAGCATCGTGGTCGGTCTCTATGCGCTGACCGTGTTCGTACCGACCATCGCGCTGGGTGCGCGGCGGCTCCACGACGTCAACCGATCCGGGTGGTGGCAGCTGATCCTGGTGGTGCCGGTGATCGGTGACATCGTCCTCGCCGTGCTGTGGCTGACGTTCCCGAGTCCTGAGGGCGTCAAGTACGACCTGGCCGCATGACTTCTCGTAAAATTCCCCTAGTTGCTCTCGGGGTTGTCCCCGAATGGCAGGCTATCCGTATGAAGTCCCTCGCAGGAGCCGCAGCGAAGCGGCTCGCCTACGAGACCGCTGGGTGGCTGCTCGTGGTCGCCGGGATCGCCGCGATGGTTTTGCCGGGCCCAGGGCTGCTGATGCTCTTCGCCGGCCTCGCGGTGCTGTCTCGGCAGTACGCCTGGGCCCGTCGCTTCGTCGAGCCGGTCCGTCTCCGGGCGCTGCGAGGCGCTGCAGAGGGCGTCGAGACCTGGCCACGGATCATCCTGTCCACCCTGGGTGCGCTCTCCATCGCCGCCGTCGGCGTCATCTTCCTGATCAACCCGCCGGCGCCGCACTGGTGGCCGCTCGAAGCCACCTTCTGGCTCCTCGGCGGTGCCTGGACCGGCGTCACCCTCATCGGCTCCTGCGTCATCGCCCTCGCCGTCCTGGGCTACTCCTACCAGCACTTCCACGGCCACCCCGACGCCCGCCACCAGCTCGACGAGGACATCGAGCACTCGGGCGAGATGAACAAGGTCGCGTAGCCCGCCGGTCGAGCTTGACGAGACCAGACCACCCGCGACGCTAATGTCGTCCCATGAACGCTCGGGGTTCGTTCGCTGGCTGTGTCGTCGCCGCTCTGCTGGCTGTGACCGTGGGCTGCGGGGGACATCCCGAGAAGGAGTTCGACGGCAAGACTCTCGGTGTGGGCGAGACATTCGTCGAGGGGCACGATCCGACCGCAGACCGCCCGATCTCGGTGTACCTGCCCAGCGGAGTTCTAAAGCTGCGCGTCGAGGAGCAGATGGCGTATCTCGACGACGGTTCGAAGTACACCTTCTCCGACCTCGAAGCCGCTGACGGCGCCGAACTGATCGGAATCGAGTGGGAGCTGGACGACCTTTCCGTCTATCCCACCGACGTCAGTGAGGCTCTTCTGGCGATGTCCCAGGCCGACCTGTCCAACAAGGCGCTGGAGGGCGGGATGTCCGCGATCCACCTGACGGTGGACGCCGGCCCTGATCGCATCGAGATTCCGTCAGGGGACGACGTGACGGACGAGGGCCGCCATGCCGTAGTAGGTGTGGCGGAGGGTTCGACTCCGAGCCTGGAGGTCGAGTATGGGGGCGAGACGCAGGTCGTCGACCTCTCGAGCGGGACGGTCGAGTCAGGTCGGGCCGGGCCCCTGATGGCCCTCGAGGGCCAGGTGGCGAGCGGGAAGGAGCACTGGCAGATCGCCGAGCGCGTTGACTGTGCCGGTGACAGTCGACCGAAGCTGGTTGAGATCGGATTCTCGTGCTTGACCAGCCTGGCGCTGGAGCTCCCGTATGTCCGTGGCCTCGGCTGGGCCGAGGTCGGCGTGCCGTACGTCCTCGCGGACGTCCACACCGACACGTCGTTGCTCGACGGGCGCCGGAAGAACCTCGCCAAACTCACGGTCACCCTGGA